>NZ_JBHTVT010000065.1:0-1005 GCF_042792795.1 Isoptericola sp. NPDC056605 | reverse complement strand
TCTTTAATGACCGGATGATTCGGGGCCGGTGGGTTCAAGTCTGCCAGGTGATAGCGCATCTTTGCCGCGAACGTCCGCCGGAAGCATTCCTGAATCATATCCATGTGTAGCAGATTGATCTCACAGAACACGACTGAGCCAAGCGACATACCTGTAATAGCTTTAACGCTGTCCGCTTTACCGCCGCCCTTGTAATAGACTTTCTTTGTCCCTGTCGGCGTCTGTACCTCTAAATGATCACCTAAATCATCATGCTTCACTTTGGCAAGGTTGCCGAACTGATGTTTAAGGCCCGTCCCGTCACCGTCAATAAAGAGCCTGTATGCTTGCTCCTGGTTATAGGCAACGACCAAATGGTTTTGATCCGGCGTTAGCGACAAATAAAGAGCATAGCGAAAATGGCCCGCTGTCGTCTTTCCTGACCGTGGCGTGCCTTCGTTTGCTTCTAATGTACGATCAAAAGGTCTTGTTATGATGTCCTGCTGCTTCGGTGAAAACTTAATTTCCATCGTCTCCACCTTTATTCACGGCTTTATACAACTCTGCAACCTGTGCAATAAGGGCAGTGTCGCCTTTATCGCCTTTAAGCAGCTTTGTCCGCTCTTTCGCAAGCTCGGTATCTGCCTTGATCTTGTTTGTCTGCGCCTTCGTCTGATTGTCTTTGATCTCAGACTCTTTGCGCCATACGTCAGGCTGACGATTTTTAAGCCAGAATATAGCTGCGCCTGTGTCGGGCTGAACCTCTTTGACGATACGCTTAGTGATTTTCAGTTCACTTTCACCGTTCATGTTTTGAACCCATTCGTATGTGTCCTCATTGTACTGATAGCCCAGCGCCCGCTTTAATAAGGCATTCTCGACTTTCAGATCAATAACGGCTTTCCCTCTTTTTAAGGCGTCATCTATGTCAGGATGCTTTTTCTTCCACTCATAAAGCGTCTGCCGCTTAATTCCCATGTTATGAGCGATATCTTCCTCTGTCAGACCATCACGCGCCCAATGCTC
>NZ_JBHTVT010000064.1:734-1007 GCF_042792795.1 Isoptericola sp. NPDC056605 | reverse complement strand
ATATAAAATCACATTGCTTATCGTTCGCATCGGGAAAGTATTTCCGCACTAAATCTATCCACGTCATCCCGCTATTTTTCACCGCTTTAATCATCAGACAGCACCCCAAGACATTCTGATGCTATCTCTCAGACCCGCCGGCCGCAAAGTAGTCTTTGACTTCACAGGAAGCCCCATGATGAACAGCGTTCGCGTTTCCTGGATAAGCGATTTATCATTGTGCGTTACAAACTCTTCTTCCTGTACCCGCTTCACCATGCCGCCATACTGTGA
>NZ_JBHTVT010000064.1:0-724 GCF_042792795.1 Isoptericola sp. NPDC056605 | reverse complement strand
CCCACCATTTGAATTTTTTTCGTGTGCGCCCGCAAGTGGCGCACGTATTGGAATCGTTTATCTTGTGGTATCCTCTAACTTTGCAGATGGTTCCTTTCATCTTTTGGATCATTCCGCTTCCCCCTTCAGCTGCTTCAAACACTCTTCAAGGAATGGGATTTCCTCTTTTGTGAATTTTATTGTTGTGTCCCCTTGAGAAAATTCAAGCACTTCATTTCTTTGCTCTCTCTTAAATCTATCTAAACTTTTTTTAAAGAATGGGATTTGTTCTTTTTTGAATTTCACTGCCTTATATCTGCCCGCGTAAATCTCTAAAATTTCATTAATCTTATAAACTAGTGCCTCTTTTCCGCCTGATTCTTTGACCAATATATAACTTCCATTCCCTATAACGCTGACGCTCACTGCGTTTCCCCCTCAAGTCGTTTTAATTGCTCTGTAAGCTCCCCGAACCATTTCCTATCTTTTGCATCTAACGCTATGTCAATCATCGCTCTCAGCTCGTCAGAATCGAATTTTGGCGCGTCTCTCTGCGGTATCTTCTGAAGCTCATCTTTCCGTTTTCTATAATATACCTTTCTACCAACTTTAACCATGATGATAGAACCATCTAACCGCGATACTTTCCCCATTAAAAGCCGGACATGATCACAAGTGAAGCTAACCCAGTCACCCACTTTTAGCCATGCCATATATGCTCCCCTCTCGCTTTTCTAACTGCCCG
>NZ_JBHTVT010000063.1:0-1063 GCF_042792795.1 Isoptericola sp. NPDC056605 | reverse complement strand
GGCCTATTCACTGCGGCTTTCCGTTAAGAAAGCACCCCTTCTCCCGAAGTTACGGGGTCATTTTGCCGAGTTCCTTAACCAGAGTTCTCTCGCACACCTTAGGATTCTCTCCTCGCCTACCTGTGTCGGTTTGCGGTACAGGCACCTTTTATCTCGCTAGAAGCTTTTCTTGGCAGCGGGGAATCAAAGACTTCGCTCCATAAGGAGCTTCCCCATCACAGCTCAGCCTTCACGATAAGCGGATTTGCCTACTTATCAGCCTAACTGCTTGGACGTGCACAACCAATCGCACGCTTCTTCTATCCTTCTGCGTCCCTCCATTGCTCAAACGATAAAGAGGTGGTACAGGAATATCAACCTGTTGTCCATCGCCTACGCCTGTCGGCCTCGGCTTAGGTCCTGACTAACCCTGAGCGGACGAGCCTTCCTCAGGAAACCTTAGGCATTCGGTGGACGGGATTCTCACCCGTCTTTCGCTACTCATACCGGCATTCTCACTTCTAAGCGCTCCACCAGTCCTTCCGGTCTGACTTCACTGCACTTAGAACGCTCCCCTACCACTGATACCATTGGTATCAATTCGCAGCTTCGGTGGTGTATTTAGCCCCGGTACATTTTCGGCGCAGAGTCACTCGACTAGTGAGCTATTACGCACTCTTTAAATGGTGGCTGCTTCTAAGCCAACATCCTAGTTGTCTAAGCAACTCCACATCCTTTTCCACTTAATACACACTTTGGGACCTTAGCTGGCGATCTGGGCTGTTTCCCTCTTGACTACGGATCTTATCACTCGCAGTCTGACTCCTAAGGATAAGTCATTGGCATTCGGAGTTTGACTGAATTCGGTAATCCGATGAGGACCCCTAGTTCAATCAGTGCTCTACCTCCAAGACTCTTACACTTAAGGCTAGCCCTAAAGCTATTTCGGGGAGAACCAGCTATCTCCAGGTTCGATTGGAATTTCTCCGCTACCCACACCTCATCCCCGCACTTTTCAACGTGCGTGGGTTCGGGCCTCCATTCAGTGTTACCTGAACTTCACCCTGGACATGGGTAGATCACC
>NZ_JBHTVT010000062.1:0-1101 GCF_042792795.1 Isoptericola sp. NPDC056605 | reverse complement strand
TTGCCGTATAGCATAACGCAAGCCGCAGCGCTCGCAATAGCCACGGAAGCAAAACGCATTTGCCCTTGAGTGATCATTCTTGTCATGTCGTTTAACTGTTTCATGTTCGCCGTTGGGCCAAGCATTTTTAACGCTAAAACGGATGCGTTACCTTCACGCGCCATCCTCTCAAGGCTGCCTGTTACCCGTAACAGCCCGTTATTGACGGTGTAAAGTGGGTTTCCCATTCTCTTGAAATTATCTGAGATTTTTTCACTCTGGCCGCTCATGGCTAACATTTGACCTACGCCCTGGATAAAGCCGGCTTTCATGATCTCGTTGTTTTTCATGATGTTTTCTGTGGCCTTTTTATGCTCTTGACCAAGCCGCCGGACTTCTCCAATAAATTGTTCATTTGTGCCGGTGTAGTTCTTCATACTTTGCGCTAGTTTGAAAAACTTGAATTCTGTTTCAATAAGCTCCCTTTTGAATGGTATAAGGGCCTGCGCTGAGGCTCTATATGCCGCCTTCATTTCGGCGCTCATTAAGCGCAATCGTTCATTGTAACGGTTAGTATTCAAGCCATCTAAAGACCGCTGTAAGGTTCGTACGCTGCGCTGGGTTGGTGCTGTATCGAAAATGGCATCTATTACAACCCGTCCATCACTCATTTTTTACCACCCCTTCCGCGCAGGTTTTGGAAGAAGGCTGACGCCTTGGCGTCCAACTCTTTAATGGCTGCTTCTTCATCAACTGGCTTTTTATTTAGGGCGTAAATCCGCTTTAATTCCTGAATTCGTTTGCGTTCTTCTCCCTCTTTTGGCAGCTTCATTGTTCTAATCTCAATGACTTTTGAGAATTTAGCGTCCTCGCTCAAACCTTTTAGAAGGGCTTGGAATTTGCGCCAGTGTAATTTCCCTTGCTGTTCGAATAGATCGAGGTTGTAATCAAACAAAAAAGACGCGTATATATACTCCGCGTCTTGTTCAAAGTCAAAAACCTCATCTTTTTTGCTTGTGCTTTGTTCGCCTTCTGAGGTGTTTTGTTCATCTTCGTTTGTGCTTTGTGGTTGCTGCTGAATACTGTCTTGCGCTGTTTCTCCTGGTTCATGAATAAAGCTGT
>NZ_JBHTVT010000061.1:0-1177 GCF_042792795.1 Isoptericola sp. NPDC056605 | reverse complement strand
ATTCTTTTTTGATGCAGCTCCTGAACATGCAAACGTATTTATTGCCTGCCCAGGAACCCCACACGCAGCCATTACATTTGTGCGCCTCTTTCTCCGCTTTCAGTGCTGGTTCGCTTTCCTCTTCCTTCTTCCTTTGCAAATAATCGTATAGGCTCATTTTCATATCTCCTTTTGTTGTCTCTGATCTGCGCCCGCACTCAAGCGCTTTTTTGGCTTTCAATCGTTTCCCTGAGAATCACCGGACACAGGTCACAAACAACACAAAAAAGCGACCCCGCTTATTAGCAGTGCCGCCTTAAATATTTATTGCCTCCCATGATAAGACTGTGATGGGATCACCCTACATGTTATTAAGTAGCAGTCTTACCGGCAATGTCGTCCAGGCTATCCCCGAACCCTAAAAATAGCGAATTGCGACCCTTGACCCACTCACTTAGCCGCTTGTGTCACCCATACGAACGCGACACCACCACAATAAAGCCGGTTATCGTTATACGAATACCGGAGGTCCAATCATACACATGGCATATCGGACGGCGACCCTTGACCACCCTTAGCCGCTCACGACATCCGCAGAATATGCCGCCACCACGAACGCCCCAAGACTCCCACACCTTGGCGCTCCTACTCTAAATCAGACTTTTCCCGAATTACACCATCGGAGGAATCCCGTATACATCAGCTTCCCTGGCCTTCGCACGGGATGAAATCAGTAATGTTATTGTTATACGAATTTCGGCAGGATATAAACGCCTAATTCTTTAACCCATACCATTTTTTCTTTCAGGTCGCTATCCATAATTGTAGGTTTGTCATCCACTATGGATCTTTTCACCTTCGCATGGATCACATCTGCTTTAGGAATTTCAGCGCCTACAATGTCTGCGATTCTTACAAACGACATGCAATTGTGTAATGGATGACCTTCCTCGTCTGTGTAACCGTATTCCGCAAGGCCTTCAATGTACCCACTGATTTCAGCCAGCTCTTTTACTCTTTGGTCATATGACTGTTTAAGGTCTTGAAATTCCTTCTCCGCATCTTCTTTCTTGGCTTCGAATGTTTTGATTCTGTCAATCAATCCCCGTCTTTCGGATTTACGGCTGTTGATTTCTATTTTCAAGAGCTTGTTTTCTTCTTCAAGCTCTTTGAATTCTTGATGCAGATTATCTAGATC
>NZ_JBHTVT010000060.1:0-1305 GCF_042792795.1 Isoptericola sp. NPDC056605 | reverse complement strand
TGTTTCGTCCTTCTCTATATTGTTCTTTACTTTCCAACTAACAAGGGTTTCAAGTGGTACATCAAGCTGATTCCGCGCTATTTCATAATCTCTCATTCCTCTGTTGTGCAACATCATATACTGATCTGTGGTAAAGCCGATTTCCTCAAGAATGCACATTGAAAGCCCCTCCTATGTTTAAATTAGTTCCTCAAGATCATCTAAAGGTTCGTTCTGTTTCTTCGGCCATTCCCATGTAGAAACGTGTTTTTCGTACGGTCTGATTGGGTGTTTTTTGATATATTCCTGGCGCTGCTCTTCTGTCATTCTCCATACGACTACTTCCCCTGCACGTCTTGAATTTTTATTTGAACTCATAATGATTTCCCCCTTGTGATTGATAAAGTACCCCGTGGCTCCTGCTGAATGGTATTTCCTGTTTTACTGCCTGTTTGGTCATGCCTTCTTCAAAAACCGTAATGACTTGCAGCTCTTCGCGATCATAATTAGTTGCCTCCCACTGAACTACACGCCGCGCCATCTTCTCAGCCCCCTATTTTCGACAAATCTTTACTTTTTTCGACATTCTGAAAGCATAATTCTAGGTAATCAAGGGGAACGCCCCGCCTTGTTCTGATTGGATCGCAATTAAGATAGATGTCCTGGTATGGAATCGACTTCGGGCCGTTGTCTTTGGCTGCTTCCCAATACTTCAGGAAAAACGGCATTCTCACAAAGTAAAATTCCCTCAATTTTGAAAATTCAATTAATAGGAATGATATGCCGCCTTGATCCATGAACCGTTTAAGGTATTCGACTTGGTGATCATGGACGTTCTTCAATTCAAACCGTGTGTTTATTTGTGTTGCCTTCGCATCAAACGCGATTCCACGCCCCTGGGCTATCCCTACATAGTCAACGGTGCTTTTCTTCTCGTACACGATCCGGCCGCGTATATTCTTTGTTGGCGTTGCTACTTCGTCCACTAGCGCCCAGCCCTTATGCTTATATACGGCGTTTGTTTGGTTTACAAGTAGCTGAAGGCCCTTTCCTCTGTTTGCGTAATTGATCATTTAGCAACCTCCCAAAAAGTCAGAATGATATAAGCAGCAACCCCGACCGTCAGCCCTTGAATCAAGCTGATAAAGACGATAAAACCTATTTCACGTAGAAGTGCTTTCATTCAGCATCCTCCTTATTGATCCGGTTACTCCTTCTATCTGCAAACATGATTGTTCGGTATTCCCGTAACTGATTTTCAATAGTTTCCGCAGGCACTAAAGGGTATGCAGTTTTTTCCCACAATATAAAATCACATTGCTTATC
>NZ_JBHTVT010000059.1:0-1326 GCF_042792795.1 Isoptericola sp. NPDC056605 | reverse complement strand
TAGTTCAATGCTGTAAGTTGTAGCCGCTCCCGCGAATGTGCAATTAACTACAGGAGAAGTCGGGGCGCTCCCGTTGTGTTTAATATCCGTAACCGCTCCCGCTGTCTCAGATACATTAAAAACCACTTCGGCCCCGTGCTTGTAGGGATCAGGGCATATAAAATTAATCGTACCCTTTCCAAACTTAAAAACCTCGTCCAGTTGCCCTTCTCCATCAATCATGGCGTAGTATGTCCTGTCAGGCTCATCAGGAAAGACTAAAGGCCCTGGATTGTCTGTTACAAGCCAGTCGGCCACCTCTTCTTTTGCTTTTTGTAGGTCGTCAACGCCTTTTATAACTACATCCACGGGCAATGGACGGGCTTTTATTTTCTTTTGTCGTGGGTATGCACCAGGACGGCCAGGGATTTCTACCATATCCCACTCTATAGGCGCCCATATTGGCCGCTTTGTGCCTACCGTTGCATGAAAAAAGGGTTTTGATACCCCGTTAAATGTCATTGTCATTTGTACCGCCTCTTATCTGTAAAAGCTTGGCGTTGTTGTGCTTTTGTCATGTCTTTGTTTGTGAGGGAAGCAAACTGCCGACTGTTGATATTTAAAGCTGTTTGAATAGTTGGAATGTTAACCTCTATAGGGCGATTAAAAACGGCGTCTGATAGGCTTTTTACTGCCGCCGCAAGCTCAGTAATATTTAACGGCTTCGATTCTGTTGAAACGCTTAACATGCTTGATTTTATCCCCTTGAGATCCGGTAGCTCCGGCATGGCTGCAGCCGCTAAAGTATCAGCCGCTTTCATAATGTCTTTCTTCGTTGAATCCAAGCCAAGCTCATAACCCTGACCAGTGAATTCTCCAAGTACATATGTTTCTCTGGAAGGAGAATGAATAGACAAAGCCTTTTTGATCTTGTTCTTAACACCGTCTGCGATCTCTTGGGCTTTCTTCCATACTGATTTAGCCATTGAGCTAATGCCGTTAATCAGCCCTTGAATGATGTTTTTACCAATGTCGTATAAGTTGATGCTGCTGAAAAAGCTTTTCACCTTGCCCCAGATGTTTTTGATCGTGTCTTTGGTTCCGTTCATACTGGAGGATACTGACTTTTTCATATTGTTGAAATTATTTTTCACTGTTGACCAAACTGCTTTAGCTGCACCCGTAACCGCTGATTTAATTGAATTCCATACTGAGGAAGCAACGGATTTTACTGCATTAAATACACTGCTCGTCACTGATTTAACAGTATTCCAAGACGTTTTAACCGCATTCAATAAGCCTTTTACATAAGTTGTAACGACTGTTTTAATACCATTCCAAATAGAT
>NZ_JBHTVT010000058.1:0-1341 GCF_042792795.1 Isoptericola sp. NPDC056605 | reverse complement strand
AATGTAGGGATACTGAACATGGCCGCAGTTAATACCAAACAATCCGTCCGGTTCGCCCTTACTTGTGCTGGATAGCGCCGGATATTTCGGATCATTGCCGCTCCTGCTGAATATCCTGCCTTGATACGGGGCGCATTTGGGCCGTGCCCCTACGTGTGAGCTGATTTCTACCAAGTCCACGCCGTAACTATCAAACCTTGAGTCCTGCATTTCGTTAGCAACGTTGTTACCCATTGTTCGAATGACCGTATAAGCGTAACCTTCCGCATACCTTCGTTTGCCGTCTGCTGTTATTAATGCCGGTATTCCCTTTTGCGCCCAATCTTGCACGGTGCTTCTCAGGGCTTGTTGTGGCGTTTTTAGTCCACTGATAACCCCTGCGACTGTCTGAGTCAGTATGTCACGATACACTACCTGGCTTTGAGTCAGCATTGTCGAATTGACAAGGTTATAAATATCGGTTGCCTGCCTTGCGAATGCGTCTAGTATCTGCCATATGGCCGGATCTTGTTTGACTGGCAGTGCTGCCATAAGGGGAATACCTTGAGCTATCGCCTTTTGAAGTACCGCCTCATTCGCTTCTATGCCTTCCATGCCAATGTTCTGAAGGATTTCACGGATCTTCTTTTGTGTAAGCTTACTTTTCTTTGATATGGCCCGTATATTCTCCCGTGTGAGTCCGCCGATCTGTTCTAGCTTCAGCGCATACCATTGATTAACGTCCGCTTCCAAGGCTTTTGTATCCTTCGCCAGCAGCGCGCCAATGTTCTCTAATATCTCCGTCTGAATGGACGAATATATCTGAACGATAGGCCAGGACAATTGTTCCGCTTTCTCAGGTGTTACGCGTGCCATCAGACACCGCCGCCGCCAATTTCACTAACATCTGGCAGCTCGGTTGCCGCTTCTTCCTTCGCTTCTTTGATAAGCTCCCGCGCTTTCTCTTCAGGCACTTTGAGAATGTGCATAAGGCCCATATAACGAGGCATCAGCCCGCTGTTAACTAACTTCAGATAGAAGTTGGCGTTGGCATCCCGATCCTCTGCAATAGAGTCGTCAAAGTCAACGGTCACATCATAGTCAGGAGGGACAGTAAACACCTTGTAAAGCTTTGCGATCTCGCAAATAGTGGTAATCAGATTTATAATTCCCTCTTCGATCACAGTCTCATGGCTGTTCTTCGTTTGGAATGTCTTGCTGTTCTCACTGACTACCTCAGTAGCCGTTTTTACGCCCTGACCATCAAAAGAGAACACGCCAGGACTAAACCCTATTTGCATTGCGAAAAGATCCAATAGGGATTGACTAGCCGTATCGTGGTCTGCTACTCTCAGCTCAATA
>NZ_JBHTVT010000057.1:0-1343 GCF_042792795.1 Isoptericola sp. NPDC056605 | reverse complement strand
GGCACAAGATGGACTGGAAACGTAACGGCTCAGACGGGAACGCAATCTACAAACTTTTATCATATCAGCGCTTACGAGGCTATCACTAAAATTATCGAAGTGTGGGGCGGCGAGCTGCGCTTTACTGTCACTTTTGACGAGGAAAGCAATAAAATTATTGAACGAGTTGTCAACATCCTGCCACGACGCGGGCAAGATGAGGGTGATCGTTTCGAGACTGGATATAACATTGAAAGCATTCATGTTACAGACATGGCTTATCCGGTTTCTGCTATGTATGGATGGGGCGGCAGCGTAGAAACAGAGAACGGAGGGCATTCTCGTTATATTGATTTTGCCGATGTGGTTTGGAGTAAAGCTGCTGGCGATCCCGCAGACAAACCGAGGGGGCAAATGTGGGTAGAGCTTCCTGGAGCAATAGAGAAGTATGGATATAAAAAGTCAGACGGAACGTTCATTAACTCTTTCGGCCAGTGGCAGGATGAAAACATACTTGATCCGAAAGAGCTATTACAAAAAACATTTGAATATCTCAAAAATATAGCTTCAGTTCCCCAACGCCTATATGAATTAACTGTCATTCCTACTGATCATGTTTCGCTAGGAGACACCAGGACGGCCATAGATCGGAAACGGGCTGACCCTATAGAAGTTCAATCCCGCATTATTGCTTTAGAATATGACATAATAGCCCCTCACATAAAACAAGTAGAAATGGGCCAATTCCTAGAAGTTTATCAAACAGATAAGCGACTAGATGAAATAGAGGACAAAATAAATAATATTGACCGCAGCGTGACTGTTACCGATGGGAATTTTCCTGACATTAAGCCTCCTGTACCGTCTAATGTTTCTGTTCAAGGTCTTTTCTCAAGCGTTTCTCTAGCATGGGACTTTGATTCTTCTTCATATATTGCGGCTTATGAGGTTTACGGCTCTAAAGTACAAGGTTTCACACCTTCTCTTTCCACTAGATTATGGCGAGGGAAAGAGGGCGGATGGGTTCATGATACAGCCGGTGTAGATAACGTTTGGTACTATCGCATAAGAGCGGTGAACTATCATGACACGCCAAGCGACTATACAGCAGAATTTTCAGCGCTAACGGTGCGAATTGGCACAAACCATATTGAAGATCAATCAATAACTAACGCGAAGATCGGAAGCCTTTCAGCTGATAAAATCAAGTTTGGAACCATGAGCGGTATCGCCATTACGGCAGCAACCATCACAAGTAGTAGAATGATTTTTAATGATCCTGATCCATATAACAAAAGCTTCATTACTGAATCTTAAATCTAAATGAAAAGATCAGAATTAAACGACAATACTAAATTTAGCTC
>NZ_JBHTVT010000056.1:301-1346 GCF_042792795.1 Isoptericola sp. NPDC056605 | reverse complement strand
GGTGTGTCAGTTACCGCGGCGATCAGTGGGTACTTGGTTCGTGGATGGTGGCCGCCGGAAGAGAAGGAGGGCGCGGAATGCCAAAAGTGAACGGAACATTAATCGGATACTATTGCGATGACTGCGAGGAATGGTTGTTTTTAGAAAGGCCTGCCTGTACGTCTGAAATCTATTGCCCTTTTTGCAGGGATCAGACTCTTGCGATTGATTCTGACGATTTAAGTTTACTGGAAGAAATAATGAAGGAGGACGCAAAATGAAAAAGATTATTTTCGCTTTAGTTGCTGTCATTACATTGGGGGTTATGGTACTTCCGGAAAGTGCTTCGGCGGCATGGTCAGGCTGGCAGAATAGAAACGGCCATTCAATAAGAGTTTGGACGGATGCCACGACTTACAGTCCGAGTGCGTCAACAATCGACTACAAGGCAGAAAAGAAAGGCTCAAAACGCCTGTATTACAAAGCCATCTTGTATAAGTGGTCAGATAAAGGACTGATACACACAGGGCGAGTCGGCTCAGGATCGTTTACCGGATCAACGCCTGTAAAAAGCTTTAGTGTTCCGTCTGTCCGGCGTGAGTATGGAACAGGAACATATCTGATCAAATACAATCTATACAGCAAGTCAAACAGGACTGGATATGTCGGCAGCGTGAACAGCAATCGTTTTTATATAGTAGCGAAAATATAGGAGGGCGCGGAGCAACAACCTCAAGCCTTTAAGGGGGTGGTCAAAATGTGATACCAGGACAGCTAACGCATTTTATATTTTGAAAATTCAATAAATTTAAAATGGAGAGTGATAAAAGGTGTTTATCAATCAAAATAGAATAGTGGGAGCCTCAAAAAAGGGTAAGGGGGCAGAGAAGGCGAGCTTTGGCGGGCCTGACCTTCTCTACCTAGTACCCCGCAAAGTAGCGGAGTGCCGTAAGTATAACATGCTGCGGTTTTGTTTTTCAATGCTACTTGTGCTATCCCTTGTGACAATCGGGTTAAACAGTGCTATGGCAGCGGATCAGTACCGGAATTTTGAGGAATTGCAGGC
>NZ_JBHTVT010000056.1:0-291 GCF_042792795.1 Isoptericola sp. NPDC056605 | reverse complement strand
TCCCGTGAATTACAACATATTCACGCGAGAGCTTGGAACGTCTGTCCTAATCTTTGCGCCTCACGGCGGCGGGATTGAGGGTGGAACAAGTGAGCTTGCCAGGGAGCTAAGTAAATCTTATTCCACGTATCTATTTGAAGGATTGAAGGCATCAGGAAATACATCTTTGCATATCACTAGCACGAATTTTGATGAGCCTCAAGCCCTTGAACTATTAAGCCAGCATGATTTCACGTTGTCGCTACATGGCTATGCTTCAGATGAAAAGCATATTTTAGTAGGTGGGACGGA
>NZ_JBHTVT010000055.1:0-1560 GCF_042792795.1 Isoptericola sp. NPDC056605 | reverse complement strand
TGACCGGTAGCCCACAGGATCACTTCCTGAATGTCTTTTCCTGTCCGCTCGTCTTGCTGCATCATGAGCCTAATGGTATTTGCCCAGCTTTCCATATTCGGCTCTTTCATGTCCGGCGCATTCACTTTTACTTTCTTCCATAGCAGCCCCGCTAGAGCCATTTGTTTTTCATCGTATACATAGCGCTTTTTCTTCGGTTTGGGTTCTTCCTTCTGTGCCGTTGGTGTACCATCGGTGTGCCGTTTCTGTGCCACAATCTCATTTTCTGAACCCTGTAAACCCTGATATGACGCATAGTTAACGACCGTGAAGAGTGTGCCGCTATCAGTTAATTTAGTTGTTATTTCCCCGTCATTTTCCAAACTCTTGAGCTTTCGGCGTAGGGTAGTCAAAGGGTAAACTTTCTTTTTGTTGCCCTTGCCCTCCCGATAAGCCAGGTCATCTTGTAAATTCCGCAGTGACCGCAAATACTGGCCCTGCTGAACGTGTACGCCGTCCTGCTGTATGCCTTCTTTTGAGGAAACCGCGTTCCCAATGAGATAGAAGAAAATTCGAAACTTAACCACGTCCGACCATATATCATGATTGAATATCCCCCTATTCATCAGAAACGCGTCCATATTCCCTCAGTCCTTTCCTATGCTGATTCTTTTTCTGCTTTTGCAATCCATTGTTTGAGTTTATTTATATTGAAGTCCGCTTGACCTTCAGGAAGTTTATTCAAATCAGTTATATTTAGGGCTGTATAAACTAGAGATTCTTCCTGCCCCCGCAGACCTGCGAATTTAACCGCTAAATCTTTCAATTCCATTTTTTGTTCTTCTGTTATTAACTTAGTCGGCTTTGATTCTTCGACTTTTTGTTGAAACGCATCAGGATCATCATTGTCTGTTGCGATGTTGAATTGTTTTAAGAAGAAGTATTTTTCCGCATAGGTTAGGGCCTTACCGACACCTTTTTCACCCGCTCTGTCAACACCCTGTGCATAAAACGGTACAACCATTGTTTCCTCTGGGTTTTCTGCATTGATCCATTTGAATTCCATTGTCAATTCAGTAAAATATGTTGTTGTTTTTTTGTTGACGTTTCCGTTTTTGTCTTTGAATTCAACTGTTTCAGTCCGTACATTTTTATCAATAATTCTCGGTATAAGTAAAAGCCCTAATTCATCCATTTTTTCTCTAATTGCCGCAACCACTTGACTGGAACTTGTATAGGAATATTGTTCACCTTTGTTTCCCTTTTTTAAGTACGGAACAGCCTTTCTCACTTCGATAAGTTTCTGATAAATGTTCACCTTTACCCCTCCATAACGACTGTGAATTTATCGTCTCTTTCGACCACTGTAACACCTGGAACAAGTTGCCCTTCCGGATCTATTAACTTGTCACCAAATACCGTGCATTTGCTTTTGATGGATGACCAATCGACACTCTCAGCCACCTTCAAAAATCCGTTTTCCTTGGCATATCCCAATAACTCTGAATCATTCCGCTGAAATTCCGGCTGTTGCTTTATAAGCTTGAGAGTGCCGTATGGAAGCTTGAGTGTTTTTTGTGG
>NZ_JBHTVT010000054.1:0-1624 GCF_042792795.1 Isoptericola sp. NPDC056605 | reverse complement strand
TATTAAAAATGTTCACTCAGGCTGTCGAGAAAATCTCGACGGCCTTTATTTTTCCTTTAAATATCCATTCTCCTGCAATAAAATAAAAGAAAGACTTAAAAGGACGGTGTCTTTCTCATGTTCCACACAAGAAACTCTTCTCAAAACACAGCCGAATTTGTTCTGCTTGACCAACTCGTTGAAGAGGATCACCTGCTTCGGAAAATTGATAAACACATAGACTTCTCTTTCATCATTGAAAAGGTGAAACCTTACTACAGTGAAAACAAAGGCCGCCCCTCACTTGATCCGCTTATTTTATTTAAAATGATGTTTATCGGATACCTCTATGGTATCCGTTCAGAAAGACAGCTTGAAAAAGAAATTTACTACAATATGGCGTACAGATGGTTTCTCGGATTGAACATAAACGACCCGGTTCCACACCACTCCACCATCAGCTGGAACAGACGCACACGCTTTAAAGATACAACCATCTTCCAAGACATTTTTGATGAGATCGTTCTTCAGGCCATCAATCATGACATGGTGGGCGGACGAGTCCTATTCACCGACTCCACACACCTTAAAGCCAATGCCAACAAGCATAAATACACAAGAAAAACAATTGCGCAGGATACCCAAAACTATATCAAGGATTTAAATGAAGCCATTCAAGAGGATCGGGAGGAACACGGAAAAAAGCCATTAACAGCCAAAGAGGAGGTGAAAGCTGAAAAAGAGATCCGCCACAGTACAACCGATCCGGAAAGTGGCTATCTGTATCGTGAAAACAAACCAGAAGGTTTTTTCTATTTAGATCACCGCACAACAGATATGAAATACAACATTATCACCGATGCCTACGTCACACCTGGAAATGTCCATGATTCTGTGCCTTATCTTGACCGATTAGACCACCAAATCGCACGATTTGGTTTTCAAGTAGAAGCCGTCGCCCTTGATTCCGGATATTTAACGACTCCGATCTGTAAAGGATTATCTGACCGCCAAATCTTTGGTGTCATCGCACATAGACGTTATCACCCTATCCGAGGCTTGTTTCCAAAATGGAAATTTCATTATGACAGTGAACAAGACAGATACATTTGTCCAAATCACCAAACACTTACATACTCAACAACTGACCGAAAAGGCTACCGGTCATATAAATCAAATCCTGAAATATGTTCCTCATGCCCACTGCTTGAAAACTGTACAAAATCAAAGAATCGGCAGAAAGTGATTACTCGACATGTATGGGAAGACCATAAAGGTCAAACAAAATCGCTTGTCTGTTTCAGAAAAAACCCTCTATAAAAAAAGAAAAGAAAAAATAGAGCGAAGCTTTGCAGATTCAAAACAGCTGCATGGGCTTCGCTATTGCAGGTTGAGGGGAAAACGAAATGTGAGTGAACAAGTTCTCCTCACAGCCGCATGCCAGAACATGAAGAAAATTGCCACATACCTAGCCAAGCAGGGCTAGGCATGTGGGAGCGCTTTTTCTGCATCTGAAACTGATGAATATTTAAAGAAACTGGATAAAACAAAAAATCTTGTAGAAAAAACATCGTTTTCTCTACAAGCTGAGTGAACATTAAAAATGTTCACTCTTTTTATATGGGGTGGCGGCAAATTTCTACCC
>NZ_JBHTVT010000053.1:0-1631 GCF_042792795.1 Isoptericola sp. NPDC056605 | reverse complement strand
GGATTATATGAACATCATTGAACAGTTGCAAAATGAAGAAAATCCAAATGCAAAACAAATGGCAGAACTGATGGAAAATAAATTCAAAAAGCAATTATAAGCTTACTTTGCTGAAGAAGTAGCAGAAAACGCCAACTCAAGCGGAGAACCGCTGGACTTGGGGAGTGTAATATTAACTGTGTAAGTAAGGAATGCGTACGGTTCCTTACTCACACAGTTTTTTATTTGATAGAATAATAAGTATAAAGCTAAAGGAGTGGTTTCAGTGGGGAAATTGAAAAGAGATCCGAACTCCGTAGAATTAGCTAACAAGATTATCGAACAGTATCAGCCTAAATCAGTAGAAGATATGCAAGAAGCATTAAAAGACATATTTGGTCCCATGTTTGAGTCAATGCTAAAAGGTGAAATGAATCACCATTTGGGCTATGAATCCAATGACAAGGGAGAAAAAGAAACAAGAAATAGAAGAAATGGATATGGCAAAAAGATCGTGAAAACAACAGCAGGAGAAGTTGAAATTGCAGTCCCCCGTGATCGTGATGGTTCATTTGAACCGCAGTTGATTCCAAAGCGTAAAAGAGATGTATCCTCTATAGAGGATAAGGTCATTTCGATGTATGCCAGAGGAATGTCACAACGAGACATTTCTTCCACGATAGAAGACATCTATGGCTTTTCTGTATCTCATGAAATGGTATCCGACATTACGGATACTGTACTTCCTAATTTAGAAGAGTGGCAAAATCGTCCCTTAAGTAACTGTTACCCTTTTGTGTTTGTCGATTGTCTTTACACAACCATTCGTAATGACTATGAAACGAAGAAGTATGCCGTTTACACAATACTAGGATATACCATAGAAGGTAAAAAGGACATTCTAGGTTTGTGGTTGAATGAAACGGAAAGTAAACATAAATGGATGCAAATTTTTGATGAAATCAAATCTCGTGGTGTAGAAGATATCTTCTTTCTCTCAATGGATGGCGTTAGTGGTCTGGAAGAAGGAGCACGTGCGATTTTTCCTGATGTGACCGTACAGAGATGTATTGTTCATTTAATTCGAAATTCGATTAAGTATATACCAAGTAAAGACTACAAGCCTTTTACTGCTGCCTTAAAGAAAGTGTATGGAGCTCCAAGCCTTAAGGCTTGTCACAGTGCATTTGAATCTTTTGAAAAGCAGTGGTCTACGTACCCTGGAGCTGTAGACGTATGGAAACGAAACTTTTCTCATGTGGAACAACTTTTCGATTATGGTGGTAATATTCGTAAAATCATGTACACTACAAATGCCGTTGAAAGTATCCACTCTAGCTTTCGAAAAGTCACGAAAAAAGGAGCATTCCCCCATGAGAATGCCCTATTAAAAATATTGTTTTTACGAACAAAAGAATTAGAAAAGAAATGGGATGGTGGACGCATCCAGCAATGGGCTATGGTCATGAATCAACTATTAGTTCATGACCACCTAAAGGAACGTGTGAAGAAATATCTAGAATAACTTACACACTTTTCTTGACAAGCCCTATGATAATAGACTTCAGACAGTTTTAAATAAAACTCTGCTTTTTCAATCTTGTCGGAGATCGTTGGAATTTTGCGTTCAGCTTTTTTGTAATATGTAATGG
>NZ_JBHTVT010000052.1:0-1645 GCF_042792795.1 Isoptericola sp. NPDC056605 | reverse complement strand
ACCCACTACTGAATCTGTTATCAAAAATAGCGGCAACTCAGAGGTCCATATCGACATTCACATTGATACAATGCCAATTGCTTTTGCTATATTATGCTCTGCATTAGCCGCAAAGCAGATGACAAAAGAGGAATTCGATATGGCTTATACTCAATTGCGAGAGATGAACAGAGAAAATAACAGCAGATCATCTGTAAAGCAAATTATCAATCAGGAGACAGAAGAAGAGTAAAAAACCGCGGGCCCTGTGGGACTGACCCCATAAGATGAGACAAATAAAAACACCTTCAAGTTTGAATACGGATGATTGTTATCCGAAATTAGACTTGGAGGTGTTTTTTCTATGGGGACAAGAGTGAGTTATCCGGTTGAAGTGAAACAGAAGGCTGTAGAAATGAGATTGGCAGGCGTACCTATGAAAGAGATCATGCAGGAGTTGAATATCAAAAATAATACGCAGATTAAGACATGGGTCAGATGGTATAAGGCTGGTGATACACATCGATTTGAACAGCCTGTTGGTAAGCAATACACTTATGGAAAAGGTCCGGAGTATTCTTCCGAATTAGAGAAACTGCAGGCAGAGAATCGATATCTGAGACAACAGAATGAAGTGTTAAAAAAGTACAACGAATTGGAAAGGAAGTTGATAGCCAAACGTCAGTCGAACTTGTAGAAGAATTGCACAGCACAATGACCGTGCAGGATATCTGTATTCATTTAGGTATCTCTCGCTCGTCTTATTATCGTTGGAAGAAGAATCTGAAGAAAGATCATCCCAAGCGCCATTTAGAAAAACAAATCGGCACGTTGTGCCGAGAGCACCAGTATCGATATGGATATCGAAAAATCACAGCTATATTAAAAAAGAGAATGTGTATTAACCATAAAACGGTTCAGCGTATTATGCAGAAAAATCAGTGGCAGTGCCGGGTTAAGGTGAAAAAGCGCAAGAAGAATGGGCAGCCATATGCCGTGGTCGACAATATATTAGATCGGAACTTTCAGTCTGATCATCCTCTTGAAAAACTAGTAACAGACATCACGTATTTGCCTTATGGACAGAAACAATTGTACCTTTCCAGTATATTGGATGTATATAATGGAGAAGTGATTGCTTTTACGATTGGAGATAAGCAGGACACAGACTTTGTCTTACACACACTTGATCAACTGCCAACACTGCCTGAGAACTGCGTGTTACATAGTGACCAAGGATCTGTGTATACATCTTACGAGTATCAGAAAGCTGTTAAAACAAAAGGCATTACCATGAGCATGTCCCGCAAAGGGACACCCGCTGATAATGCCTCCATCGAATCGTTTCATTCCTCACTAAAGTCTGAAACGTTCTATCTTAACAGCATTGATCGAACCACGACCGCCATCGTAGAACGCACTGTCATAGAATACATTCATTATTATAACAATATTCGTATTCAAACGAAACTAAACAACCAATCACCGATAAATTATCGGCAATTGGCTGTTTAAAAGGTGTTTTGATCCCTGTCTCAAAAACGGGGGTCAGTCCCATCAGGTGAGGCTTTTTATATGATCGTCGTCTTTTAGGTATCTCATTTATAATAGAGGTGTTTGAATAATGGCTAAAGTTTTAGATGATTCGAATTTAACCATACAAGAA
>NZ_JBHTVT010000051.1:0-1727 GCF_042792795.1 Isoptericola sp. NPDC056605 | reverse complement strand
ACTTTGACGAATGGGGTATAAATCCGAACTGTGAGAACGCGGAAGCAACAACACAAGGCTTTAACGATGCTATCCAGCACGCGGCCAAGAATGGATATTACGGCGTTTATATTCCTGGTGGCCGTTTCCTGATTGATCCCGTTAGTAAGTTCGGGAGCTTGCCGGAATACGGCGGCGGGGTTCGCGGAGCTTCAAACCTGAAAATAAAAATGTCAAAAACAGCACGCTTTTACGCTATGCCGAATAGTGCCACAGGATACTCTATTTTCTACTTTGAGCTGCTTGAAAATGTGGAGCTGGAAGGCGGCTTCTTTATGGGAGACAGAGACGATCATGATTATGTCTATGTAGAAGGCAAGAAAACGCACGAATGGGGCTATTGCATCCATATAAGAGGGTGTAAGAACGTTACTATCGAAAAAGCCACATGCACCCACGCTACAGGCGATAATATTTGGGTAGCTGCTAAAGGTATGATGAACTGGAATAGTGATTACACGCCTTCCAGCAGCATCACAATAAGGAAATGCGTTTTAGAGAGAGCGAGAAGAAACAATTTTGCTACAAACGGATGCGAGGGCCTTGTATTTGAAGATAATGACGTAAATTATGCCGGCGGCGACACAATAGGGCCGCAGCTGGGTATTGATCTAGAGGGATTCGGAGAAGGCGGCCTGAAATATGATCATCCTTACAAAATCATTATCAAGAAAAACCGATTCAGAGAGAACGGACGTGGAGCTATTCGGGCATTTACAGCAGGGGAAGTCATTATTGATAGTAATTTTGCTGATAATGACATTTCATACGGGTACGGCACAGACGTAAGCATCACAAACAATAAAATCATTCGCCAGCCTGGTCAATCATCCTGGGCGCACGGTATCGACTCTATAGGCGTATCCAGCACGGAAACAGGGAATAGGGCCAATATATCAGGAAATACAGTCATAGGCTTTGAAAACGGCATTACTGCCAGGGGGAAAGGCGTTAAGGTTAACGATAATACTGTTGAGGGCTGCACCTCACAAGGTATATACGCGTATTTGTGTGAAATGGCCCTAGTAACAGATAACCGTATCAATGGTGATTGTGTTCATATCAGGGTGCATTTATCAAAGTATGTCAAGGTAAGCGACAATGATACAGAAGGCTCTACACAGGATTACTCAATTGTTTTGGATGCTGCTATAGATACGGTGGTCACAGATAACAAAATTAAAGGTTTCGGCGGTATTCGTTGTGGTGTAACAGTAGATGCTGAGGTTTCCGATAATATTATTGATCTAACTGGAACCGGACGCGGTATCATGTGGAAAGCCCATTCAGAAGTTGACGTGATCGGAAACACAATTAAAAACGCTAGAACATACGCAATAGACGGAACAGCAGACAGCCGATATATAAACACCGTAGAAGATAACCGTATAAAGAATTGCATTGGCAGGACAGCGATTTTGCTTACTGGCGGAAGAAAACACAGCGTAATAAACAACAAAATACGCTTTAAGCGCAATGAAAATGGCGGTTATGGCGTGCTGCTTCAAAACACTGACGGTGTAACAGTAATAAGAAACGACATTGACAGTATGAACGAATTCACTGTAACGCCTGTTTCTTCTTCAGCTGCCACAAACACAACGATAGTACACAACACGATTAGGGGTGAAATTTGGAAGAGTCAAACTGACGATGTTAGAGACAATATTAATTTAGCTGTTTAAAAG
>NZ_JBHTVT010000050.1:0-1773 GCF_042792795.1 Isoptericola sp. NPDC056605 | reverse complement strand
GACACACGCTGGCAACATTGGACGATCCACGACAACCCTATTTTGACTGACGACAGGAAACAAGAGATTTACGACACGCTGAAGAAGAACCCGTACCTATTAAAGCGAGATTGGGAAGGGAAGCGGGTTAACCCACAAGGCGTAATATACGGAATGCTTGACCTTGAGGCGCACACAGAAAGGACATTGATCGGTAAGCCGATACAAATGTACTTTGCAGCTGACGGCGGGCAGTCTGACGCGACAAGTGTCTCATGTAATATCGTAACGTCATTCCGGAACACAGAAGGGAAACTGATACGCCGTTTAAATCGCGTGGCTCATTACTACCATTCAGGCGCTGAAACCGGACAAGTGAAGGCAATGAGTATTTACGCAAGAGAGATAAAAGAGTTCATAAAATACTGCACTGACAAATATCAGATGCGGTATACGAGGTTCTTTGTCGATCCAGCCTGTAAGTCATTGCGTGAAGAGCTGCACCTCATAGGCGTTGATACGTCCAAGGCGGACAATAACGCTAAAGACATTAGGGGCACTTCACAAGGTATTGAGGTTGGTATCGAGCGGGCGCAGAACACCATAACAAAAGACATGTTCCGGTTGGTGGATGATGAAAAGTACGATCATTACCACTTCATCAAGGAAAGCGGGCTATATTGTCGAGACGACAACGGCAAGCCGATTGACGAGAACAACCACAGCATGGACGAGTTCAGATACAGCGTGAACTATTTTTATAAAGAGTATGTGAAATAGGGCGGTGACACAATGTTCAAAAGCCTAATTGCAAAAGTAAAGGCGGTGATGCAGAAAATGGGGCTGATCAAGAATATCAAGTCAGTTTCAAACATTCAGGCCCTTCCGGTGGATGATGATTTTTATCAGATGATAGAAAACGTGTGGTTGCCATTGTACAAAGGGGAACTTGATCGATACAACGGCGAACCATTCCACAAGGTAGAATTTACAACCATTGAGGGCGGCAAACGCACACGGCGCATGTTTACGTTGGGAATGGCGAAAGTAGCCAGTAAAGAAATGGCGAGCCTTATCTTTAACGAAAAATGCGCGATTAATATTTCAAATGAAAAGCTTTCTAAAGAGATAGAAGGCGTTTTTAAATACAACAAATTCTATAAGCTGTTTCAAGATCGCCTGGAAAACATGTTTGCCCTTGGTGGCCTGGTTCTCAAAGCATACGTTGATACGGATAGGGCGGGGCAAAAGAGAATAAAGATCAGTTATGTTACTGCCGATTGCTTTATCCCATTGGCATATTCAAACGGCGATATAACGGAAGGTGTGTTCCTAACTGTGTCGAAGAGGGGCAATAAGTGGTACACGCTACTCGAATGGCATCAATGGGATGGCGAAATATATGTCATTAAAAATCAGCTGTTCCAATCGGATAATAACAGTGAATTGGGAATAGAGGTAGCGCTTGACACACTTTATCCCGATTTAGCCAAGGAAGCGACTATCGAAGGACTTTCACGCCCTTTGTTTGTTTATTTCAAGCCAAACATAGCAAATAACATTGATTTGCAAAGCCCTTTAGGTGTTTCGCTATATGCGAATGCTATCGACACAATAAAAGCCCTGGATACAGCCTTTGACAGCTATCACCGTGAATTCAGGTTGGGTAAAAAGCGTATCATTGTTCCACACTCAGCTATCAGGACAGTTGTTAACGCAGAAACCGAGGAATTTCACCGTTATTTTGACGCTAGTGACGAAGTATACGAGGCTTTCAACTTTGAAGATGTAGAC
>NZ_JBHTVT010000049.1:0-1814 GCF_042792795.1 Isoptericola sp. NPDC056605 | reverse complement strand
CACAACAAAAAATAAACGCACCAATCCAGACCGTTTGGAGCTGAAAAAATATTCACCGCGTTTAAAGAAATATACCCTTCACCGTGAAACAAAATAATATAAAAGACCGGGAATCTGATATTATCCCCTCTAAGTAGACAGTGTAAAAAGCCCGCTTTTCAAAAGTGGCTGTTACACTATACGTGGAGGGGATTTTTTATGGCGAGAAAAGGGCAACACTTTCAGCACTATACGAAAGAATTTAAGATGAAAGCTGTCAAAATGTACGAGGAAGGAAACAAAAGCTATAACACGTTAGCTGAAGAATTAGGGCTTCGAAGTTCAACCCAGCTCAAAAATTGGGTGAAAACATATCGGGAAGGCAAGTCTTTTGATGATCAAAGGGGAAAAGATACAAAGTCAGACAATCCTTTTATTGGACGCCCTAAAACAACGTTTAAAAGTGTTGAGGAAGAACGAGATTATTTAAAGGCACAGGTCGAATACCTAAAAAAGCGCTATCCAAATCTGCATGGGGAGGACGGATTTTGAAGGCAGCACGATTTGAAGCTGTTCACGAATTGAAGGACCGTTATCCGATTACGTGGCTGGTATGTATCGCCAAAGTGTCACGGTCAGGGTACTATAAATGGCGCAAGGCTCAAAGGTTTCGAATGGCAAGGCAACAGAGAGATCAGATCATAAAAGAGCACATCATGGCGATTCATCATTCACGCCCTTTCTATGGCTATCCTCGGATTACTGTCGCTTTAAAGAAAGAAGGTTTCTGCGTCAACCATAAGCGTGTTTACAGATTGATGAGAGAGATGAACATCCACTCGATTATTCGAAAAAAGCGTCGTTATTTTGGAAGAAAGGCATCGGTTGTCCTGCCAAACCGGCTTAACCGAGAATTTCAAACCAATCAGCCTAATCAGTTATATGTAACCGATATTACCTATATTGCTTGCGGACAACGATTCTATTATCTTTCTGCAGTACAAGATCTTTACAACAATGAGGTTGTCGCATGGAAACTGTCAAAGCGAAATGATCTTGAACTGGTGATGAAAACAGTGGAAAGTTTAACAGCTCAACGGGATGTCCAAGGGGCCATTCTCCACTCTGATCAAGGATTCCAATACACAACAAAAGCATATCAAAAGCGACTTGAAACCGTTGGTTTGAAGGGCAGCCATTCCCGTAAGGGAAACTGCCTGGATAACGCCTGTATCGAATCATTTTTCTCGCACCTCAAAACAGAGAATACATACTTTTCTTCATGTCAAACTGAAAAAGAGCTCCACAAAAGCATTAAAGATTACATCCAGTTCTATAATCACGAACGATTCCAGAAAAAATTAAACCAGTGTGCTCCGGTAGAATACCGTAACACACTGGTTGCTTAGGCTTTTTATGGCTGTCTACTTGACAGGGGTAAGACCAGATTCGGCAGGGCTTTTTAAAGATCAGTCAGCAAACGCCTCCTGCAATAATCGATACGATCGGAGCTTATCTTCAAAATGATGCGTGATGGTCACCACCATGATTTCCTCTGTTTCATACGCTTTACTCAAAGCTAGCAGCCGCTCCTTAACCTGTTCTTTCGTACCGACAATCATTCGATTTCGATTATCAGCAATTCGTCTCTGTTCATAAGGAGAATACGTATTTTTCCGAACAGCTTCATACGAAGGAACTCCCTCTAAAGGAATACCCTGCTCTCCCGCCAAAAGTGTAAAATCAAGCACAGCCCCAAGCTCCTCTGCCTTCTCCTCCGTGTCAGCACAAAGAACAAAAACAGCAACTGCCGCTCGAGGCGTATCTCCTAACAC
>NZ_JBHTVT010000048.1:0-1830 GCF_042792795.1 Isoptericola sp. NPDC056605 | reverse complement strand
ATTCCCAACCGGTTAATCCCCAAAGTGGCAAGTAGATAATAGGGCAGCTGATCTTGATGATAGGAAAGAATGGCAACAAAAAATGCAGGAAGCAGTAGCGATACGGACAAGCCAAGTAAACGAAGCGTTTGACCAAATGTAGCTGCCAAAGCAGTAAAGTGGATATCCTCGGGTGCTTTCACAAGCAAAAATAAATTGGCAGGCGCAATCAACGCAGCCGGTGTACCATCCACAATCAACGCTACACGCCCATTGAGCATACAGTTCACGGTAAAGTCGGGTTAACCCCCTAATTTTGGACACATACTACTCTTAGCTCATTATTTCATAGAATTGCTCTTTATTTTAGGTGAGGCAAGAAAATCATCCTGCCTCATACTCTCACTTCTTTAATCGTTAGCTCTTCTGTTTGGTTTCGTTGATAAAATTCATTTGGTGCTAAATCTAAAATACTCGAATGGATTCTTCGATTATTGTAGAAATCCATGTATTCAGCCACCTCATGATACGCATCTGCGTAGGAATGAAAAGCGAACCGCCTCAAACATTCATACTCTAGTAATCGGTGAAACGACTCGATATGGGCATTCATATTCGGTGTTCTCGGCGGAATGCGTTCATGTTCGATGTGGAACGTTTCACATGCTTTCTGAAACGCTAGAGAAATAAATTGTGGACCATTATCCGTTCGAATGACTGGCTTTGTTTCTCTTTCAAATTGCTGACGCTTAAACAAGGCACGCTGCACGAGTTGGCCAGCGTCGTGTCCGGTACAATGTAAACCAATATGATAATCAATGATGGAACGGTCATATACATCAATGAGCGATAGAATAAAGAAGAAACGCTCTTCACCTTCGATGTAGCCGTATTTAATATCTGCTTCCCACAGCTGATTCGATTCAGTGATGATCCGGTTCCTCGCTAATTTTCTTGGATAGTGGAACTTCACTTCTCGCTGTGGCTGTAGGATATCGAGTTCCTTACATAATCGGTACACTTTCTTTTTGTTAATCTGTAGCGCATACTCGCTTCGAAGGCGGAGGCACAACTTTCGATAGCCATAGACACCGGCTTCACCTGAGATGAGTTCCATCAGCCATTCCTGTATTTGTTCATCCGGTATTTTTTTGCCGTTCTTAGTGAGTGAATAGCCCGGAATGGGTCTGCCCTCACTTACTGACTTTTCTTCTTTCTTGTATTGATAATAGTACGTAGAAGGAGAAATCTCTAAAATCTTCAGGACTTTACGGACGGCATAACCTTTCGCAATCCACTCATTCGCTATTTCAAGCGTTTCAGTAAGTGAGGGTTCTTCTTTTTTAGTACGTCACGGAGAATGGAAATTTCTAAATCTTTTTCGCCTAACAGCTTTTTAAGCTGGTCATTCTCCTCCTCCAACTGTTTGATCCCTGAGGGAGAAACAATATCTTGAATGCCGGAATGATCTAGATTGCCTTTTTCCTGAAAAGCTTTTACCCATTTGCTTACGAGATTTGGACTGAGCTCGTGACGTCTCGCCACCAAAGCTTTATTGCCTGTTTCAATTGCTTCTTGTACCACCTGTTGTTTAAATTCAGCAGAATGTTTTCGTCTTTGCATCACAAAAGCCCCCTTATTTGGCAACCTTAAGTATAAAACCACTCTTAGTAGGTGTCCAAATTCATTAGGGGGCTAAATAGTTTATAGTACTCAGTGATCTGTTCACACTCTTCTTTTCCGTACACTTCAATACAATCATCCATATTTGGAGTATCCGCGAGTTTATTATCATTTTCCTTTACACCTTCTTCGGAGGATTCCTCTTTAGACTCATTTTTATTTTTAGAA
>NZ_JBHTVT010000047.1:0-1952 GCF_042792795.1 Isoptericola sp. NPDC056605 | reverse complement strand
GTCGAAAATGACAATTTTGAAAACACAATTTCGTTTCTCCAGTATAACACAAAACGTGATTTTTGAAGCAAAACGGTTCCTCTTTATGGAGCCGTTTTTTTTATTTCCCGAAGGGTTATTTGTCAGAATGACAAACCGATTTCGAGCCGGCGAGAACCCATTGTCACACCACGATTTAGGGGGTGTGTATAAATGGGCACTCTCTGTGAAATTTGAAGCTTTGAAATTCCGAATGGCGCACTTATACACTCTGTCGAGTGAGTGCTAAAATGCTGAAGCATTTCCGTCAAGCGTGTGGAGGAATCTTGTAGAGAGATATAGCATAGATACCCGTATCTCTAGAGATATTTTGGTATATCCCTGCTATATCTATGGGGTATCTATGCTATATCTTTGGCTTCAAAAACGGCACCTGTTCTAAGAGCATAGAAACTCAACAGGCACAGCCTGTTTGACACCCTTTTTTTTAGGGTGGCACCGAGTTTCCTTATGCTCTTTTTCTCTGAAGCTAAACCTGTTTTATATGTCGTAGTCTTTTTATTGGGAGTGACCCCTTGCTGTACAATTTCCGGAGGTGCCGATAAGGGACGAATTTTCCCTTGTCGGTTGCCTTTGGGGATTGTAAGGGGTGGAGGCTCGGAATCAAAAGGAAACGAAATATCATTCCGAGTGTGCTTCTTTTTTCTGTTCTTGAATTCTATTATTTCCAATGTTAGAATTATGTTAACAACTTGTTAGGAGTGTGTTTGGATGGAAGAGAAAAAACAAATTGGACCTCGAATTACTGTTGAAACATTTAAAAAGCTAGAGTTATTAGCCGAACATTTTACAAAACACAATGAATTTGGAAGAGTTTCAAAAGATGCTGTAATTGAGTTTGCTATTAAGGAATTGTATAGGGACTATTTGGGAAAAGGACGCTAATTTTTGTTGAAAAACTGACTTCGGATTTGGGGTTCTTTATTATTAACTTGATTTTAATTAAACATTACAGGAAAAATTGAGGGGAAATGGATGGATAAACGCAATGGTGACGCGGTTTTCATAGCTCCAAATGATGTTGTAAAAGTGACCACTATGAATCACGTCATTGAAGTTCAGCATATGGAGAAGATGAACCGGAAAAATAATATCAAAAAATTGGACAAGGATAGGTTTGTAGACCTCTCTACTGGGGAGATCCGGGAGTTCGAGCATTCGGAAAATCGGCAGGAAAATTATAATTCTTTGAGACAAACCTTTAAGAAGCTGCGTTATTTGATAAATAACAATTTTATAGGACGGCCAAATGAATTACATATAACTTTGACATACAAGAAAAATATGACGGACACGAAAAAACTTTATAGTGATTTTCAAAATTTTATCGACAGGTTGCGTTATAAATACAAGAAAGAAAGTTCGATAGATTATTTATCGGTGGTAGAGCCACAAGGACGTGGAGCCTGGCATTGTCATGTTTTAATGCGCTTTAATGATTTGGATAAGATTTATATTAAAAATGCTGAATTAAGGAGTCTATGGGGTTTAGGATTTGTAACAATCAAGTCATTAAAGGATATAGACAACATAGGAGCCTATTTGAGCGCTTATTTGACTGATATAGACCTAGAAGATGTCCAAGACAGGGAAACAGCCTTAAAAGTGGCTTCAGAGGGCTGTGAGGTGCAAACAAAGATCGTAGAAGGTCGGGAAAAGAAATTTTTAAAAGGCGGACGGCTGCACATGTATCCTTCCGGAATGAATATGTATCGAAAATCAAAAGGGATTGTTAAGCCGGAACGGGAAGAAATGAAGTTCGGAGACATAAAAAAAGTAGTGGGTTCGGCAAAACCACACTACGAGAAAAGTTATCATGTCGAAAATGACAATTTTGAAAACACAATTTCGTTTCTCCAGTATAACACAAAACGTGATTTTTGAAGCAAAACGGTTCCTCTTTATGGAGCCGT
>NZ_JBHTVT010000046.1:0-2546 GCF_042792795.1 Isoptericola sp. NPDC056605 | reverse complement strand
CTACCCACACCTCATCCCCGCACTTTTCAACGTGCGTGGGTTCGGGCCTCCATTCAGTGTTACCTGAACTTCACCCTGGACATGGGTAGATCACCTGGTTTCGGGTCTACGACCACGTACTAAACGCCCTATTCAGACTCGCTTTCGCTGCGGCTCCGCCTCTTCAGCTTAACCTCGCACGGGATCGTAACTCGCCGGTTCATTCTACAAAAGGCACGCCATCACCCATTAACGGGCTCTGACTATTTGTAGGCACACGGTTTCAGGATCTCTTTCACTCCCCTTCCGGGGTGCTTTTCACCTTTCCCTCACGGTACTGGTTCACTATCGGTCACTAGGGAGTATTTAGCCTTGGGAGATGGTCCTCCCGGATTCCGACGGAATTTCACGTGTTCCGCCGTACTCAGGATCCACTCAGGAGAGAACGAAGTTTCGACTACGGGGTTGTTACCCTCTACGACGGACCTTTCCAGGTCGCTTCGTCTACCTCGTTCCTTTGTAACTCCGTATAGAATGTCCTACAACCCCAAGAGGCAAGCCTCTTGGTTTGGGCTATGTTCCGTTTCGCTCGCCGCTACTCAGGAAATCGCATTTGCTTTCTCTTCCTCCAGGTACTTAGATGTTTCAGTTCCCTGGGTCTGTCTTCCTTACCCTATGTATTCAGGTAAGGATACCATACCATTACGTATGGTGGGTTTCCCCATTCGGAAATCTTCGGATCAAAGCTTACTTACAGCTCCCCGAAGCATATCGGCGTTAGTCCCGTCCTTCATCGACTCCTAGTGTCAAGGCATCCACCGTGCGCCCTTTCTAACTTAACCAAACTAAAATTAAAAAAATATGAGCTACACTGTTATCTAGTTTTCAAAGAACATACATTTATATATGAGAGATAGTTCTCTCAAAACTGAACAAAACGAAACACGGAAACTTATATTGATGAACAGCGTTCATCAATTCTCCATAGAAAGGAGGTGATCCAGCCGCACCTTCCGATACGGCTACCTTGTTACGACTTCACCCCAATCATCTGTCCCACCTTAGGCGGCTGGCTCCAAAAAGGTTACCCCACCGACTTCGGGTGTTACAAACTCTCGTGGTGTGACGGGCGGTGTGTACAAGGCCCGGGAACGTATTCACCGCGGCATGCTGATCCGCGATTACTAGCGATTCCAGCTTCACGCAGTCGAGTTGCAGCCTACAATCCGAACTGAGAACGGTTTTATGAGATTAGCTCCACCTCGCGGTCTTGCAGCTCTTTGTACCGTCCATTGTAGCACGTGTGTAGCCCAGGTCATAAGGGGCATGATGATTTGACGTCATCCCCACCTTCCTCCGGTTTGTCACCGGCAGTCACCTTAGAGTGCCCAACTGAATGCTGGCAACTAAGATCAAGGGTTGCGCTCGTTGCGGGACTTAACCCAACATCTCACGACACGAGCTGACGACAACCATGCACCACCTGTCACTCTGCCCCCGAAGGGGAAGCCCTATCTCTAGGGTTGTCAGAGGATGTCAAGACCTGGTAAGGTTCTTCGCGTTGCTTCGAATTAAACCACATGCTCCACCGCTTGTGCGGGCCCCCGTCAATTCCTTTGAGTTTCAGCCTTGCGGCCGTACTCCCCAGGCGGAGTGCTTAATGCGTTAGCTGCAGCACTAAGGGGCGGAAACCCCCTAACACTTAGCACTCATCGTTTACGGCGTGGACTACCAGGGTATCTAATCCTGTTCGCTCCCCACGCTTTCGCTCCTCAGTGTCAGTTACAGACCAGAAAGTCGCCTTCGCCACTGGTGTTCCTCCATATCTCTACGCATTTCACCGCTACACGTGGAATTCCACTCTCCTCTTCTGCACTCAAGTTCCCCAGTTTCCAATGACCCTCCCCGGTTGAGCCGGGGGCTTTCACATCAGACTTAAGAAACCGCCTGCGAGCCCTTTACGCCCAATAATTCCGGACAACGCTTGCCACCTACGTATTACCGCGGCTGCTGGCACGTAGTTAGCCGTGGCTTTCTGGTTAGGTACCGTCAAGGTACCGCCCTATTCGAACGGTACTTGTTCTTCCCTAACAACAGAGCTTTACGATCCGAAAACCTTCATCACTCACGCGGCGTTGCTCCGTCAGACTTTCGTCCATTGCGGAAGATTCCCTACTGCTGCCTCCCGTAGGAGTCTGGGCCGTGTCTCAGTCCCAGTGTGGCCGATCACCCTCTCAGGTCGGCTACGCATCGTTGCCTTGGTGAGCCGTTACCTCACCAACTAGCTAATGCGCCGCGGGTCCATCTGTAAGTGGTAGCCGAAGCCACCTTTTATGTTTGAACCATGCGGTTCAAACAACCATCCGGTATTAGCCCCGGTTTCCCGGAGTTATCCCAGTCTTACAGGCAGGTTACCCACGTGTTACTCACCCGTCCGCCGCTAACATCAGGGAGCAAGCTCCCATCTGTCCGCTCGACTTGCATGTATTAGGCACGCCGCCAGCGTTCGTCCTGAGCCAGGATCAAACTCTCCGTAAAAGAAGAGAAACACCACGAACCCCCAAAAG
>NZ_JBHTVT010000044.1:0-3924 GCF_042792795.1 Isoptericola sp. NPDC056605 | reverse complement strand
GTTATTTCATATATAATAGGACTTTACATTCAGGAACATGTGTTCTATTATTGGTACAGAAATATTTTCTTCTCCTACCAATATGTCGCATAATGTCGAATCCTTCCTGAAAAAATTCTGAAGAAATTTGTAAAAAGGGGTAGACATGATATATCCCTTGATGGTAAGATAAGGTCATCAAAGGGAACATAAAGGAATCTGAAGCCCTTTAAAGGAAGTGATACATATGTAGAGGGAGGTACGCTTTTTGTCTAGTGAAGAGGTTTTAACAGTTAAACAGGTAGCCGAGATATTAAAAATATCTGAAAAAACGGCTCGCAAAATGCTGAACAACGGAGAAATTAAAGGTTTCAAAGTCGGTCGAGAATGGCGCGTGTCAGCTGAAAAATTCAATGAATACTTAAAACAAAATTAATTCTTTGGGGGAATTTTAAAATGACAAACACTATTAAAAACACTGAAAACACTACTGACGTATTGGCAACTGAGGACATTGCAACAGCATCACCAAGTATTTTTGAACAAGGTACACAACAAATGTTTTCAACTATCCAGGCAACGGACAGAAAGAGCAGCATCAAACTTTACAACGCGGTAAGCAACGCTGAACACTCTCTATCAGACCATATCGGAGAAGTAATTGAAATTACAGACATGGTCGCCCATGCGGTTGAATTAGAGGATGAAGTCACGAAAGAGACAATTCAGGCAATGCGCGTTGTTCTTTTAACAGCAGACGGACAAGGCTATCACAGTGTATCTCAGGGCGTAGCAAGCTCCCTACAACGTATCATTGGGATTGTAGGGCAAGGTCCTTGGACGGACGAGCCATTAAAAGTTGTTCCAAAAGAAGTTAAAACCCGCCGCGGCTTTAAAACATTGACACTTGCGCTTGTGGACTAATTAAATAGTCGCTCCGATCGGGGCGGCTTTTCTTATATTAAATTACTATATACGGAGGTTGCTAGACTTGGATAAAAACGTAATGATTTTCGACAACGGAGAACGCCGCACAGAGATTAAAGAGGATAGAGTGGAGAATATGTATTGTTTCGCTCAAAAGCTTGATGACGATACACAACAGATTATTAGTTTCACTCGTTCAGAAATGCTTGCAATAGTCTCCTATTTTCATGCTGAAGCACAAGACGAACTGTCACGCGGTTCTGTTCGCTATATTCCGACACAAAAAGCAGAAGCCATTTAAATATTAAATTGACAGGGAAATTCGTTTCCCTGTGACTTTTGTGTTTAAAGGGGGTGTCACTGATTGGGAAGAAAAAGCGGCTGAAGAAGAAACAGCAGAAAAAACAAAATATAGCTGCCTTGAAAAAAGTCGGAATTACTGACAAAAAGGTTATAAAGGAATTAAAAAATAAACCTGCCACAGTAAATAAAATTGTTAAGAAAAAGAGTCGTAGTTTAATTGCAAATGAACGATCTGAATTAATTAAACGGTTAGGATTTAAAGTCTCCGAACATTCCGCAAAAAGGTATTGGAGCGAATCACGATTTAATGAATGGTATAACAAAGAATTAAATAAGCGGGCGAAGGCTGAAGAAAGAAAAAGAAAAGCGGCTGAAAGAAAAGCCCGACAAGCTACTGAACCCTATTTAATGATTTACTGGAAAGAAAAAACCGACACAATGATGGATGCAAATGTGATAGAGGACTTAAAACGGTCTTACAGACATGTGAGCGTTGATTATCTTATCGAATCTATAAGAGGTTTTTTAGGTGCTAAACTTCCCGCTGAAATAGGAACAATAAGTATGCATGTTGTCCCCAATAATAAAAGGAAACAGCATAAAGCATTTATGAGAAATTTTGATTCTCTTAGACTGGCTGATATGAATTCATGGATTTTGCTATATGAAGGAAAAGCCGATTTAAGGAGATATAAAGATTTATTAATTGCAATAAATGCAGGCATGAGGGTTTTATATGACAATGAAGAAAAGGCTCAATTTATTGGGGATTTAATTCAGAAATATCTCCCGCAAGTAAATATCAAAACGGCGAAACGTTTAGCGAAGGATTTACGATGGAGAGGTGGATTTTAAATGAGTAAGGAAAAAGAGAATAAAGAAAAAAGCGCAAGTAAACCCGTTAAGATACTTACGCTTGATACTGAGACGCGAGGACTTTTTGGGGAAGTCTTCCGCGTCGGATTATATGACGGTAGTAGATACCGTGCGACAAACACTTTTAAAAACCTGAAAACGGTTCTCTCACAGTATACCACAAAATACGATTGTCATGTATTTATTCATAATCTAGATTTCGACATTTCAAAAATCGCAAAGGACATTTTACCTGAAGCGGATTTAAAAAATTCGATTTTTATTAATAATGTCGTTACGGTATTTAAAACAGGTCTTAATGAATCCCAAATAACTGAAGAAAATGAAATTATTTCGCAACCTATTACATTTCATGATTCCAGCAAGCTTGTAATGGGTTCATTAAAAAAGATATGTGAGGATTTTAATATTTCGCAAGAAAAAGCAAAAATAGATTTAAAAGACCATATTTTGAAATTGGGATGGGCGCTTGACGCTGACGGAAACCCCACAAATGACCCGGGTAAATATGATGACCGGGAATCCCAAGGGAATTATTTTATGAAGGTCGATCCGTATGAACCTGAATTAAATGAATATTTACGGTTGGACTGTGTGGCATTATATGAAATTGTTACAATGCTTATTGAAATATCCGGCTTGCCGATTCATGAATTTTTAAAATGTCCTACTACCGCAAGTCTTGCAATGAAAGTATATCAAATGAATTATCCTGAAGATTATGAAAAGGCTATTTCCACGAATTACGGTTATAGCAAATGGGGCGAGTTTACAGAGGATTTTATACGCAAGGCATATTATGGTGGACGTACAGAAGTATTTCAAAGTGAATTAAATGGCGGCTTTCATTATGATGTAAATTCATTATATCCGTACGTTATGAAAGTGAACCCAATACCTATAGGGAAACCGCGTCACCATAAAGGAGACAAAGCCCGAAACGTATTTAAATATTGGTACAGCTATAGACAGGGCGGCGGTTTTTTAGAATGTGATATTCACATACCGACTACTTTACATATACCGCCTCTACCTCACAGAATGTACAAAAAATTATGTTTCCCGGTCGGTAACCTTTCAGGGATATGGACGTTTGAAGAAATTGAATTGGCGTTAGAAATGGGTGCTAAAATAAAAGAAATTCATCAATGTATTTATTTTGAAAAGACCGATTATATATTTAAAGATTTTGTCTCCTATTTTGAAGAGATTAAAAATACAAGTGATGGAGCAAAAAAGACGTTTGCAAAATTAATGCAAAATGCACTGTACGGAAAATTCGGTATGCAAAGGGTTCGGCAAACGATTTTACCTGTCACAGAAATTGAGACATGCGAAGAAAAAGGCTATCCTTATGTTGAATTATTTAACCCTGTATATGGACAAGAATTTATTGAAGCAGCCGTCCCCAGCAAAGCGCCGTATATTCAGCCGCATATAGCCGCCTACGTTACGTCATACGCGCGTATTTTATTATATAGAGGTTTAATTAAACAATTAGAAAAAGGCGATGTGGCATATTGTGATACCGATTCAATAGCATGTGAAGCTATTTTTGATGATGACATGGTTGACGATAGAGAGTACGGTAAATGGAAACTGGAAGGTATTCTTGAAGAAGGTTTATTCATTCAACCAAAAACGTATTATGAAAAATATGCTGATGAAATAAAACCAGAAGAAATAGAAAAAGAAATATCCTCTTTTTCTCGGAATGTATTTAATTATCCCGAAAAAAGCAAAGTAAAACAATATCGTTTGGTCAAAGGTTCGGAGACAATGAAATTTAAAGGCATTCCCGGCGCGTATATCAAGAAATTAAATAGAGGGGTATATTAT
>NZ_JBHTVT010000043.1:0-3933 GCF_042792795.1 Isoptericola sp. NPDC056605 | reverse complement strand
CGCTGATTCAGTGCCGGATGTAGTCGCATTAGCCAAAAACTATGTTTCTGATGAAGTGGATATGAACGCAGCTATGCAAATGGTTGTAGAAAAATATCCGCACTTCAAAGAACAGCAGCAGGAAGAAACACCACAGCCAAAATTTACAAACGGCGAACATAAAAAACAACCGTCATCCGAGTTAGAAGCTTGGGCGGCAGCGTTCAAATAATAGGAGGTAACGACATATGCCAAACTTAAACTATGCAGAGCTTTATTCACAGGGTTTACAACAAAGATTTGCACAAGGTCTTTATTTCACGGAGCTTTACAACACACCGAACAATTCCCGCATTAAATGGGTGAATGCCAAAACGATTCAGATTCCACGCATTGATGTAACAGGAATGACCGACTATAACCGCGAGGATATTGGCACATTCTCACGCCAGGTTGATAACAGCTGGGAAACTAAAACACTAGGCCATGACCGTGAATTCCGTACTATGGTTGATCCGGTGGACGTTGACGAGACAAACATGGCTATTACTATTGCCAATATCACAAAGGTCTTTAATGACGAGCAGAAAATCCCTGAAATGGATAAGTACATGGCTTCAAAGCTTTATTCTGAATTCCAGCAATATGGCGGGAAAGCCGATACGACTAAAATTGACGAAACTAATGTTTTGGGCGTCTATGATGAACTAATGTTACAAATGGACGAAGCGGAAGTGCCACTGGAAGGACGGATTTTATATGTAGCTGCGCCAATCTATACAGTTCTTAAAAACGCGCAACAAATTTCACGTTCTTTGTCAGTGACAAACAATAACGGCAATATCAGCCGTGGTGTTCGTTCACTTGATGAAGTCACTGTTAAGCCTGTTCCGTCCGCAAGAATGAAAACAGTGTACGACTTCACACGGGGGGCGGTTGTAGATCCTTCAGCGGTTCAAATTAACATGATTCTGATTCACCCTGATTCTATGCTTGCACCACAGCGCTATGAATTTGTGTCACTTGATCAGCCAAGCGCGAAAACAGGCGGCAAATTCCTATACTTTGAGCGCAAATATTGGGACGTATTCGCTATTGAGCGTAAAGTACCTGGCATGGCGTTCAATATCACGCCTGCTACGCCCTAATGCGCCCCAAAATCTATCGTACACAGCTAACGGATTGAGCGCCGATACACAACTGACAATCAATGTTACAGCCGTTGGGCCTGGTGGCGAGTCTCCTATGTCGGAAATCGTAACCAAAACAAAAGCGGCGGCTCAGTAATAAATAAGGAGGTACTTCACACATGGCAAAAGTGAAAAAGCTTAATCGTGTTTTAACGGTCTCAGACGAGGCCGTTAATGGTTATTTAAGAGACGGATATGATCAGATTGACGAGAGCGGGAAGGTTCTGAAGCGTGCAACTGGCGGGCGTACTGTCCCTATCGGTGAACACAACGAAGCATTAGACAAAATCGAAGCGCTAGAAGCGGAAGTGAAAGAGCTTAAAGCAGAGCTGAAGAAGGCTAAAAAAGCCGAAAAAGACAGCAAAAAAGAATAGAAAAGAGGGGTGAACATGCCTTATATCACTCCTGAATACTATAACAATGTGTACAAAGGGGCTGCGGCCCCTGATTCTGCTGATCTTGAAAGGTATATTGAACGGGCGAGCGACATTATAGACCAGGTAACCAACTTTCAGATATACGGAAAAGACATTAGCGGCTTTCCCTCACTCTTCAGAGACTTGATTATGAAGGCGACAGCGGCACAGGTAGAGTTTTACGTCATGAAAGGCGGCGATGCGGCGGTTAACGCGGGAATGGATGACATGAACAGTGTCAGCGTTGGATCATTCAGCTATAGCACTGGCGGCGGCTCTAGTTCGAATGGCAGTTCCGGCACACAATCAGCGCGTGTCAGCCCGTCTGTACTCTCATTTTTAGCGCCTACGGGTCTGCTATATCGTGGGGTGTCCGTTCATGGCTAAACCAATCCCTATTGAGCTGCTTATACATTCAATCGAATATGAAGAGATTACGGACAATCCAAACGGATGGGGCGGCGGTTTTGCGGCCCCTATTCCCATTGAGAGGATCAGGGTTGAACCTGTCACGGCCATTATGCGGAACAACGTCCGTAATGACGTGGAAGGCCAGTCTATTATCTTTATTGATCGCTTAAACTCAAAGCCATTCAAGCGGCTGAAAGAGCAATCCAGGGTTACGTTTAACGGGAAAACATACGAGGTGCAGAAGGTCAAAGAATTGTACGATGAAAACCCAGGCGCACCCCATCATTATGAGGTGGAAATCAAATGAGAAGTCATGTTCGCGTGGATCTTGGGAACCTTTCGCGCAGGGTTGACAACTTTGATAAAGAAGGTCAATTCCTGTTATCGTCCGAAGTGCTTAAAGATTCGAATTACTACGCGCCCCACGATACTGGAAACTTGATTGCCAGTTCGCAGCGTGCATCTGATCTTGAAAACGGAAAGCTTATATGGGACACACCTTATGCGAAGAAGGTCTACTATAACCCACAGTATAACTTCTCGAAAGATAAAAACCCGAATGCGCGGGGGCTATGGTTTGAAGCGGCAAAGGCTTATTTTCTGCCCCGTTGGTTGAGAGTCATGGAAAACCTACGGAATCGTACTTTTTAGGGGGTGTGTTATGGACTTTTTAGACCGAATGAAGCAGTATATCGAAAGTAACATGCTCTTATTTAAAAAGACGCTGACCGTAGGCCCTTTGACAAGCGGGAACGACATTTCAATTTTGGCGATCCCAAGCGTTAAACCTACAAAAAACCTGGATATGTCCCGAAATTACATTTTTGCCTTTCAGATATTGGTCAGACATCTTGATCAATATAAATCATACACAACTTGTCAGCAAATATCAGACAAATTAGATACGTTAACTAACGGAGCGGTCACAAGTGGTGGCGGCTCTTTTACTTTTGTTAAATGCGAAGTTTACACAACGCCTAACTGGGTTGAACAAACACCAGAGGGCCACATATATACCGCAATGTTTCAAGCGGAACTATACCTATAAGGAGTGGGTTGAATGCCTCAAAAAGAAGGTCTCTTAATTAACTCATCACATAAATTCTTTATCGACATTACACCAGATGGAACGGAGCGCACATGGTCAAGACTTGCGAAAGGATTAAGCAGCTTTGATCCAAGTTTGAACGAAGAAAACGACCAAACGCAATACTTAAACACCGGAACCATGAAACAAACAACAGTAACAGGCGGCCAACAAACAATCGCATTCGAAGGTCATAGATATTATGGTGATGAAGCGCAAGAGTATGTTTTCAGCAAAAAATATAAAGTTGGCCCTGATCGAGAAACTAATTTCAAATGGGAAGAGCCGAACGGAAATATTATTGAATGCCCTTGTACCATTGCGACTATTGAAGGACCTGGCGGGGATGCAGGAGCTAAAGGTGAAATCAGTATTGAAATTCACCTCAATGGCGAGCCGACAGAAACAACAGCCACGCCCTAATGCGCCCCAAAATCTACGGTACACAGCTACTTCAGATAGTGTAACAGTGGAATGGGATGCCGTATAAGGGGCGGACTCATACAACGTTTATAGAGGCGCAGAGAAGAAGTTAGACGCAAATGTCACGACTACATCACACACACTGACGGGAATTGCGGCAGATACGCAGTTAACTGTAAATGTAACCGCAGTGAACGAGGGCGGCGAGTCTCCAATGTCTCAGATCGTCACGAAAACACAGCCAACACCAGCTTAATAAGTCAACATACAAGACATAGAGCGTTAGCGATTGCTAATGCTCTTTTTAATACTTAAAAAGGGGATGTAATGACATGACAGTTTTTAAAATTGATTTAGAAGTACAAAAACAGGAATTTGAGAGTGGCGGCAAAGTTTTTGACGTTTATTACGATGATGAAAGCTTAAA
>NZ_JBHTVT010000042.1:0-5729 GCF_042792795.1 Isoptericola sp. NPDC056605 | reverse complement strand
TTGAGGGGTTGCCCCGGCGGGGTCGGAACGGTTGGTTCTGGTTCTGCGGTGTGCGTCGGTTGTTTGAGAACTCAACAGTGTGTTTGATAGTCAATGCCAAATTTTTGAACCCTTTGTGGTTCCTTTGGATCGGACTGAGCAGTTCAGCTTGGTCTGGCCAGTATCGTTGAATGCTGCGGGCTCTTTTGGGGGTTCGTGGTGTTTCTCTTCTTTTACGGAGAGTTTGATCCTGGCTCAGGACGAACGCTGGCGGCGTGCTTAACACATGCAAGTCGAACGGTGAAGTCCCAGCTTGCTGGGATGGATCAGTGGCGAACGGGTGAGTAACACGTGAGCAACCTGCCCTCCACTTCGGGATAAGCCTTGGAAACGGGGTCTAATACCGGATATGAGCCTGCATCGCATGGTGTGGGTTGGAAAGTTTTTCGGTGGGGGATGGGCTCGCGGCCTATCAGCTTGTTGGTGGGGTGATGGCCTACCAAGGCGTCGACGGGTAGCCGGCCTGAGAGGGCGACCGGCCACACTGGGACTGAGACACGGCCCAGACTCCTACGGGAGGCAGCAGTGGGGAATATTGCACAATGGGCGAAAGCCTGATGCAGCGACGCCGCGTGAGGGATGACGGCCTTCGGGTTGTAAACCTCTTTCAGCAGGGAAGAAGCGCAAGTGACGGTACCTGCAGAAGAAGCGCCGGCTAACTACGTGCCAGCAGCCGCGGTAATACGTAGGGCGCAAGCGTTGTCCGGAATTATTGGGCGTAAAGAGCTCGTAGGCGGTCTGTCGCGTCTGGTGTGAAATCCCGAGGCTCAACCTCGGGCTTGCATCGGGTACGGGCAGACTAGAGTGCGGTAGGGGAGACTGGAATTCCTGGTGTAGCGGTGGAATGCGCAGATATCAGGAGGAACACCGATGGCGAAGGCAGGTCTCTGGGCCGCAACTGACGCTGAGGAGCGAAAGCATGGGGAGCGAACAGGATTAGATACCCTGGTAGTCCATGCCGTAAACGTTGGGCACTAGGTGTGGGGCTCATTCCACGAGTTCCGTGCCGCAGCTAACGCATTAAGTGCCCCGCCTGGGGAGTACGGCCGCAAGGCTAAAACTCAAAGGAATTGACGGGGGCCCGCACAAGCGGCGGAGCATGCGGATTAATTCGATGCAACGCGAAGAACCTTACCAAGGCTTGACATGTACGAGAACACGCTAGAGATAGCGGACTCTTTGGACACTCGTATACAGGTGGTGCATGGTTGTCGTCAGCTCGTGTCGTGAGATGTTGGGTTAAGTCCCGCAACGAGCGCAACCCTCGTCCTATGTTGCCAGCGGGTTATGCCGGGGACTCATGGGAGACTGCCGGGGTCAACTCGGAGGAAGGTGGGGATGACGTCAAATCATCATGCCCCTTATGTCTTGGGCTTCACGCATGCTACAATGGCCGGTACAGAGGGCTGCGATACCGTAAGGTGGAGCGAATCCCAAAAAGCCGGTCTCAGTTCGGATTGGGGTCTGCAACTCGACCCCATGAAGTCGGAGTCGCTAGTAATCGCAGATCAGCAACGCTGCGGTGAATACGTTCCCGGGCCTTGTACACACCGCCCGTCAAGTCACGAAAGTTGGTAACACCCGAAGCTCATGGCCCAACCGGTTTTCCGGGGGGAGTGGTCGAAGGTGGGACTGGCGATTGGGACTAAGTCGTAACAAGGTAGCCGTACCGGAAGGTGCGGCTGGATCACCTCCTTTCTAAGGAGCATCTGATACCCCCGCGTAGCTTCGCGATCGGGTCTGCCAGGTTGTCTGGTGGGTCTGGTGGTGGGGTGGGGGTCAGGCAGACCATCTGAGGCGCCGTTTGAGTGTCTGGTGGTTGCTCACGGGTGGAACATTGACTAGAAGGATCGGTTCGGCGTTCGGTCGCCGGCTAGTACACATCGTGGCTCTTCGGGGTCGGCAGTCTTCGGGCTGGCAGTCTTCGGGCTGGGTGGGGGAACGCTGGTGGTGGGGGGTTGGTCTGGTTCGCAAGCACACTGTTGGGTCCTGAGGCAATCGGCCCGCTCTGTTCGGATCGCCCCTGTGGGGTGGTGCGGGTGGGTGGTCGGGGGTCTTGATGGATACGGGTCGTGGGTCGGGTGTGAACCGCCTGCACGGGGTGTGGTCCCTGGGAGCGTGAGCTTCTGGGGATCGTGTCTGGTGGGGGTAGGCGTGCCGGGGGTCTGCGGGTCGTCCGTTGCTTGAGAACTGCACAGTGGACGCGAGCATCCCAGATGTTCAATGACTAGTTGATTTGTTTCGACTAGTTTCTTGATCTCTGTGAAATATTGTAGTGTGTCGAAGTTTTTAAGGGCACAGGGTGGATGCCTTGGCACTAGGAGCCGAAGAAGGACGTGGTAGCCTGCGATAAGCCTCGGGGAGTTGGCAAACGAGCTGTGATCCGAGGGTGTCCGAATGGGGGAACCCGGCTGGGGTCATGCCCAGTCACCTGCATCTGAATACATAGGGTGCAGGGGGGAACGTCGGGAAGTGAAACATCTCAGTACCGACAGGAAGAGATATTCCGTGAGTAGTGGCGAGCGAAAGCGGATGAGGCCAAACCGTGTGTGTGTCAAGCTGTCAGGCGTTGCACATGCGGGGTTGTGGGACCTTCTGACCAGATCTGACAGTCTGGTAGCCAGTAAGAAAGCCGTGTCATAGTCGAACCGCATTGAAAGGCGGACCGTAGTGGGTGTGAGTCCCGTAGACGAAATGGTGCGGCCTGGTTGAGGGGATCCCAAGTAGCACGGGGCCCGAGAAATCTCGTGTGAATCTGGCAAGACCACTTGCTAAGCCTAAATACTACCTAGTGACCGATAGCGGACTAGTACCGTGAGGGAAAGGTGAAAAGTACCCCGGGAGGGGAGTGAAATAGTACCTGAAACCGTGTGCCTACAATCCGTCGGAGCCTCCCTAGCAGGGGTGACGGCGTGCCTTTTGAAGAATGAGCCTGCGAGTTAGTGCTCGGTGGCGAGGTTAACCCGTGTGGGGAAGCCGTAGCGAAAGCGAGTCCGAATAGGGCGATACAGTCGCCGGGTCTAGACCCGAAGCGAAGTGATCTAGCCATGGGCAGGTTGAAGCGCCGGTAAGACGGCGTGGAGGACCGAACCCACTTAGGTTGAAAACTGAGGGGATGACCTGTGGTTAGGGGTGAAAGGCCAATCAAACTTCGTGATAGCTGGTTCTCCCCGAAATGCATTTAGGTGCAGCGTCACGTGTTTCTTGCCGGAGGTAGAGCTACTGGATGGCTAATGGGCCCTACCAGGTTACTGACGTCAGCCAAACTCCGAATGCCGGTAAGACATAGCGTGGCAGTGAGACTGCGGGGGATAAGCTTCGTAGTCGAGAGGGAAACAGCCCAGATCATCGGCTAAGGCCCCTAAGCGTGTGCTCAGTGGGAAAGGATGTGGAGTTGCACAGACAACCAGGAGGTTGGCTTAGAAGCAGCCACCCTTGAAAGAGTGCGTAATAGCTCACTGGTCAAGTGATTCCGCGCCGACAATGTAGCGGGGCTCAAGTACACCGCCGAAGCCGTGGCACTCACACAATGACCCAGCACCGACTTGATCGGTGTTCAGGTGTGTGGGTGGGTAGGGGAGCGTCGTGTGGGCAGTGAAGCTGCAGGGTGACCTAGTGGTGGAGCCCACACGAGTGAGAATGCAGGCATGAGTAGCGAATGACGGGTGAGAAACCCGTCCGCCGAATGACCAAGGGTTCCAGGGCCAGGTTAATCCGCCCTGGGTAAGTCGGGACCTAAGGCGAGGCCGACAGGCGTAGTCGATGGACAAGGAGTTGATATTCTCCTACCGGCGAAGAACCGCCCATACCGAGCCCGGTGATGCTAACCATCCCAAACCCGTCACAGTCACCTTCGGGTGGCGCCGACGGGCGCGGCGTGGGACCCGAACCGGTAGTAGGTAAGCGTGTTAACAGGGGTGACGCAGGAAGGTAGCCCGGCGTGGCGATGGTAGTCCACGTCCAAGGTTGTAGCCCGCTTCGTAGGCAAATCCGCGAAGCACATAGGGTGAGAACTGATAGTGACCGCGTATGCGGGAAACGGGTGATCCTCTGCTGCCAAGAAAAGCCTCGACGCGAGGTTCTAGCCGCCCGTACCCCAAACCGACTCAGGTGGTCAGGTAGAGAATACCAAGGCGATCGAGCGAATCGTGGTTAAGGAACTCGGCAAAATGCCCCCGTAACTTCGGGAGAAGGGGGGCCCGAACCGTGAACACCCTTGCGGTGGGAAGCGGGGAGGGCCGCAGAGACCAGGGAGAAGCGACTGTTTACTAAAAACACAGGTCCGTGCGAAGTCGCAAGACGATGTATACGGACTGACGCCTGCCCGGTGCTGGAAGGTTAAGAGGACGGGTCAACTTCGGTGAAGCCCAGAATTTAAGCCCCAGTAAACGGCGGTGGTAACTATAACCATCCTAAGGTAGCGAAATTCCTTGTCGGGTAAGTTCCGACCTGCACGAATGGCGTAACGACTTCTCCGCTGTCTCAACCGCGAGCTCGGCGAAATTGCACTACGAGTAAAGATGCTCGTTACGCGCAGCAGGACGGAAAGACCCCGGGACCTTTACTATAGCTTGGTATTGGTGTTCGGTGTGGCTTGTGTAGGATAGGTGGGAGACTATGAATCCCGGCCGCCAGGTCGGGAGGAGTCAACGTTGAAATACCACTCTGGCCACATCGACCATCTAACCTCGGTCCGTAATCCGGATCAGGGACAGTGCCTGGTGGGTAGTTTAACTGGGGCGGTTGCCTCCCAAAATGTAACGGAGGCGCTCAAAGGTTCCCTCAGCCTGGTTGGCAATCAGGTGTCGAGTGCAAGTGCACAAGGGAGCTTGACTGTGAGACCGACAGGTCGAGCAGGGACGAAAGTCGGAACTAGTGATCCGGCGGTGGCTTGTGGAAGCGCCGTCGCTCAACGGATAAAAGGTACCCCGGGGATAACAGGCTGATCTTGCCCAAGAGTCCATATCGACGGCATGGTTTGGCACCTCGATGTCGGCTCGTCGCATCCTGGGGCTGGAGTAGGTCCCAAGGGTTGGGCTGTTCGCCCATTAAAGCGGTACGCGAGCTGGGTTTAGAACGTCGTGAGACAGTTCGGTCCCTATCCGCTGCGCGCGCAGGAAACTTGAGAAGGGCTGTCCCTAGTACGAGAGGACCGGGACGGACGAACCTCTGGTGTGCCAGTTGTTCCGCCAGGAGCACGGCTGGTTAGCTACGTTCGGAAGGGATAACCGCTGAAAGCATCTAAGCGGGAAGCCTGCTTCAAGATGAGGTTTCCATCCCCCTCGTGGGGTGAAGGCACCCAGCTAGACCACTGGGTAGATAGGCCGGATGTGGAAGACAGGACCAAAGACTGTCGGAGCTGACCGGTACTAATAAGCCAACAACTTCACACACCTACCAAACACTGTTTGGTCAATAACACTGCTTCGCGTCCACTGTGCGGTTCCCGAGAAACGGGCACCACCCCCCACCACAACCGTGGAACCAGGGGGTGACCTGGACAACTCGATAAAGTTACGGCGGTCATAGCGTCGGGGAAACGCCCGGTCCCATTCCGAACCCGGAAGCTTAGCCCTTCAGCGCCGATGGTACTGCCCTCGCGAGGGGGTGGGAGAGTAGGACGCCGCCGGACACCCATTCACGAAAGGCCCACCCCACACCGGGGTGGGCCTTTCGCATACCCCCGAACA
>NZ_JBHTVT010000041.1:0-9720 GCF_042792795.1 Isoptericola sp. NPDC056605 | reverse complement strand
GTATATTATGATATCCTAGAGAAATTAAAAAGCTTACAGGCGCGTCAGGAGCGCGGAGAAATGATAACGAAAAAAGAAGCCTATTATTCTATTTATAAAGGCGAATTAAAAAGACGAAAATTTGCTACTATGCTTAAAATGGGTTCTGACGATTTTGATTTAAAGCAGGAAGTAAACAAGGGAATTTTACTAACGAATAGACAGAAAAGAAATATGGACTATATTAAAAATACAAGTCGTCCGCATGTGTCGTGTGACTTTTAAAAGAGTCGGGAAATTCATTTTCCCGGCTTTTTATTTTGCCTAAAAATAATTAAATATGAAATTAATTCATTTATTTTTATTTTTTGTCTTGAAATCGAACACATGTTCCTATATTATTTAATTTATCGAACAGAAATAGGACAAAAGGAGGATTTATTTTCTATGCCAAAAGAACTAGAAGAAAAAGAAGAAAAATCGTCTGCTGAAGAAACACCGAAAAAAGAGGAACAGGAGGACGCGCCAAAATGGGCAAAGAATCTGCTACAGGACATCCAAAACCTGATGGGAACAAAGGAACAGCCGCAGGGACAAGCACAGGAAATTCCAGTACCGGAACCGCCAAAAGTGGAGGAACCGGAGGAAGAGGAACAGCCAGCACCAAGCAAAGCGAAAACGCTCCTCGGGTGGTTATGGTAGATGTGCCGGGAAGTGACCAGGAGGAACAGCCGAAAAAGAAACGCGGTCGCCCTCCTGGTACTGGCACGAAAAAGAAAAGCGCAGCCAAGAAAAAGACGGCGGGCAATGTTGATTCATCCCAGCTGAAAATGCTGTTACTGACGACAAGCGCGATCGTGGCAGCACGACCTGGGATGGAAGACTTTGCATTAACCGCCGATGAAGCCGAACAGATATGTACGCCACTCGCAAACATCATGGCGAAGTCTGAAGGCGTGGCGGGTGTCGCCAGTGAGTATGCAGACCATATAGCGTTACTCATTGCGTGCTTTACGATCTTTATACCTAAATTCATTATGTGGAAATCCAAACAACCTAAAAAGAAAGAGGTACAGAAAAATGTCTTGCCAAAACGAGAACTACCAAAACAACCAACAGAACAACGAGGAAATGAAAGCGCGCCTGAAAGAACTAATCAAAAGCCTGCTGAACGATCTGGGGAACCCACTAGTAAGCAATTTGGCGGCTCCTTACATCAACTCATCCCTTTCGGAGGATATTGATGTCTTAAAATTCCTCAACCATTTAGAGGGGATGATCGACTATGTCCGGTATGGTGACGCTGAAGCAAGGTGACTTCTATTACAACATCCCCATGCATGAATACAGCCGTTATTGGTTTGAACACTTGGACATTATCGAACAGGGCGAGGAATTTTTAGTTGTGGAGAAAATCCCTTACGACAAAATCCCGAAACCGTCCATCATGGCTGCTATGAAAAGAGGTAAAGGCGTGAAGCGTGTTGTGAAAGCTTACAGCACGAAAGGAAGTGGAAAACATGCGAATGACAATTGGCGATGACGAACACGTTTTTATCTGTGGTCAAACCGGTACAGGTAAATCGGTTGTCGCTGAGGTATATCTCGCTGGGAAAGACCATGTGGTAAAGCTTGATACGAAAGGCGAAGTACACGAGCGCCGCAAGAAACGGCAGGAATTGTGGCATGGCTTGCAGGAAGGTAAGGACTTTACTGTGGTTCACCGATTGGAAGACGTGTCCGAGGTCGAGACGCCGAAAATTATCTATTGCCCGGTCGCTGAAGAATTAGAGCCGGAATATTACAACGCGCTCATGAGCTGGGTGTACAAGCGTGAAAATACGATTCTATGGATAGACGAATTAATGGAAGTCGCGCCAAGCGCCCATAACTACCCGAAAGAATTGAAAGCCTTATACACGCGCGGGCGTTCGAAAGAAGCAGTCGTTTGGGCTTGTACCCAGCGCCCAACAGACATTCCGGTCATTGCTATGGCCAACAGTTCACACTATTTCATTTTCACCATGCAAAACCCGGATGACCGTAAAAAGATTGTGAAAGCAACAGGGATGCCGCAATTTATGGAGCAACCCGGCGGGCACAATTTTTGGTATTGGAAAGTGGGTATGCAAAACCCGGTACTAGCAAAATTGAAGCTTTAAAGGAGGTGATGACTTGGAGACACGAAAATTTGCAGGTGTCGGGCTGAAGAACATGATTGTCATTGCGCTATTCACAATGATGGTCATTGTCGTAACAAAGGTTATTGTCACGAAGCATCCGGTTAACGGTGTGACGCAATTAGTAAACGCAGTATAAGGAGGAAAAAAGCATGAAGGTTAAATGGTTAGTTCATACGTTCATTACTGTATTTATCACGATGGTTTTCATGTGGATTATTAAGAAAGCTTCAGCAAAATATCATATCCCGGTTGTATCTACAATCGCGGCAGAAGTCTAAGGAGGAATTTTAATTTATGGCAACTCAACAGCAACTATCAGCACAGGCAAAGGCTCAACTATTCTCGCAGGCTACCCGCCAAACATGGCAGATGATGGGTACACAGACAGTGACAGAGGACGCACAAACGGTATCATTCAACCTACCGAAAGTACGCCTGCTATCACAAATTTTAGTTGAATTTGACGCGACTGTCTCTCTCAAATCGCAGAACGCGGCAATTCCAACTAAACCATTTTCACCATACCAGATTATCAGAAATATTGCACTGGAATTAAACAGTGGATTCCGTCCTTTTGTTGTGTCAGGCGAAGCCCTTCACCTATACAGCTTAAACCGATTGAATCCAGACGTTCTATTACCTGCATCAAGTCCGCGGGCGTTATCTTACATTGAAACAGCCGCGAGCACGTCAGGTAAAGACGCGCGTATTAAATTCCAAGTCGCGCTGCCATTAACTTTAAACCAACGTGACCCGGTCGGTCTTATCTTGCTACAAAACGAGGAGACAACCGTTTCCCTTCAGATTGATACAGCACGCGCGCAAGACGCGTATCAGTTGGCTACTGGAGACACCGTTACACTGAAGCAATTGAAAATCACGCCGACAATTGAAACGTTCTCCGTCCCTTCTGTACCACAAGCTATGCCGGATATTTCTGTCCTGAAGCTTGTAAACGAAAAAGGCGAACAGTTCACCGGGAACGGTCAAAATATCGTGAAGCTTCAGACAGGGACGATCTACCGTAAACTCATGTTTTACTTTACGGATGAGTCAGGCAACCCGCTGAAGGACAGCGACTTTGCGGGCAACTTGGAATTGGTATTTAACCAAGCCGACATCCCTTACAGCATTAAGCCGTCAGCACTTGCAGCCCGAAATCATTCGGACTTGGGTTATGTCTTACCGGATGGGGTTTATGTGTTTGACTTCTCTAACCAAGGCTTGCCAAACCTCGGCGGCTCTCGTGACTATATTGACACCGAACGTCTTACAGAGTTTTGGATTCGCTTCAATACTCAAAAAGGCGGGCGCGTGAAAATCGTTGCTGAAAAGCTTTCACGCTTGCATTAATACACGCGGGAGGGCTTTTCCCTCCTTTTCTTATTTGACTACTACGAAGGAGGATTTATATGAACGCACCATCACAAATGGGTCTAGGTGAAATGTTCTACCATGCCGCAGACTTATATCCAAACATGGGGTTTATGAGTACCCGAACGTCTACAGTTCCCGAAGCTGAAGATCAAATGTCTCTTGTCGATGATGAGGACACAGCAAAAGAGCATGACGTAAAGCAAGACCCTATTACATCAAAACAAATCTTGCTGGGGTTCGGCATTGTGTTCCTTGTCGTATTCCTATTCTCGGCAAGGGTGTAGGGGGTGTGACTTGTGGAGCAAATCTATTCAATCCTATTAAATAACGGAGCCATGGGCGTAATGCTCGCGTGGTTCATGTTCAAACAATCAAAGGATAACGAACAGACACGGGAAATTCTAACCGATCTGAAAATGGTTATTTCAAAAATCGGGGGTGCGTCAAGCAATGACTAAAATTCTTGTTCTCACCGTTATTATCATCGTGTTTTGGTTCTTCTTTATCCGCCGCAAAAAGAAGGGATAACACATGGAAAAAGGTCTTTTGTTTTTCACGCTGGCGCTCACAGCCATATGGATTATTCTTGATGACTTTTATGGCGGCAAACACCTGTCAAAGATGGCACAGAAAATGACGCCTGACATTTCTACACCGATGGACGTTGTAAAAGATGGTTGGGAATCTACAAAAGAAACCGTCGACGAAGCCGGAAAGACAGCGAAAAAGGCAGTTGAAAAAGCGACAGGATACGACACGTATAAAAAGTATCAAAAGATGAAGCCGGAGCAGAAAAAGAAAGTCAAAAAAGCCGCTAAAGACAGTTTCATAGATGGGTTTTGGAACGGTCTTAAACGCGGTTTTGGCTTGAAGTAAAGGGGTGATTCTATGCAAGAGTTTACAAAGTCTATGCGGTTTATTATCACCTTTCTCTTTTTCGTTATCCTGCTGGGTATGTTCACAAATGAAAAAATAACGTACACGTTCTTGGTACTTGTTCTCGCAAGTATGGCAGTCCTGAACGTTGACAAGGTAAAACAAATCATGGGAGGTCTTGTGGATGGTTAACAAGTTTTTTGACGTGATTGCGGGTATCGGGATTCTCATTGGTATTTATCTGTTCCTGAAAAATGCCAAGTCTACGACTTCCATTATCAGCACAATCGCGAGCAATTCAATTTCAGGCATCAAAGTATTACAAGGGAGGTAAGGCGGCATGATGGAAGGCTATCACCTTCAAAACCGGGTTCATGCGCTTCAGGAGCTTTCACGTCCAGTGGAGCTACCTGACGCGCAGCTAGGTATTGGAGACGCTGAAGAATTACGCCCAACACATGCCAACTTCATTTACCCGATGGTTCCGAAAGAAGCATTGATCGACAAAGTAACAAACATGAGTATTGAGAAAGCGACAGTCGATCTAAACGGAAATCAGGTAGATGAAGAAAACTTCCCTAAGAATCATTATTTCGGTGATCCGATAGGAGGCTTATATTGGTATGGCGGAATTTGAACAAGTCGGTCATGAATCCGGGGGTCATTCCCCGGGTAAAAAGAAATTCCAATTAAACAAAAAGAATATTGTCATTATCGGGTCGGTTGCAATTGGGGTCTTTCTATTAGTCTCCCTTGTGACGCGTGGGCGTCCTGCTGAGGAAGAACAGTACGTGACTTCTGAAGCATTAGAGGGTGATTACTTGGATGGCAATCCTATGAATTCAAGCTTGGTTCAGGCACAGCTACAAAACAATCAATCTCTCATTGAAGGTAGCGTTGATACAGCCTTAAACAACTTTGCAAATGAATTGGGGCAGAACCAAGAATCATTTAAGTCAGATGTAATCGACACCATTACCGATATTGGCAAGGAAAACAAAACGTATGTTGACCAAGTAAAGGACAGCATTTCAAAACAGCTTGCCGATCAAGCGAAGAAATACAGCAACTTGGAAACAGAAAATGACCAGCTTCATAAAGAACTGGAAAAGCTGAAGAACGTCAACACCTGCCAAAACGACAACACCTGCTAAAAAACCGTCAACCCCGGCTAAAAAGCCATCGCCAGCGAAAAAACCGTCTACACCAAAATACAAAACGGTGACGGTGAAAAAAGGTGACACGTTGTCAGAATTGACGCAGAAATATGGTAAGGGTGGTACAAAAGCCGCGTATATGGAAACAGCCAAGTTTAACAAACTCAAAGACCCGAACAAAATTAAACCGGGTCAGAAAATCAAAATCCTGACAAAGTAGGTGGAAGTATGGGCGTAAATATAAAGCCGTTTATCAAAGACGCGCAAGCCATACAGAAAGAAACTGGCATCCCTGCATCCATCATACTGGGTCAAATCATGTTAGAATCAGGCGGTTCAAACCCGGGCGGATTGTCCGGGCTTGCCTACTACTCTAAGAACCTATTTGGAATAAAGGGAAGAGGTACAGCAGGAAGTGCCACGATGGGTACGACCGAAGTATATAACGGTAAGACCTATCACGTGAAGGATGGCTTTGCAAAGTACAACAGCTATCAAGATTCCATACGCGCCCACGCGGAACTATTATCCAAGCCGCGTTATGCGTCAAAGCTGAAGAACGCAAAAAGCGTTGAGGACTATGCGAAGGGAATCAAAGCTGGAGGGTATGCAACAGACCCTAACTATGTAAATAAGCTTCTCGGCATTATCAGCAGTAACAACCTTCACCAGTACGATGATAAGGACATTACATTCAAAGGAACGTCAGGAGCCGGGGCGACAGGTGGGGATTCTTCATCTTCAGGCACTGACGACAAATCATATTTATCAAATATCATGTTCGGCGTGTTCAGATGGTCTCTTATTCTCGGGCTTGCTATCATTGCAATCGTGTTCTTTATGAAAGCCTTCCCAGCAGTCGGAGACGTTGCGAAAGGTACAGCATCCACCGCAATGGATTTTGTTCCGGGTGGTCGTGCTGTCAAATCTGTTTCTAAGGGAGCCAAAGCCATTAAGAAAGGACGCAGCGCGTCAAACCACATCAAGAAAGCCGCTACAATAGCAAAAGGAGTGAACAAGAATGCCGGAACTAGTCAAACAGCCGGGGGATGACCATAAAAAGAGTACATGGCGTGAACAGACCGTCACCATGCTACCGGGCGACATTACAACGGTTTATTTTGACGACACAAAGCCGAACCATTCAGCCATAACAAATAACACAAGTCAGATCGTGTACGTACACGAGCGCCCGAGCGTGTCGCCTAACAATTATCTTTTAGCCGTAGCGCCGGGGTCAACAAAGCTTTTGGCGCGACCGCTCGGCTATCACACAATCTACCTTGACGCCGCGATCGTGCAGCCCGAAAAAGTCCGGGTCGAATCTTGGATTGAGAAATTTACAGCGTCATCTATACCACAGTCCATTGACACCGTTCAGCTTGGGCAGATGACAGGAACCGTAGATATATCAGCGTTACCGCCGCTTGCGGCAGGCGACAAGCATATTGGGAGTGTTGAGATAGATAAGCCTGTCACACTCGGCGGGTCTTCTATCCCGGCGACACAACCTGTACCAACTCGGGAAGCCGGAATGAATGACTTTAGGGTTGGTGGGGTGAGTGTAGGCGTCACGCCTGTAATGGCAAAGTCAGGTTCTAGCAAACTGACAAACCGCCGAGAGTTGACGATCTACCCGCCTAACTCGGGTGTCATTTATTGGGGTAAGCAGGGTGTCGAGACGACTACAGGTGCGCCGCTCACGTCTAACGACAGCCCGCTAACATTTAAGGTTCATAGCCAAAGCCCTGACGTGTACCTAGTCGCTGATACTGAGACAGTCGTCACAATCGTGGAGGTGTCCTAATTGATTGAACTCGGGTCAAGGCGGACGCCGCCCTATGATGATACAGGCGTCAAAACAAGTATTTCAGATTTAAAAGACAAGATGGCAAAGCTTCAGGACACCGTTGACCATATGGACGTGTCAGATGAGATAAAGAACGATATTCTGACGCTTCAGCAAAAAGTCCAAGCGTTAGAGGATACCGCGGACGGTGGGTCAACTGGTGCAACTGACCAACAAATTCAAAGTATGAAGGCTGACGTTGATTCATTCGGCCGAGTCTTGGACGCTCATGTAAAGGACACGACCAAACACGTATCGTCTGAAGACCGTACCAAGTGGGACGGTATGAGTGACAGGGTGACGACATCAGAAACAAACCTGAAGAACCATATCGCAAATGCTAAACCTCACGTCTCGGATTCTGAACGTTTGAAATGGAATCAAGCTGCTACGGATGCGACACAGCTGCAAAAGGATTTACAGACAACGAATCTATCGCTTCAGGATGTTATCGGGGTTCAAAACTTCTCACAGAAATATGCATTAACGGATGCTGAAGGAATGCGGAAACGGTTGGCTTCAGCTGACAGCATATTCACCGCACCACCCGGTTTTTATTATGGGACAGGATGGAATCAACTACCGTTACCGGGTGACGCTTCTTGGTACTATCTCGACATTCTACCAGCGCCAAACGGTCTGCGGAAATTGGTTCTGACACGTTCCTATGATAATACGTCATGGATTGGTGTTATACACACTGACAATGTATTCAGGGGTTGGCGACAGCTGTTTACACAAAATGATTTTATGGCGCTCACATGGTATAACCTTCCGTTATTGAATGGAGCAAAGGCGTCAGGAAGAACACCGCAGTATACCCGCTGGGGAAACATCCTCATGCTAAAAGGTGACGTGGCGTGTGACCTCGGCGTTGACTTTGCACAATTGCCCGCGTCATATTCACCGTCAGACAAAAAGGCGGTCATGGCAACAGCATACGGAACGACAGGCTTCACAAAATTTTATATCAACACTGACGGTAAACTGGCGTTTGTCGGCTTTTCAGGAAACAATCAGTCCGCCGTGTCCAGTTGGTCATTAGACGCGGCAGTGCCTTACTAGGAGGGTTGGAGCAATGGAAATGATACAAGTATTCGTATATGATTCGGATTTCATCTTCGACTATCCTGAAATTGTTCCGGCTGATTCCGTACCGGATAATGCGACAACCGTACAGCCGCCGGGATATTGGCGGGCGCAATTTCAGAAGGATAGAAAACTATGGATTGAATCCGCTTCAGACGAACAAATAAATGAAATGAGACAACAAATGAGGGAGAGTGTAAAAGAATGAGTTTCATGGAGAATGTTGCAAGTGAAGCACAAAAATTATACGGTGTAAGTCGAGTTTTACCTTCAGTTATCACAGCACAAGCCATACATGAGTCAAATTGGGGCAAATCCGGGCTTGCTACGCGTGCAAATAACCTGTTTGGTATAAAAGGTATCGGGAACGCTGGAACCGTTCATATGGGCACGTGGGAGGTTTTAAACGGGGTCGATAAAACAATCAAAGCAGGGTTCCGGGCGTATAAGTCTGTTCGCGATTCTATCATAGACCTTGTGAACCTCTATAACCGTCTTGACCGTTATAAGGCTGTTGTCGGGGAAACGAACTATGTACAAGCTTGTGCCGCCATCCAAAAGGGTGGATATGCGACAGACCCGAACTATGCGAAGAAGCTTATCGCCACAATCGAAGCCCACGGGCTGACGAAATACGATAAGGTCGGGAACAAAGCCGCAGTGAAGGCGAAACCTGCCAAGTCGTCCGGCTCGACATATACCGTTAAGGCGGGTGACACATTGACAGCAATTGCAAAGAAATATAATACGTCAGTGAAGGAGTTGGCGAAAGTGAACGGTATTAAAGATGTTAATATGATTCGTGTTGGTCAAGTCCTGAAGGTATCAGGAGCCGCACCATCCGGCGGTACATTCTACACCGTAAAGGCGGGCGACAACCTGACGAAAATTGGTAAGAAATTCGGTGTGTCCGTTAAGACATTGACCACAGTTAATCGTATCCCGGATGCGAATAAGATTTATGTCGGTCAACGGTTAAGGGTGAAATAATTTACAATATATACTAACATTTGTTAAAATTAAGTAGAATAGGAGCCGCGGAAGACTTCTATTCTATCTGTAACAATAGAGTCACGCCCGAGACACAACCCGCTGGAAAAATATCCGGCGGGATTTTTTATTATTGACAGTTCCCGGGTGACATGTTAATTAGCACAGAAATGTGGGATTGTCAAGGAAAATCAGTGAATTTAGCGGCAAGAATCGTACC
>NZ_JBHTVT010000040.1:0-14637 GCF_042792795.1 Isoptericola sp. NPDC056605 | reverse complement strand
GACGTATCCCTCCCGAAGTGGAGGGCGCCCTGGCGCCCGTGAACGCGTCCGCGCGAAGGAAGCATCCCGCCACGCGGCCGCGACCTGAGGCGCGAAAGGCGGATCAGACCGCGGCGCGCAGCGCCTCGACGCGGTCCGTCCGCTCCCACGTGAACCCCGGCAGGTCGCGCCCGAAGTGCCCGTAGGCGGCGGTCGCCGCGTACACGGGGCGCAGCAGGTCGAGGTCGCGGATGATCGCGGCGGGGCGCAGGTCGAAGACGCTCTCGATGGCGGCGGCGATCCGCTCGGTGGGCACGGTCTCGGTGCCGAACGTCTCCACGTACAGCCCGACCGGGTGCGCCTTGCCGATCGCGTACGCGACCTGCACCTCGCACCGGCGCGCGAGCCCCGCGGCGACGACGTTCTTCGCGACCCAGCGCATGGCGTACGCGGCGGAGCGGTCGACCTTCGACGGGTCCTTGCCGGAGAAGGCGCCGCCGCCGTGGCGGGCCATCCCGCCGTAGGTGTCGACGATGATCTTGCGGCCGGTGAGTCCCGCGTCTCCCTGCGGCCCGCCGACGACGAACTTGCCGGTCGGGTTGACGATGAGGCGCGCGTGGGACGTCTCGACGCCGGTCTCCTGGGCCACCTGGGCCAGCACGGGGGCGATGACGACGTCGGCGACCTCGCGCTGCAGCTTCTCCTGCACGATGTCGGCGTCGTGCTGCGTGGACAGCACGACGGTGTCGATCCGCACCGGCCGGTCGCCGTCGTACGCGACCGTCACCTGGGTCTTGCCGTCGGGGCGCAGCCCGGGCAGCTCCCCCGACCGGCGCACGGCCGACAGGCGCTCGGCGAGCCGGTGCGACGTCCAGATGGGCAGCGGCATCAGGGACGGGGTCTCGTCCGTGGCGTACCCGAACATGAGGCCCTGGTCGCCGGCGCCCTGCGCGTCGAGGGGGTCGCGGTCGAGGCCCGGACCGGAGGCGTCGTCGCGCTCCTCCAGGCTCTTGTCGACGCCCTGCGCGATGTCGGGCGACTGCTGCCCGATCGACACGGACACGCCGCAGGAGTCGCCGTCGAACCCGATCGCCGACGAGGTGTAGCCGATGCGGCGCACCACCTCGCGCACGATCTGCGGGATCTCGACGTACGCGTCCGTGGTGACCTCGCCCGCCACGTGCACGAGCCCCGTGGTCACCATCGTCTCCACCGCCACGCGCGAGCGGGGGTCCTGCGCCAGCAGCGCGTCCAGGATCGCGTCGGAGATCTGGTCGCACACCTTGTCCGGGTGGCCCTCGGTCACGGACTCGGACGTGAAGAGGCGCAGCGCATCGGTCATGGCGGACAGCCTACGGGCAGCGGGGCGCCCGACCAGGCCCTCGCGGCAGGAAATGTCTCACATGCTGGGGTGAATCTCAGATGCCGGGCAACGTCTTCGCCACGACGTCCCAGATGGCGTCGGCGACCTCGCGCTTCGATCCCGCGGCCTCGGTCACGACGTCGCCGGTGCCGTCGAGCACCGTCACGGCGTTGGTGGGGGCGCCGAAGCCGCGCCCGGAGCCGACCGCGTTCACCGCGAGCAGGTCCGCGCCCTTGCGCAGGGCCTTGCGGCGCCCGTGCTCGAGCACGGAGCCGTCGGAGTCGCCCGTCTCGGCCGCGAAGCCGACGACGAGCTGGCCGGGGCGCAGCCGGTCGTGCGCGAGCTCGGCGAGCACGTCGGGGTTCTCCACGAGCGTGATCGGCGCCGGGCCCGAGCCCGGCACCTTCTTGATCTTGGCGTCCGGCACGTCGGCCGGGCGGAAGTCGGCGACCGCCGCGGCCATCACGACGACGTCCGCGTCCGAGGCGCCCGCGCGCACCGCGTCGCGCAGCTCGGCCGTGGTCTCCACCGGCACGACGACGACGCCTGCCGCCCGGGCGGCCTCGCACACGGCGTCGTCCAGGTTCGCGGCCACGAGCGTGACGTGGGCGCCGCGGGCGCGCGCGGCCTCCGCCAGCGCGGCGCCCTGGCGCCCGCTGGACCGGTTGCCGATGAAGCGCACGGGGTCGATCGGCTCGCGGGTGCCGCCCGCGGAGACGACGACGGTGCGGCCGGACAGGTCCCCGTGGTGCCCGCCCACGGTCTCCGCGGCGCCCGCGCCCGTCGCGGCCGCGAGGGCCACGCGGGCGATCTCCTCCGGCTCGGGCAACCGCCCCGGCCCGGTGTCCGCGCCGGTGAGGCGGCCGCTCGCCGGCTCGATCACCGTGACGCCGCGCTCGCGCAGCGTCGCCACGTTCGCGCGCGTGGCGGGGTGCTCCCACATCTCGGTGTGCATCGCGGGGGCCATCACGACCGGGCAGCGTGCGGTGAGGAGCGTCGAGGTGAGGAGGTCGTCGGCCCGGCCGGTCGCCGCCCGGGCGAGCAGGTCGGCCGTCGCGGGGGCGACGACGACGAGGTCGGCGCCCTGGCCGAGCGCCACGTGCGGGACGTGCGCGACGTCCTCGAAGACCTCGTCCGTGACGGGCTCGCCGGACAGCGCCTCGAACGTCGGCGCGCCGACGAAGCGCAGGGCGGACGCGGTCGGGACGACCCGGACCGTGTGCCCCTCCTCGCGCAGCAGCCGCAGCAGCAGCACGGCCTTGTACGCGGCGATGCCGCCGCTGACGCCGAGCAGGATCCTCATCGCGCGCTACCTCGTCGCCGCAGGGTGACGCCGGTCGCCGACCGGCGTCAGGCCGTCAGAAGGTGATCTCGTCGCCGGGCTCGACGACCGGCTCTGCGGCGGCCGCGGGCTTCTCCTCGACCGGCGTCGAGGTGAGCAGGCCCTCGTTGATCTCGCGCATGGCGATGGAGAGCGGCTTCTCCTGGTTGCGGGTCTCGACCAGCGGGCCCACGTTCTCCAGCAGGCCCTCGTTGAGCTGCGAGTAGTAGGCGTTGATCTGACGGGCGCGCTGGGACGCGTACAGCACGAGGCCGTACTTCGAGTCGGTGCGCTCGAGCAGCTCGTCGATGGGCGGGTCGGTGATGCCGATGGGCTGGGCCACGGTTCCGGCCATGGGTCACACTCCAGACAAACGTTGAGACAAAGTTCGGTGACGGGTTCGCTGACAGCCGCGGTGACGAGACGTCAGGGGGTCAGCGGTCCATCCTACCCGCGCTCGGGCCCGGACCCCCCAAGCCCGGCGTCCTCCAGCGCGACCCGGGGTGCGGCGGACGTCACGCCCATGACCCGCGCGAGCCGGTCCGTGGCGTGGGTGACGTCGTCGTTGACGATCGTCACGTCGAACTCGGCCTCGGCGGCGAGCTCCGTCCGCGCCGTGCGCAGGCGCCGCTCGCGCTCCTCGGCGTCCTCCGTGCCACGGCCCACCAGACGCCGCACCAGCTCGTCGAAGCTCGGCGGGGCGAGGAAGACGAACTGCGCGGCGAGGCCCATCGCCGTGACGGCCTCCCGTACCTGCCGCGCCCCCTGCAGGTCGATCTCCAGCAGGGTGGGCACGCCGGCGGCGAGGTGCTCCTCGACCGGGCCGCGGGGCGTGCCGTACCGGTGCCGGCCGTGCACCACCGCCCACTCGAGCATCTGCCCCTCGGCGACCATCCGGTCGAAATCCTCGGGCGACACGAACAGGTAGTGCACGCCGTGCACCTCACCGGGGCGCGGCGGCCGCGTCGTCGCCGACACGGACAGCCACACCTGCGGGTAGCGCGCGCGGACGTCGGCCGAGACCGTGCCCTTGCCGACGGCCGTCGGACCGGCGAGCACGGTCAGGCGGGCCGGCGTCGCTCCCGCGGGCACGGCGACAGGTGTGCTGTCGGGTGCGGTGACGAGGGAGTCCTGCGATGCCGGACGGCCGGCGGGTGGTGCGGAAATGTCAGCCAAACCTCTCGATGAGCGCCGAAGCCTGGTGCGGCCCGAGGCCGCGGACCCGGCGGGTCTCGGCGATCCCGATCTCCTCCATGATCGCCCGGGCCTTCACCTTACCGACCCCGGGGAGCGACTCGAGCAGCGAGACCACCTTGAGCTTGCCCACGACGTCGTCCTTCTGCCCCTGCTCGATCACGTCCTTGAGGGAGCCCTGGGAGTACTTCAACCGGTTCTTGATCTCCGCGCGGACGCGCCGAGCCTCGGCCGCCTTCTCGAGGGCCGCAGCACGCTGTTCCGGGGTGAGAGGGGGGAGAGCCACGCAAGTCACCTACTCTGTCGGTCCGCCTGTTGAGGGAACTGCTCCCTCGAAAGTAGCCACGACCTGCGAAGGCGGCAATCCGTAGCGCAGGACGGATCGCCGCGCGACCGGGAGGAAAGCGGCATTCGGGTCACGACATCGTCGCAGGTCGCGCGCCTGCCCGGAAAAGACTCCTGCTGCCCGTGCGCCGCGGCCTACGGTCGGGTCATGCCGACCGACTCCCACGAGACCCCGGACGCCGCCGACGACGGGTGGTTCCCCGAGAGCGTCGCCGCCTCCTACGACGCCTCGTCCGACGACGAGTTCGACCCGGCGGTCGTCGAGCGCACGGTCGACGTGCTCGCCGACCTGGCGGGCGACGGCGCCGCCCTCGAGCTCGCGGTCGGCACCGGCCGCCTCGCCGCGCCGCTCGCCCTGCGCGGCGTGCCCGTGCACGGCATCGAGCTGTCCCGGGCGATGGCGGCGCGCGTCGCGGACAAGCCGGGCGGCGACCGCGTCGAGGTGACGATCGGTGACATGACGAGCGCCCGCGTGCCCGGCGAGTTCGCCGTCGCGTACCTCGTCTTCAACACCATCGGGAACGTCACGACGCAGGACGGCCAGGTGGACTGCTTCCGCACCGCCGCGGCGCACCTGCGCCCCGGCGGGTACTTCGTCGTCGAGGTCGGGGTGCCGCCGCTGCGACGCATGCCGCCCGGGCAGGACACCGTGCCGTTCACCGTCGCGCCGGACGCGGCGGGCGGCGGGTACGTGGGCTTCGACCGGCTCGACGTGGTCACCCAGCGGTTCACGTCGAACCACGTGACCGTCGGGCCCGACGGCTCCGGCCGGTTCCGGTGGTTGCCGTTCCGGTACGTGTGGCCGGCCGAGCTGGACCTCATGGCGCGCCTCGCGGGGATGCGCCTGGTGCACCGCTGGGAGGGCTGGGACCGCACGCCGTTCACCGCCGACAGCGAGCGGCACGTGTCCGTGTGGCAGCTCGCCGCGGTCTGACCCGCCCGGGAACGACGAAGGGCCCGCCCCCGTCAGGGGTGCGGGCCCTTCGCGCGGACGGGCGGCGTCAGGGGCGCAGCGCCGCCCGGGCGTCCGCGACGGCCGACGCCGCGGCGGCGCGCAGCCCGTCGGCGTCGGGCCCCGCGGCGAGGACGCCCCGGGAGGACGACGCGAGCACCTGGCGGCGGGCGTCCCCGAAGGCCGAGGCGAGCTCCCGCTCCCCCGCGCCCTGCGCGCCCACGCCGGGCGCCAGCAGCGGACCGTGCACGGCCACGAGGTCCGTCCCGGTCTCCCGGGCGGCGTCACCGACGGTGGCGCCCACGACGAGGCCGACCGAGCCCATCGGCAGCCCCTCGGCGACGGCGCCGGCGTTCAGCACGGCCGCCTGGGCGGCGACCGACGCCGCGACGCTCACGCCGTCGGGCCCGACGGCGTGCTGCACCTCGTGCCCCTCCTTGTTGGAGGTGAGGCACAGCACGAAGATCCCCCGCCCGGTGCGGGCGGCCAGCTCGGCGGCCGGCGCCAGCGAGCCGAAGCCCAGGTACGGCGACACCGTCACCGCGTCGCCCGCGAGCGGGGAGCCGTCGGCCAGGAACGCGTCGGCGTACGCGCTCATCGTCGAGCCGATGTCGCCGCGCTTGGCGTCGACGACCGTCAGCGTGCCGACGGCCCGCGACGCGGCGATCACGTCCTCCAGCGCGGCGACGCCGGCCGAGCCGTGCCGCTCGAAGAACGCGGCCTGCGGCTTGAAGGCCGCCACACGCCCGCCGAGCGCGTCCACCACGCGCAGCCCGAACTCACGCACCCCCGCGGCGTCGTCGCCCAGCCCCCACGCCGCCAGCAGCGACGCGTGCGGGTCGATGCCCACGCACAGCGGCCCGTGGGCGTCCATCGCCGCGGCGAGCTGCGCGCCGAACGGCACCGGCGCGGCGCTCATGCCGACACCGCCGCCGTCGTCCCGACCCCGAGCCGCTCGTGCGTCGCGGCCGTGTGCTCCTGCAGGCTCGCGACGTCGAACGGGCCGCCGCGGACCGCTTCGATGCCCTGCACCGCCGCGGCGAGCTGGTCGACGGTGGTGATCATCGGCTTGTCGGCCGCCGTCGTCGCCGCGCGGATCTCGTAGCCGTCGGCGCGCGCGCCCTGGCCGGACGGCGAGTTCACCACGAGGTCGACCTCGCCGTCGGTGATGAGGTCCACGATCGTGGGCTCGCCGTCGGCGCCACGGCCCTGGGAGAACTTGCGCACCACCGTGCTGCCGATGCCGTTGCGGCGCAGCACCTGCGCCGTGCCGGACGTGGCGAGCACCTCGAACCCCAGCTCCGCGAGGCGCTTCACCGGGAAGACGATCGAGCGCTTGTCCCGGTCCGCGACGGAGACGAACACCCGGCCCGCGGTGGGCAGCCCGCCGAACGCGGCGGCCTGCGACTTCGCGAAGGCGTGCGGGAAGTCCTTGTCGAAGCCCATGACCTCGCCGGTGGAGCGCATCTCCGGACCGAGCACCGTGTCGACGACCTGACCCTCGGCGGTGCGGAACCGCTTGAACGGCAGCACGGCCTCCTTGACGGCCATCGGTGCCCCGAGGTCGAGCGTCCCGCCGTCGCCCTCGGCAGGCAGGACGCCCGCCGCGCGCAGCTCGGCGATCGACTCGCCGACCATGACCCGGGCCGCCGCCTTGGACAGCGAGGTCCCCGTCGCCTTGGACACGAACGGGACGGTGCGCGACGCGCGCGGGTTGGCCTCGAGCACGTACAGGACGTCCGAGACGAGCGCGTACTGCACGTTGAGCAGGCCGCGCACGCCGACGCCCTTCGCGATCGCCTCGGTCGAGCGGCGGATGCGCTCGATCTCGGCCGTCGAGAGGGACACGGGGGGCAGCACGCAGGCCGAGTCGCCCGAGTGGATGCCGGCCTCCTCGATGTGCTCCATGACGCCGCCGAGGAACATCTCCTCGCCGTCGTACAGGGCGTCGACGTCGATCTCCATCGCGTCGTCGAGGAAGCGGTCGATGAGCAGCGGCGCCGGCAGCAGGCCGCCCGCCGTGCGCTCGTCCGCGGCCGCCGCCTCGAGAGCCCGCTCCACGTACTCGGTGAGCTGCTCGGCGGAGTAGACGATCTCCATGCCGCGGCCGCCCAGCACGTACGACGGGCGCACCAGGACGGGGTAGCCGATGGTCTCGGCGACCTCGCGCGCCTGGCCCAGCGAGCGGGCGGTACCGAACGCGGGGGCCGGAAGGCCGGCGTCGAGCAGGACCTGGCCGAAGATGCCGCGGTCCTCGGCGGCGTCGATGGCCTCGGGCGACGTGCCGAGGATCGGCACGCCGGCGTCCGCGAGGCGCTGCGCGAGGGCGAGCGGCGTCTGCCCGCCGAGCTGCACGATGACGCCCTTGACGGGGCCCGCGGCGAGCTCGGCCTCGTAGACCTCGAGCACGTCCTCGAACGTCAGCGGCTCGAAGTAGAGACGGTCCGAGGTGTCGTAGTCCGTCGAGACGGTCTCCGGGTTGCAGTTGACCATGACCGTCTCGTAGCGCTCGGAGAGGGTCAGGGCGGCGTGCACGCACGAGTAGTCGAACTCGATGCCCTGGCCGATCCGGTTCGGGCCCGACCCGAGGATGATCACGGCCTCGCGCTCGCGCGGCGCCACCTCGGTCTCCTCGTCGTAGGACGAGTAGTGGTACGGCGTGCGGGCCGCGAACTCGGCGGCGCAGGTGTCGACCGTCTTGTAGACGGGCCGGACGCCGAGCGCCCGTCGGACCTCGCGGACGGTGGCCTCCCCCGCCGGACCCATGCCGCGCAGGCGCGCGACCTGCACGTCGGACAGACCGTGCCGCTTGGCGCGGCGCAGCACGTCCTCGGTGAGGGTCGGGCCGGCGGCCACCTCCGCGGCGACCTCGTTCATGAGCAGGATCTGGTCGAGGAACCAGGGGTCGATCTTCGTCGCGTCGAAGACCGCCTCGAGCGTCGTGTGCCCGGCGACGACCGCACGCAGCGCCTGCTGCACGCCGACCATGCGGTGCTCCGTGGGGCGCACGATCTCGGCGAGAAGCTGGTCCAGCTCCGCCCCGGACGGCGCGGCGCCGTCCCAGTGGAACGCGACGCCGCCCTTGTCGATCGAGCGCAGGGCCTTGCCGAGGGCCTCGGTGAAGTTGCGGCCCAGCGCCATGGCCTCGCCGACCGACTTCATGGTCGTGGTGAGCGTCGGGTCCGCGGCCGGGAACTTCTCGAAGGCGAAGCGGGGCACCTTGACGACGACGTAGTCGAGCGTGGGCTCGAAGCTCGCCGGCGTGACGCGCGTGATGTCGTTCGGGATCTCGTCGAGCGTGTAGCCCACGGCGAGCTTGGCCGCGATCTTCGCGATCGGGAAGCCCGTCGCCTTCGACGCGAGGGCCGAGGAGCGCGACACGCGCGGGTTCATCTCGATGACGATGATGCGCCCGGTGTCCGGGTCGACGGCGAACTGGATGTTGCAGCCGCCCGTGTCGACGCCGACCTCGCGGATGACGGCGATGCCGATGTCGCGCAGCTTCTGGTACTCGCGGTCGGTGAGCGTCATCGCGGGCGCCACCGTGACCGAGTCGCCGGTGTGCACGCCGACCGGGTCGACGTTCTCGATCGAGCAGACGACCACGACGTTGTCGTCCTTGTCCCGCATGAGCTCGAGCTCGTACTCCTTCCAGCCGAGGATGGACTCCTCCAGGAGCACCTCGGTGGTCGGCGAGTAGTGCAGGCCCTGCCCGACGATGCGGCGCAGCTCGCGCTCGTCGTACGCGAAGCCGGAGCCGAGGCCGCCCATGGTGAACGACGGGCGCACGACCATCGGGTAGCCGAGGTCCGCGGAGGCCGCGACCGCCTCGTCCACGGTGTGCACGATGACGGAGCGGGCGGACTCGCCGCCGCACTTGGCGACGACGTCCTTGAACTGCTGGCGGTCCTCGCCCTTCTGGATGGCGGGGATGTTCGCGCCGATCAGCTCGACGTCGTACTGCTCCAGGACGCCGGCCTCGTCGAGCGCGATGGCCGCGTTGAGCGCCGTCTGGCCGCCCAGGGTGGGCAGCAGGGCGTCGGGACGCTCCTTGGCGATGATCGTGGTGAGGACCTCGGTGGTGATCGGCTCGACGTACGTGGCGTCGGCGAACTCCGGGTCGGTCATGATCGTGGCCGGGTTCGAGTTCACGAGGATGACCCGCAGGCCCTCCTCCCGGAGCACGCGGCAGGCCTGCGTGCCGGAGTAGTCGAACTCGCAGGCCTGGCCGATGACGATCGGGCCGGAGCCGATGACCAGGACGGAGGAGAGGTCGGAACGGCGGGGCATCAGTTCTCCTTCAGCGCGGCCAGCGTGGCGGCGGGGACGGTCACGGGCTCGCGGCTCGTCATGAGCTCGACGAAGCGGTCGAAGAGGTAGGCGCTGTCGTGCGGGCCTGCGGCGGCCTCGGGGTGGTACTGCACGGAGAAGGCCGGCACGTCGAGAGCGGTCAGCCCCTCGACCACCTGGTCGTTGAGGCCGACGTGGGACACGATGACGCGCCCGTAGGCGCGGCCGTCGGTGCGCTCGGCGTCGTGCGGCGCCCTCGACACCGCGTCGAGGGGCGCGTCGACGGCGAACCCGTGGTTGTGCGCGGTGACCTCGACCTTGCCGGTGGTGCGGTCCATGACGGGCTGGTTGATGCCGCGGTGGCCGTACCCGAGCTTGTAGGTGCCGTAGCCGAGCGCGCGGCCCAGCAGCTGGTTGCCGAAGCAGATGCCGAAGAACGGGATGCCGCGGTCCAGCACCCCGCGCAGGAGCTCGATCTCGTGCGTGGCCGACGACGGGTCGCCGGGTCCGTTCGAGAAGAACACGCCCGTGGGCGAGCCGTCGGTCGGCAGCAGGGCCTCGATGTCGGCGATCGTGGCCGACTGGGGCACGACGTGCACGCGCACGCCCCGCTGCGCGAGACGCGCGGGGGTCATGGCCTTGATGCCGAGGTCGACGGCGACGACGGTCGCGAGCGGGGCCTGCCCGGCGAACTCGCCCGACGGCTCGACGACGTACGCCTCGTCGGTCGTGACCTCCGGGGACAGGTTGGCGCCCGCCATCTGCGGGGAGGCCTGCACCTCGGCGACCAGCTCGGGCAGCGACCGCTCCACGAACGTGCCGGGAGCGACCTCGCGCACCAGCGCGTCGCCGGAGAAGATCCCGGCGCGCATGACGCCCAGCTCGCGCAGGTGGCGCGTGAGCTTGCGGGTGTCGACGTCGCTGATGCCCACGACCCCCTGGGCGGCGAGCTCCTCCTCGAGGGAGCGGTCCGCGCGCCAGGAGGACACGCGGCGCGCGGGGTCGCGCAGCACGTAGCCGGCGACCCAGATCTTGCCGGACTCCGGGTCCTCGTCGTTGATGCCGGTGTTCCCGACGTGCGGGGCCGTCATCACGACGATCTGCCGGTGGTACGAGGGGTCGGTGAGGGTCTCCTGGTAGCCGGTCATGCCGGTGGAGAACACGATCTCGCCGAAGGTCGCGCCGCGGGCCCCGTAGGCGCGGCCGCGGGCGACCGTGCCGTCCTCGAGGACGAGGAGTGCCGCGTGCGGCGCGGGCGCGGTGCCCGGCCCGGAGCTGGGTACCGGGCTCGGTGCCGGGCTCGATACAGGGCTGGTCAGGGAGCTGGAGGTCACTGCTCGTCCTTCGGTGCGGGGGCGGAGGTCATGAGGTGGCGCACGGCGTCGACCAGGCGGGAGCGGTCGGGCGCGAGGCGGGTGCGCAGGCCGGTGTCGAGGGCGACGGCGGGCACGCCGTCCGCCTCCGGGTCCTCCCAGGTGACGACGACCAGGCCGTCGGCGCCGACGTACTTGCCGGCCATGCCGGGGGCGAGGCCGACGCCGCGCAGGGCGGCCACGGGGGCGAACACGTCCGGGGCGCCGTCGCGCTCGACGAGCACGCCGGCGTCGTGCACGGACACGTGGGCGGTGGAGCGGTCGCCGAGGTGGTGCGCGCCGACGCGGGCCAGCCAGTCCCCCGCGAGCGTGGAGGAGACGTAGGTGGCGTCGAGGGGGCCCAGACGCAGGGCGCCGAGGTCCTCGGGCACGGCAGGGGGCACGGGGACGGTGCCGCGGGTGCGGGCGGCGAGCCGGCGCCGGCCCGTGAGGATCACGAGCAGGAGCAGGACGCCGATCACGACCCAGATCCCGACGGCCACGGGCATGGGGAGGTTCATCGTGCGCCCCCGAGCCCGACCACCGGCGCGGCGACCGGGGCGCCGTCCAGCACCGTGGCGCGGCCGCGCAGGAACGTCGCCACGACGCGGCCGGGCAGCTCCCGCCCGGCGAAGGGCGTGTTCCCGCTCGCGGTGGCCTGCGCGGCCCCGTCGACCGTCCGGGCGGCGGCCGGGTCGACCAGCGTGAGGTTGGCGGGCTCGCCCACCGCGACCGGTCGGCCGTGATCGGTGACCCGGCCGATCCGGGCGGGGTTGGTCGACAGGACGCGCGCGACGTCGGCCCAGGTGAGGCGGCCGGTGTCGACCATGGTCTGCTGCACGACCGACAGGGCGGTCTCCAGCCCGGTCATGCCGAACGCGGCGGCGCCCCACTCGCAGTCCTTGTCCTCGCGGGTGTGCGGGGCGTGGTCGGTGGCGACGATGTCGATGGTGCCGTCGGCGAGGCCGGCGCGCACCGCCTCGACGTCCTCGGCCGTGCGCAGCGGGGGGTTCACCTTGTACGTGGGGTCGTACGTGCGGGCGAGCTCGTCCGTGAGGATCAGGTGGTGCGGCGTCACCTCGGCGGTGACGTCGATGCCGCGGCCCTTGGCCCACCGGACGATCTCGACGGACCCGGCGGTGGACAGGTGGCACACGTGCAGCCGTGAGCCGACGTGCTCGGCGAGCAGCACGTCGCGGGCGATGATCGCCTCCTCGGCGACCGCGGGCCACCCCGCCAGCCCGATCTCGGCGGACACGACGCCCTCGTTCATCTGGGCGCCCTCGGTGAGGCGAGGCTCCTGCGCGTGCTGCGCGACGACGCCGTCGAACGCCTTGACGTACTCCAGCGCGCGACGCATGAGGATCGGGTCGTGCACGCACTTGCCGTCGTCGGAGAAGACCCGCACGCGGGCGGCTGAGTCGGCCATCGCGCCGAGCTCGGCGAGGCGCTCGCCGCCGAGGCCCACGGTGACGGCACCGACCGGGTGCACGTCGACCCAGCCGGCCTCCTGGCCCAGGCGCCACACCTGCTCGACGACGCCGGCGGTGTCGGCGACCGGCGAGGTGTTCGCCATGGCGTGCACCGCGGTGAAGCCGCCGGCCGCCGCGGCACGGGTGCCGGACGCGACCGTCTCGGCGTCCTCGCGGCCCGGCTCGCGCAGGTGCGTGTGCAGGTCGACCAGGCCGGGCAGCAGGACGTGCCCGTCGGCGGCGACCTCCACGACGTCGTCGCCGGCGGGGACGTCGGCGGCGCCGGGGGCCGTCACCTGGGTGATCACGCCGCCGGAGAGGACGACGTCGGCGGGCTCGCCGCCGAGGGGACGGGCCCCGCGCAGCACATAGGTCGTGGTCACAGGGCGGTCCCTTCGGTGGTGCTCGAGACAGGTGCGGGCAGAGATGTGGGCACAGGAGCGGGCACGGAGGCGGACGAGGAGGTGCCGGACAGCAGCAGGTAGAGCGCGGCCATGCGCACCGCGACGCCGTTGGCGACCTGCTCGACGATGACGGCGCGCTCGGAGTCGGCCGCCTCGGCGGAGATCTCCAGGCCGCGGTTCATCGGGCCCGGGTGCATGACGATCGAGTGCGCGGGCAGCAGCGCCAGGCGGCGACCGTCGAGGCCGAAGTAGCGGGTGTACTCCAGCGGGCTCGGGAAGAACGCGCCCGCGCCGCCGGACATCCGCTCGCGCTGCACGCGGAGCATCATCACGGCGTCCGGCTGCCAGTCGGCGAGCGTGGCGTCCAGGTCGTAGGACGTCCGGCAGGGCCACGACTCGACCCCGACCGGCAGCAGCGTGGGCGGCGAGACGAGCGTCACCTCGGCGCCGAGCGTGCGCAGCAGCCACACGTTGGCGCGGGCGACGCGCGAGTGCAGGACGTCGCCCACGATCGCGACCTTGACGCCCGCGAGGTCGGCGCCGACGCCGTCGTCCCCTCCGCGGCGCAGGCCGCCGCCGTGGCCGCCGAGGTGGCGGCGGATCGTGTAGGCGTCGAGCAGCGCCTGCGTGGGGTGCATGTGCGTGCCGTCGCCGGCGTTGAGCACGGCCGCGTCGAGCCAGCCGGCGTGCGCGAGCTGGTACGGGGCTCCCGAGGCCCAGTGCCGCACCACCACGGCGTCGGCGCCCATGGCGTGCAGGGTGAGCGCGGTGTCCTTGAGGGACTCGCCCTTGGAGACGCTCGACCCCTTGGCCGAGAAGTTGATGACGTCCGCGGACAGCCGCTTGGCGGCCGTCTCGAACGAGATGCGGGTACGCGTGGAGTCCTCGAAGAACAGGTTCACCACGGTGCGACCGCGCAGCGTCGGCAGCTTCTTGATCTCGCGGGACTGCGTCGCGGCCATCTGCGCGGCGGTGTCGAGGAGCTCGATCGCCTCGTCCTTGGCCAGGTCCGCGGTGGAGAGCAGGTGCCTCATCGGTCGCCCCCCTCGCCCGGGGTCGCGGCGCCGGGCTCGCGGCCGCTGATCACCACGGCGTCCGAGCCGTCCACCTCCGCGAGCAGCACGCGCACCCGCTCCGTCTGGGCGGTGGGGAGGTTCTTGCCCACGAAGTCGGGGCGGATCGGCAGCTCGCGGTGACCGCGGTCCACCAGGCACGCGAGGCGCACCGCCTGCGGTCGGCCGAGGTCGCCGATGGCGTCGAGCGCGGCACGGATCGTGCGGCCGGAGAAGAGGACGTCGTCGACCAGGACGACGGTCTTGCCCTCGATCCCGGCCGCGGGCAGCCGCGTGACGCCGACCGCACGGGTGGGCTGGCGGCGCAGGTCGTCGCGGTACATCGTGACGTCCAGCTCGCCGAGGTCGCGCTCCGGGTCGAAGGCGGGGTCGATGCTCGCGAGCCGCTGCGCGAGGCGGGCGGCCAGGGTGACCCCGCGGGTCGGGATACCGAGCAGGACCACGTCCTGGGCTCCCTTGGCGCGCTCGACGATCTCGTGCGCGATACGGGTGAGGGCGCGGGCGACGTCGCTCGCGCCGAGCACGACGGTCCCCTCGGGGACGTCGGGCTGATCGGGTGTTCCGGGCATGCCGGTGCCAGCAGTCACTGGCGACCTCCTTCTCCGCCTCACGGGACGGTGTTAAAGGGTGTCGGTTCTCGTGCCCCTCGAGGCGGGCTCCCAGGGCGTCGTTCTGACGGCCTCCACCTTATCCCGTCGCCTCCGTGCGCCCACCGGGCGTGCCCACGATGCGGGCGCGGCGTGCGTCACACAGCCCGGGACGAGAGTCCCCGAACGACGGACAGGCGGTGGGGGGGGGGGCGGCCGGCGCCGGGGGGGGGGGCCCCCGCCCGGGGGGGGGGGGGGGGGGGAGAGAAAAGGCAGGGGGGGGGGTGGTGAACACGCCCCCCCCC
>NZ_JBHTVT010000039.1:0-15609 GCF_042792795.1 Isoptericola sp. NPDC056605 | reverse complement strand
CCCCGGGAGCGTGACCTGTTATCCCGGACGGCGCGCTTGGTTGCGGCGGCGGGTCCCGCCCCCCCCCCCCCCGCGCGCGGGCACGGCCGTCCTTCCGTCCACGCATGTGAGCGCTCACAGACCAGGAGCAGCCATGACCGACCGCCAGAACACCCGAGCCCTGCGCCGCGCGCCCGTCGTCCTCGGCGCCGCGGCCGCGCTGCTCGCGACCGTCGCCGTCCCCGCCGGGGGCGCGACGGGCGCGGGCGGGCCGCCCGACACCGACGTCGGGCTCCAGCGCCCCTTCGCCCTGCCCGGCTACGTCGAGCGGGACGACAACGGCGCCCTCCTCGTCGGCGAGGGCGAGAGCCGGTTCGCCCTCCGGGTCGACCTGCTGACGTCCGCCGGGAAGCTCGTCCGGGAGAACCAGGGCCTTCTCAACAACGTCGCCCACGTCGGCCCGGTGACCGTGGACGGCTCGTACTACGAGGTGGAGATCAGCAGCGACGACCGCTCCATCACCCCCGACCGCCTCGGGGCGCTGCGCGAGATCCTCGACCACCCGGACGAGTGGTCCGCCGAGCAGGTGGAGCAGGCACGCGAGCAGCTGCCGACCCTCCAGGCGCGCTACGACCAGACGCAGCGCGACAAGCAGACGATCGTCCTGCGGTTCGCCCGCACCGCGCCGAACACCCTGGTCGGGTCGGTCACGGCACGCGACGCCGACGCCACCGTCTTCCTCGAGGCCGCGGCGCCGTGGGACGAGGACAATTCCTACGAGATGACCGAGCGCGGCGTCCGCGCCACCGGGGTCGGGCTCGACGACCCGTCGGAGGTCGGCCACTTCGCCCTGCTCCCGACGCAGGCGCCGGACGAGGCCGCGGCCTACGCGTCGGAGGACGACCTGGTCGCCGCGATGCAGGGCGAGGAGAGCGCCGCGGGCGACGCCGCGGCGGCCCTGCGGTACGACCTCGAGGAGGGCGAGACGATCACGTTCACCACGAGCGTGGCGGACGAGCCCCCGACGGCTCGCCCCGGCCGCGGCAGCATCCTCGGCACCCTCGCCCGGGCCCGGGCGAAGGCCGACGAGGGCACCCTCAGCGGGAGCGGGCCGGCGGGCCGCGCGGCGACCGCGATGCGCACCGCCATGGCCCTCAACGCGAACTACGACGAGCAGTCGCGCCAGAGCTTCCTCGTGTGGGGCTGGGGCCGCGGCGGGTCGGAGAACGACTCGATCTTCACCGGCTGGGACTCCGCCTGGGACGCGATCACCGCGCTCACCGTGGACCCGGACCTGGCGCGCCAGCACGAGCGGGTGCTGTTCGCCTCCGGCGGGCCGCGCTACGACCAGCTGCACGCGGGCCCGATGCACGCCTACGCCGTCAAGCGGATCTACGACGCCACGGGCGACCGCGAGCTCGTCGAGCAGGCGTACCCCGCGCTCGTGGAGTTCTTCGACAAGCTGCCCGAGTGGGACGTGAACGACGACGGGCTCCTGGAGGCGCCGTACGAGGCGGACCCGAGCAAGATCGGCAACCACCTCGGCCTCGACGACCTGCCCCTCTACCTCGCGGGCGACCGCATCGCCAAGGAGGGCGGCAGCGGCGACGAGCGCGACAACACCGACCTCACCGACGTCGCGCTGACCTCCTACTACGCGCTGATGGCCGACTCGCTGACCGAGCTCGCCACCGCGCTCGACCGACCCGACGACGCCCACCGGTTCGCCGCCGTCCTGGCGCGGACCAAGCGCGCCGCGAACGACACCCTCTGGAACGAAGAGCGCGGCATGTACCTCGACCGCAACCTCGACGGGACGTGGGGGAACGTCGTCACGCCCACGATCTTCTACCCCCTGTTCGGCGGCCTCGCCACGCCCGCGCGCGCGCAGCGCACGGTGGAGGAGAACCTGCTCGACCCGGAGCAGTTCTGGGGCGAGTACGCGATCCCGAGCATCAGCCGCGACGACGCGGAGTACTGCGCGAACGGTGACGTCTCCGCGACGACGTCCGACGAGTACACGTACTACGTGGGCTGGGGCGAGGAGAACACCTGCGAGCAGTGGCGCGGCGCCGTCTGGCCGCCGATGAACGCGACGGTCTACGACGGCCTCAAGCGGTACGGGCTCGACGGGGCCGCAGGCGAGCTGGCGGCGAAGAGCACGAGCATGTACCTCGACAGCTGGGACGAGAACGGCTTCTTCCCCGAGTACTTCGACCCCGAGCCCGGTCAGGTCATCAACGCCTCGGCGGTGGACAGCGCGTGGCGCTACTACACCTGGTCGAACGTCATGCCCCTGATGGCCGTGCACGAGCTCGTGGCCGAGGACGCGTGGGGTCGGCCCGGGTCGGTCACCTTCGGCTCGCACGCCCTGCCGGGCCGCAACTCCGTGGACGACGTGCGGGTGGGCGGGCACACGTACGGCGCGACGGTGAGCCCGGGCGCCACCGTGCTGGAGCGGGACGGGCGGACCGTGTTCCGGTCGACCGGCGGGCGCGTCGTCGTGCGCGACTTCGCGCTCACCCGCGACGGCGCGTGCTTCGACGTCAACGCCACCGGCACCGCGCGCCTGCAGGTGACGCCGCGACCCGGCACCACCCTGCGCGCCACGGTGCGGGAGGGCAGCTCGCACGTCTGCCTGTGACGCCGCACCGCCCCGGCGCCCGGCCGTGATTCCCGGTCACGGCCGGGCGCCGGCCGTCGTCCCGCCGTGCGCCGCCACCAGCTCCGTCCCGAGGCGGGCGAGCTCCGCGCGCACCTCGGCCGGACCGACGACGTCGGCCTGCGCGCCCCAGCCGGCCAGGTGGCGCGCGACGTCGAGCGGCGTGGGCGCGGCGACCCGCACGGTCACCCGGCCGGCGTCCCGGGCAGCGGGGTCGACGGCGGGGTCGTCGTCCGTCACGACCGTGTGCCGCCCGAACTGGGCGCGCAGCACGTCGACGTGCTCCGGGGCCACGCGCACGGTGGCCCACGTCGCGGACCGCTTCGCCTCGACCTCGCCGACGACGCGGTCCCACTCGGCCTGCAGGTCGACGTCGTCGGGCACGACGGCGGGCTCGTCGGTGAGGTCCAGCGCACCGATGCGGTCGACGCGGAACGTGCGCGGGCCACGGTCCGTGCCCGCGATCAGGTACCAGGCGCCCTCCTTGTCGACGAGCCCCCAGGGGTCGAGGACGCGCCGCGAGGAGCGTCCGGTCGCGCCCGTGTAGTCGATCCGCACGCGACGGCGCTCGACGACGGCGCGCTGCAGCGCGTCCACCTCCGGCGGCCGGGTGCGGCCGGCCGCGCTCCAGCCCTCGCGGTCCACGACCACGGCCGCGGCGGCCGCCTCGGCCTCGGCCCGGAAGGTGGAGGGCAGGGCGCGCACGAGCTTGCGCAGCGCCGCCCTCGCGTGGTCGGACGACGCCGCTCCCGGGCCCGCGAGCAGGAAGAGCGCCCGCGCCTCGGGCGCCGTGAGGCCGCTGAGGTCCGTGCGCGACCCGCCGAGCAGCGACCACCCGCCGCCGCGGCCCGGCTGCGGGTAGACCGGCACGCCCGCGGCCGACAGCGCCTCGAGGTCCCGACGGGCGGTCGCCACTGAGACCTCGAGCGCGTCGGCGAGCTCGGCCGCCGTCACGCGGGGGCGTGACTGGAGGTGGAGCAGCACCTGGATGAGTCGGTCGGCGCGCATGGTCCGAGACTGCCATGAAAAGTGGTCAGAAGGTGAGCACTTTGGACGGAAGAGTGGTGCTCACGAGGTCACCGGGCCTCGACCACACCGACCGATACCTACCCACACATCGAGCACGGGGAGCCGACATGCTGCGCGGACTGACCACCATCACCTACCTGGCCGACGACGTCGCCGCCGCCCGCGACTGGTACGCCGAGGTGCTGGGCGCCGAGGCCTACTTCGCCCGCGAGGCCGGCGGGGCGCTCGCCTACGCGGAGTTCCGCATCGGCGACTACCAGCACGAGCTCGGGATCATGGACCGGCGCTTCGCTCCCCCGCAGCCCGACGACGCCGCGGGCGCCGTCGCCTACTGGGCGGTCGACGACGTCCGCGGCGCCTTCGCGCGGCTGCTGGAGCTGGGAGCCGCCTCCTACCAGGAGCCGATCGAGCGCGGCCCCGGGTTCGTCACCGCGGCCGTCGTCGACCCGTTCGGCAACGTGCTCGGCGTCATGGAGAACTCCCACTACCGCGACGTGCTCGCCTCCCTGACGTCCTGACCCGGGCGCCCGACGCCGTCGAGCGTGACCAGGCGGTTCCAGGTCGCGACCCAGTCGCGACCGAGCGTCATGGCCACCTCGCCGCGCGGGGAGAACTTCAGCGTCGCCAGGTCGAGGCCGGCGGCCTCGACGGAGCCGGGCTTGCTGAGGTTCGTGTTGATCCGGTCGCTCCAGGTGTCCAGCCGGTAGGTGGCGGCGGGGTCGGCGAACGAGCTCTGGCCGAACTCGTACTCGCCGCCCCCGATGATCACCGACCGGTCGAGCACGTTGCGCGCCGGCACGTAGACCGAGTCCGGGTCCTCCCAGACGGTGGCGCGGTCGCAGCCCGCGGCGACGCCGTAGTCCGCGGCCCGGCAGTCGACGCCCGTCGCGGCGACGCGCGGCACGTACCAGTCGTCGATCTGGGGGAACAGGATCTTCGTGCCGTCGGAGTACCTGGCCCTGCCGTCCGTGTAGTGCGTGCGCCAGCGGGCGACGTCCTCGGGCGTGGCGCTGTACTTCTCGCCCTCGCGGACGTCGAGGAAGGCGTTGAAGCGGCTCTGCACCACCCAGCCGTTCGCGACCGGCAGGCCGCGCTCGCCGTTGCGGTGGTACAGCTGGTCGTGGCCGGTGCGGTCGACGTCCACGAACACGTTGTCCGTGGCGGTGTTGCTGTGCCCGGACTGGAAGAACACGCCGGAGTGCGCGTCCTTCACGACGTTGTGGTGGAACCGCATGCCGGAGACGCCGTCGTCCATGTAGAAGGCGTCGTTGGAACCGCCGATCCGCTCGAAGAAGTTGTACGCCACCTCGTTGCCCAGGTAGGTGTAGTCGCGCCCCGTGTAGACGACGCCCTGGTCGCCGGCGTTCGTCACGAGGTCGGCGAAGTAGTTGCCGTTGACCCTCATGTCGTTGCCCATGATCTGCACCGCCATGTGCGGCGCGTCGTGGACGTAGTTCTTCTCGAACGAGTTCCCGACGCCGTACAGGTAGCCGGCCGGCGTGTACGTCGCGAGCTGCGAGAAGCGGGCGATCTCGTTGTTCCTGGCGACGTTGTCGCCGCGCTCCAGGGAGCTGCGGTCGCCCCCGCCGAGCAGGACGCCGCCGCCGCCCAGGTCGTGCAGGAACGAGTTCTGCACGACGTTGTCGTGCCCGCCCCGCACCGTCTCGTAGTCCGGCAGGGCGGTGATCGACTCGGTGGTCTCGCCGATCCGCACGGCGTCCATGCTGACGTTGGAGATCTCCACGTCGTCGATCAGCGTCCTCTCGGCGTCGAGCAGCTGGACGCCGCTGACCAGCGAGTCGGACAGGCTCAGCCCGCGGATCGTCACCCCGGTCGTGCCCTCGAGGCGGAAGAGGTTGTCGTCGAAGGCGCGCAGGGTGATCTGCTTGCCGTCGACGGCGTCGCCGGCGGGCTTGAAGTACAGGACGTCGTTGTCGTCGTAGCGGTCGACGTAGTACTCACCCTCGGCGTCCAGCTCGGAGAGCACGTTCACGGCCTTGACCTTGGTGTAGTCGTCGCGCGGCCAGTACATCGACGGGTACTTCGCGTACATCGTGGTGCCGCTCCACGACAGCATCCGCACCATGTCGTTCGCGTAGTTGTTGCCGAGGTAGCCCGACAGCCACCCCTCGGTCTCGTAGCGGGTGTTGTCGATGTCGTCGACCCACGCCGGGTCCGCCTGGACGGGGACGTCGGCGTACTCGCCGAACCCGCGCGTGCCGCGGTCCTCGATCGTCGGCACGGCCTCGGGCGCCCACCTCTGGTACCGGTCGCCGTCGAGCAGACGACCGCCCACCTCGTACAGCGGCGGCGTCATCGCCCGCATCTCGTCCTGCGACCAGGTGTCGCGCTGGGCCGGGTCGTCGAGCTGCTGCTTCTTGTCCTCGAACTGCGCCCGCGGGGTCGTGCCGCTCGCGGCCCAGTCGTTCTCCTCCCCGAACCGGTGCACCAGGTCCGGCTGCGTGAGGTCGCCCTGCCCGTCGACCTTCCACTTGGCGCCGTTGCCGTACAGGTAGCAGCCGTCGTCGGCGCCGGTGCAGCCGTCGCCGTTGGGGTACTCGGCGAGGGTCTGGGTCTCGCCGTCCACCACGAGCTCGGGCGCGAACGGCTGCGGCAGCCAGTTGAAGCCGTTCTTGTAGAGCGTGCCCGGGTCGACGCCGGCGGCGCCCAGGTCGTAGACCCACACGCCGTCGCGCAGCTCCGGGGAGTCCAGGCGGGCGTTCGACGACAGCGCCGGGTCGGCCAGCTCGTCGATCGAGAGGTCGGAGAGCCGCTGCCAGCCGTCGGTCGCCAGCTCGTGCGCCCCGGTCACCCGGACGTCCTCGTCCCGGTACGCCCGGTACGTGACCCACGAGTTCGCCCGGCCCTCGAGGTCGATCGCGTCGTCGAGCACGTACTCGCCGCCGCGGATCTCGACCGTGCCCGGCCGAGCCTCGCTGGTGCGGCCGGCGAGCGCGTCGCGACCCGCCTCGATCGTGCGCAGCGGTGCGTCCTTCGTGCCCGCCGCGGCGTCGTCGCCGTCCGGCGCGACGTAGACGACGGGGCCCCGCCCCGCCGTCGCGCCGAGCGGGGCGGCCGCCGCGCCGCCCGCCGTCGTCGCCGCCATCGCGGCGGCCGCGGCTGCCGCGGCCAGTCCTCTGAGCGTCCTGCCAGCATGCATGTGAGATCCCCAATGATCAGACATATGACATGTTCATAGTGTCCGACGATCACCCGTGACCGCAAGGTCGAGCGTCGGACCATGGGTGTAGACACGGGGGACGACGTCCCACCCGCGAGGAGGCCCGTGATGACGCCCGCCCCTGAACCGCCCGCGAGCCCCGGCCCCGCGACGGACGACGACGCCGAGCTCGCGCGCCGCGTCCTCGACGACGGCCGCTACCTGGTCCTCGCGTCCGCGGACGGCGACGGGAACCCGTGGCCCACCCCGGTCTGGTTCGCCCGCGAGGGGCGGGAGCTCGTCTGGGTCTCCCGGCTCGGCACGCGCCACTCGACGAACGTCGCCGGGCGGGCCGCGGTGGGCATCGTGGTCTTCGAGACGCCCGTGCCCGTCGACGGCCGCCCGCGCGCCGTGTACGCCGAGGCCACCGCGGGCGAGGTGCCCGAGTCGGACCGCGACCGCTGCCTCGCGATCTTCGACCGCCGCTCCCGCGCCGAGGGCCTGGGCTCCTGGACGCTCGACCGCGTCGTCGCACCCGCCGAGCTGCGCCTCTATCGCGCCGTCGTGTCCCGGTTCTTCGTGCTCGAGCCCGACCGCGACGTCCGCCGCGAGGTCGACCTCGACCTCTAGCCCGCGCCCTCGCTCACGCCGTCAGCACGAGCACGGCGAGCGCGACGGCGAGGATCACGTCGAGCACGCCGCAGAACTCCGCGAGCGAGCGGGCGACGACCCGGCCGGTGCGGTGGTGGTAGGCGTCCCAGGCGGCGTGCCCGAGCAGCCCGACGGCGACGACGAGCCCGCCCGCGATGGCGTCCAGCCGGACGGCGGCCAGCGCGGCGACCCCCAGGACGAGCATGGCCGCTGCCTGGAGCGGCAAGGACCACGCAGGACGCCTCCGCCCGGCCGCGAGGCCCACGACGGCCAGCGCCACGGCGAGGCCGATCATCCAGGGCGTCGGGTCGAGGTCGGTGACCTTGGCGACGCCGATCAGCACGAAGGTCACGCCGAACGCGGGCCACGCGGCGGTCGGCCGGCCGAGCGCGGCGGCCGCCAGGTAGACGAGGCCGGAGGCGGCGAGCACCGGCGCGACGTCGCGCGCGTCGGCGAGCCCGATCGCGGTCGCCGCCGCGACGAGCACCCCGAGCGCCGCGGGCCACACCCTGCCGAACACCGAACGCCGGTCGGCCGCGGCCGTCGACGTGCCTGCCGCCTGGTCCTGGGTCATGGTCTTCTCGCTCTCGTGCGTGCGAACCGCGTGAGGTGAACCGCTGACGATCGAGCGCGATAAACTGTACACACTTGTTCGAGTTAGCGGAAGGGCGGACGACGATGCCGCACACCATGACGTCACCGGCCGCGCCGGCCACGCCGGTAGAGCTCCGGCCCGCGACGGCGGACGACACCGACGCCGTCGCGCGGATCTGGCGCGAGGGCTGGGCGGACGCCCACCTGGGCCACGTGCCCGCCGCGCTCGTGGCGGCGCGCACCCCGGCGTCGTTCCCGGAGCGCGCCCGCGGGCGCGTGGCCGACACGACCGTCGCCGTGCACGGGGGCGCCGTCGTCGGCTTCGTCATGATCGCCGGGGACGAGGTGGACCAGCTCTACGTCGACCGCGCGGCCCGTGGCGCCGACGTCGGTGGCACGCTCCTGCGCCGCGCTGCGCAGGCCGTCCGGGACGCCGGGCACTCGCGCGCCTGGCTCGCCGTCGCGACGGGGAACGCGCCAGCCCGACGCTTCTACGCGCGGCAGGGCTGGGTCGACGAGGGCCGGTTCGCGCACCGGGCGCCGGTGCCGGGCGGCGCCGTCGAGGTCGACTGCCACCGCTTCACGAGCCCGGGCCGTTAACCTGGACACCCCTGTACAACCTTGGAGGAGCCCGTGGCCACGACACCCGCGCAGACGACGGAGACGACGGCCAACGGCGGCCGGGACCGCGCCAAGCGCGCCGACGCCGTCCGCAACGTCGAGGCGATCCTGGCCGCGGCCACCCGGGTGCTGGCGACCGACCCGGACGCGAGCATCAACGAGATCGCCAAGGCCGCGGGCGTCGGCCGGGTCACCCTCTACGGGCACTTCGACTCGCGGGCGACGCTCGTGCGCGAGGTCGTGGACCGCGCGATCGCCCAGACCGACGAGGCCATGGGGCGGATGGACCTGGGCGGCGACCCCCGGGACGCCCTCGGCCGCATGCTGGAGGCGACCTGGCACCTGACCCACCGGTTCGGGGCGCTCGTGGTGGCCGGGTCCCAGGTGCTGCCGCCCGACGAGATGCGACGGGCCCACGAAGGCCCGATGACCCGCGCGCGCGGCGTGCTCGAGCGAGGGCGAGACATCGGCGAGTTCCGCGACGACATGCCGATCGACTGGCAGCTCAGCGTGATCCAGGCGATCCTCCACGGCGCCTCCGCCGCGGTGCACCGCGGCGAGATCACCGCGGAGGAGGCCCCGGCGCTCGTCCGCGGCACGACGCTCGCCGCCCTGTCCGCCTGACGTCGCCCCTCCCGGAAGTCACCCGCACATCCCTCTTGTCGGACACACCTGTTCGAGTTAATTTACTCGAACAGGTGTGTTCGACTTATTCGTGCTCGACTCATCGAGGGACCGTGCCATGACCCCGTCAGAACAGCCCGCTCCGGAGAAGACCGGCCAGGACCAGAACGGCCAGGACCAGACCGCCGCGCCCGATCCCCGGCGCTGGCGCATCCTCGCGCTGCTCGGCATCGCCCAGCTGATGCTCATCGTCGACGTCACCGTGGTCGCGATCGCCCTCCCGGAGATGGGCGCCGACCTCGGCCTCGACCGCTCCGGCCTCACCTGGGTGGCGAGCGTCTACGCCCTGGTCTTCGGCGGGCTGATGCTGCTCGGCGGCAAGGCCGCCGACGTCCTCGGGCCGCGGCGCGTCGTGCTCGCCGGGCTCGCGCTGTTCACCCTCGCCTCGCTGCTCGCCGGGCTCGCGAGGTCGCCTGAGCTGCTGCTCGCCGCCCGCGGCCTGCAGGGCGTCGGCGCGGCGGCCATGTCGCCCGCCGCGCTGTCCGTCATCGTGCGCTCGTTCAGCGGGCCCGAGCTGTCGCGCGCCATCGGCGTCTGGTCGGCGCTCGGCGGCGCGGGCGCCGCCGTCGGCGTGCTGGTGGGCGGCCTCCTCACGTCCGGCCCGGGCTGGCCCTGGGTGTTCTACGTCAACGTCCCCGTCGGGGCGTTGCTGCTCCTGGCCCTGTTCCGGTGGGTGCGGCCGTGGCCCGGGTCGGGCGGGCGGCTCGACGTGCTCGGCGCCGCCCTCGCCACCGGCGCGACCGCCGCCGTCGTGTTCGGGCTCGTCACCGCCGGCGACTCCGGCTGGCTGAGCGCGCCGACCCTGGTCGCCCTGCTCGTCGGCGTCATCGGGTACGTGCTGCTCGCGCGTCACCTGCGCGCGTCCGCCGCACCCCTCGTGGACCCGGCCATGCTCACCCGGCGGCCGGTGCTGCGCGGCCTCGGGCTGATCTTCGTCGCCACGGCGCTGATGATCTCCGTGTTCTTCCTCGGCTCGTTCACGCTGCAGCAGCTGCACGGCTTCAGCCCGCTGGACACGGGGCTGACGTTCCTGCCCGTCGCGGTGGGCACCATCCTCGGGTCGAGCCTCGCCGGCCGTGCCCTCCCCCGCCTCGGGGTGCGCACCGTGTCCGTCGCCGGGCTGCTGGTGGCCGCCGTCGGCCTGGCCGCGGCGGCCGGCATCTTCTCGATGACGGTGCTCGTGGTCGGCATCACCGTCGCCGGGTTCGGCGTGGGAGCCGTGTTCGTCGCGGCCGCCGGGAGCCTGTTCTCCGCCGCCCAGCCGCACGAGGCGGGCGTGGCCTCCGGCGCGCTGAGCACGTTCCACGAGTTCGGCGCCGCGACCGGTGTCTCGGCCGTGTCCAGCGTCGCCGCCGCGGCCCTGGTGGACCCCGGGTTCGACACGTTCGCCACCGGCTACTGGTTCGCCGCCGTCGTCGCCCTGGTGGCCGCGTTCGCGTCGCTCGCGCCGGCCCGGGACGGTCGCTGACGGGACTCATCACCGGGCCGGGCCGGGTGATATCTCGCCGTCGCATGGCCGCTCGCCGGGCGGAGAGAGACGCTGGGTGCTGCCGCACCCGCCGCGCGCGGGCCATGCCAGCCCGTCCGTCGCGGCCGCACGTGCCGCGACCGACAGGGCTGGCACCGTCGCAGGAGGACCTCGATGACAGAGCAGCAGGTGGGACCGATCGACTACCTCGTCCTGGAGTTCCCCGGCGCGAGGCTGCAGGGCAAGGGGCTGGCCGCGCTCCTGGACCTCGTGGAGCGCGGGATCATCCGGATCCTCGACCTGCGCGTCGCGAGGGTGACCGACACCGGCGTCGTCGGGGTGGCGCTCAGCGACCTCGACGACGACGGCCAGCTGGACCTCGCGGTGTTCGAGGGGGCGACGTCCGGGCTGCTCGACGACGACGACCTGGCGCGCGGCGCCTCCCTCGTGGAACCGGGCAGCGCCGTCGGGATGATCGTGTACGAGAACACGTGGGCGGGACCCTTCGTCGCCGCCATGCGCGAGGCCGGCGCGGAGGTCGTGTCCAGCGGCCGCATCCCGGTGGACGACGTCGTCGCGGCGCTCGACGCGCTCGAGGAGGAGTGAGATGGGACTGCTACGAGGGGTCGCCCGGACCGCGGTGGTCGCGGGCACCGCGACCGCGGTGTCGAACCGGGTGTCACGACGTCAGGCCGGCCGCTGGGCGGCGCAGGAGCAGTACGCGGAGCCCCAGCCGCAGTACGCGCCGCCGCCTCAGCAGTACGCGCCGCCGCCCCTGGCCCCGGCGGCTGCAAGCGGCGACGACGTCATCGCGCAGCTGGAGAAGCTGGGCCGCCTGCGCGACAGCGGCGTCCTCACGGACGAGGAGTTCGCCGCCCAGAAGGCCAGGCTGCTCGGGTCCTGACGCGGGAGCTCGGCGAGAGGCCGTCCGGCTCAGCCGCGCCCCGCGCCGCCTCGCGCGGCGAGCTCCTGGAGGAACGTCGGGATCCGGCCGGTGCCGAAGTCGTAGTAGCGGGCCCAGGTCGGCACGACGGCGATGCGCGCCATGCGGTCGTAGAGCGCGCGGCAGGCCTGCTCGAACTGCGCGAGGTCGTCGCCGGCCATGCCCTTGCCGGCGGCGGCGAGGTACTCCGGCACCACGCCGTCGACGATCGTGATCTCCGCGCGGCCGCGCACGGACAGCGACCGCGCCCCCGAGGGCGCGTCGCCGTCCACGAGGGACAGAGCCACCTCCGGGCGGGCCCGGAGCGCGGCGACCTTGGGCGCCGTCTCCGCCGTGGAGAGCACCAGCTCCCGGCCGGTCCACCAGAACCCCGCCGGCACGACCCGCGGCGTGCCGTCCTGCGCGGTGTAGGCGAGGTGGAGGGCGGACGGCGAGTCGAGCAGCTCCGTCGCGTCCGCCAGCTCGCCGTCGATCTCCTGCTGCTCCATCGCGTGCATCCCTCCGTCGGAAGCGGCGCCGGTCGCCGCCCTCTCCCCGGGACGGAGCGGAGCGCGCTCTCTCGACATCGAACCGCGGGACCGCACCGAGCGCGCGACGGGCGCCTTGGCGGTACACCTCTCACCAGGGACTCCCCCGCCCGCCGTCGAGGGCGTTGACTGGGTCCCGAGCCGGTGCCGCACGGGCGCCGACCGCCACGTGGGAGGAACGACATGACGACGCTCGCCATCATCGGCGCCGGCCCCGGCCTCGGCCTGTCCGTCGCCCGACGCTTCGGTCGCGAGGGCTTCTCCGTCGCGCTCGTCGCGCGGGACGCCGCGAAGCTGGACCGGCTCGCGTCAGGGCTGCGCGACGACGGCGTCACCGCCGCCGGGTACGTCGCCGACGCGCGCGACCGCGACGCGCTGACCGCCGCGCTCGACCGGGCGGCCGCCGAACTCGGCCCCGTCGAGGTGCTGCAGTACAGCCCGGTCCCGGCGCGCGAGTTCATGAAGCCCGCGCTCGAGACCACCGCCGACGACCTGGTCGGCCCGCTCGAGATGTCCGTGCTCGGCCCCGCCGCCGCCGTCCAGCACGTGCTGCCCGGCATGCGCGCGCTGGGCCGCGGGACCGTGCTGTTCCCCAACGGCGGCAGCGCCGTCCGGCCGCGCGACGCCGTGACCGGCACCTCCGTCGCCTTCGCCGCCGAGGGCGCCTACGCCCGGCTGCTGCACGACGCGCTCGCGCCCGAGGACATCCACGTCGCGCAGCTGATCATCCCGCTCGGCATCGGCGGCGGGGAGCCCGACCACGACCCCGACGCCCTCGCCCAGCGGCTCTGGGAGCTGCACGTCGAGCGTGGCGAGTTCCGCACCTTCGTGCGGCCTCTGGACTGACCCCCGACAGCCCGGCCGTGCGCCGTCAGCGGCCGGTCCCGGCGTCGTCGCCCGGGAGCTCCGCGGTGACCAACGGGTCGGAGTGCATGTGCACGATCCGCCAGCCGTCCTCGCGGCGCCGGTAGACCTTGGTGACGCGGCGCTCGCGGACCACCCGTCCGCCGGTCGCGGACCGGGAGTGGATCTCCTCCACGTGCACCGTCCAGGCGGTGTCTCCGTGGACGTGCTCGTCCAGCTGGTCGAGCCGCCGGTAGACGCCGTCGCCGTACACGACGGCCACGGCGGCGAGGCGGTCACGCACCTCGTCCCAACCGCGCGCGACGCCGCCGAACGCGCCCAGCAGCGAGACGTGCGGTGTGTGGTCCCACAGCCGCTGGAAGTCGCGCGGGTCACCGGCCACCAGCGCGGCCAGCGCGGAGCGCTGCGCGGCCTGGAAGTCGGCCCACGTCGACGCCATCGTCATGACCTCTCCGGGATGAGGGGTGAAGGTCGCGGTGCGACCGCACGCGCCCTCGGGCCTCCACGTCACCACACGGACGGCGGCGGTTCAACCCTCCGCCCGCACAGGAACGGCGCGGCCGGGTGATGGTGGCGAGCGGGACGACGGCGAGCGGGGTGCGCCGGCGATCCCAGCGGTGCAGGTGTTCGACGGCGAGGACGCCGCCCTGAGCATGGTCGGTGCACTATCCACAGACGCTCAGGCAATCAAATGACGATCTGCTCTACAGTGACCGCGACGTCACCGCCGACAGGGAGCACCGTCATGACCCGCAGCCGGGCCATTCTCGCCGCCACCTCCATCGCCGCTGCCGCCGTGCTCCTCGTCGCCGGTTGCGACGACGACCCGCCCGCCACGCCGTCGGCCGCACCCACCGCGACCGACGTGGGCCCCTCGGCATCACCGTCGCCCAGCTCCTCCGCCGTGGTCGTCGCGCCCGAGCGGCCCCAGGAGATGGACGACGACGGCCCCGCAGGCGCCGAAGCCGCGGCCGTGTACTTCCTCGAGCTCGATGCCTACATCATGAAGACGGGCGACACGGCCGAGTGGGAGGCCATGTCACAGAAGAACTGTGGATTCTGCAACGAGCGGGCGAAGCAGGCCGCAACCATCGCCCGCGAGGAATACGTCTATGAGGGGGGCGAGATTCGGGCCAAAGCCCTGCACACGTACGAACAGGACGCGGCAACCGGCATCTGGCCGATCGATGTCGAGACCAGAGTTCAGGCGTGGACGGTCACTTACGACGATAAAGAAGTGGCCTCGCAGAACGCTGTCAATTCGACTCAACGGGTCGAAGTCGCGCGAGCCTCAGACTCCTGGGTAATCGTCGGCGTCGTCAACGACACGGAGAAGTAGCGTGCGGCCGCCCACTGTCTGGGGTTCCATACTCTTGCTCGCGTCGCTCGCCGCGTCGGGCCCGTCAGGGATCGAGGGCATTAGCGACAACGACGCCGACACTGTGACGGTGACAGAGTCAGGAGACGCGTTTGTAACAACTCCCGACGGCCGTGAACCCGCGAACAGCGAGCCCAAGGACCGCTACGCCCGCACCGACGCGGTGACGTGCGGGACGCTGGGCGAAGAGCTGGACTCCCTCAGCGGGATCGTCACTGCACCGGGCGCGTGCCCTGAGGGCACGGACGTCGTGGAGATCACCACACCGTGCGAGGACGGCGAGTACACCCTCGACGCGCTCTGGGTGCAGCGCGTCCAGGAGGACGGCACCTACGACGACGCCGAACAGCTGTCGGACGATCAGTGCGTCACGCCCGCCGACATCGCGGCCCAGGCGCGCCGCGAGTTCAAGTCGATGAAGATCGCCGCCCCCGAGGCGACGGTGCAGGGCAACCCGCCCATGGTGGTCAACGTCCACTACCCGGCGTACACGTCGGCTGCGCCCCTGGACCGCACGGTCACCCTCCTCGGCGTGCCCGTCGTCCTGCGCGCGGAGCCCACGGAGTACACGTGGGACTTCGACGACCCGTACTCGTCCACGGGCAGCACGCTCACGACCACCTCCCCCGGGCGCCCGTGGCACGAGGGCGACGCCACCCCGGACGAGAGCTGGGTCGGGCACACCTACAGCCAGCTCGGCACGCCCGGCAAGGACGCGGGCACCGGCGTCGACGGCAAGGGCAACGTCTACCGAGCGGGCGTCGCCGTCACCCTCACCACGACCTGGCAGGGCCGCTTCCGCGTCCAGGGCACCAGCGACTGGACCGACATCTCGGGCACCATCTCGACCACGAGCACCACCGACCCCACCACCGTGACCGAGGCACGCACCCGCCTCGTCTGCGAGGACCTCGAGGGCGACGCGACCTGCTGAGCCGCCGCGGCCGCGGGGGGGGGGCCGGCGGGGGGCCGGGGGCGGGCGGGGGGGGGGGGGGGCGGCCGCGGCGCCCCCCCGCAAGAAAAAGGACCCCCCCCCCCCCCCCCCCCCC
>NZ_JBHTVT010000038.1:0-18298 GCF_042792795.1 Isoptericola sp. NPDC056605 | reverse complement strand
GGGCTGCGACGGGCTGGTCCTCAGCGGCACCACGGGTGAGTCGCCCACCACCTCGGACGCGGAGAAGGCGGAGCTGATCACGGCGGTGCGGGCGGCGGTCGTCAGCGCCGGTCGTCAGCGCCGGTCCTCAGCGCCGGTCCTCCTTGAGGACGGCGAGCCGCTGCCGGTACTCGGCCTCGTCGATCTCGCCGCGGGCGTACCGCTCGCCCAGGACGTCGACGCCGCCCGCACCGCCGCGGGCCCACGGCGGGCCGTACCGGCGCGCGCGGCGGGCGATGAGGAACACGACGGTGGCGAAGAGCAGGAACCACAGGATCGGGAAGACGATCCACCAGCCCGGCCCGCCGCCGGCGGCGTACGGGTGCGCGGCGAGCGCCGCGGGGACGGCGGTCGCGGTGGCAGTGGTGAGCATCGGGGACTCCTCGTGACGGTGGGTCCGCCCGGTGCGGGCCCTTCACCACCACCGTCGCCCGGCGGGGCGGGCGCCGTCGTCAGCCCCTCGTACCGACCTGCGTCGTCCCCTCGTGCCGCCGTGGTGCGCCGGGCCGGCGGAGGTCAGCCGGTCCAGCCCGGCCGCACGACGCCGCCCTCGTACGCCGCGACGACGAGCTGCGCGCGGTCGCGGGCGCCCAGCTTGGCCATGACACGCGAGACGTGCGTCTTGACGGTCGACTCGGACAGGTAGAGGGCGCGCGCGATCTCGTCGTTGGACAGGCCGCCGGCGACCTCGACGAGCACCTCGCGCTCGCGGGCGGTGAGGTCGTCGAGGCCGGGAGAAGGCGGCACGTCGCGGGTCGCGTCGGCGACCCGGGCGAGCAGCCGGCGGGTGACGCCGGGGGAGAGCAGCGCGTCGCCGGCCGCCGCCACGCGCACCGCGCGCACGAGGTCGGCGGGCTCGGTGTCCTTGACGAGGAAGCCGCTCGCACCGCCGCGGATGGCCTCGGCCACGTACTCGTCCAGCTCGAACGTCGTCACGACCACCACGTGCACGCCGCCCGCGCCCGGGTCGGCGACGATGCGCCGGGTCGCCTCCAGCCCGTCCGCGCCGGGCATCCGCACGTCCATGAGCACGACGTCGGGCCGCAGCCGCAGGGCCAGGCGCACGGCCTCGTCGCCGGTCGCGGCCTCGCCCACCACGGTCATGTCGTCCTCGGCGTCCAGCAGCGCGCGGAAGCCGCCGCGCACCAGCGCCTGGTCGTCGGCCAGCAGCACCCGGATCATGCGTCCTCCCACGAGCTGTCGGACCCCCGCGGCGCCCGAGGAGGCCGTGCGTCCGACGGCCCCGGGGCGGGCGCGTCGGCGGGCAGCGGGATGGTCGCGGCGACGGAGAACCCGCGCGCGCCGGGCCCGGCGGCGAGGGCGCCGCCCGCGCCCTCGACGCGTTCGCGCATGCCGCGCAACCCGTAGCCGACCGCGTCCCCGCGCGCGCCGGTCGGCCCGCCGTCGTCGTCCACCGCGACGCGCAGCAGGTCGTCGTCCCCGGCGACGCGCACGACGACGGTCCGCGCCCGCGACGCGTGCCGGCCCACGTTGGTCAGCGCCTCCTGCACCACGCGGTACGCCACGCCGGCGAGGTGCGCGGGGACGGCGCCCGGGGGCAGGAGGTCGGGGTCGACGTCGAAGCGCACGGCGACACCGCGGGCGCGCAGCGGCTCCGCCAGGCGGGGGAGGGCGGCGAGGTCCCAGGTGGGCGTGCGCGGCTCGGAGGTGCCGTCGCCGCCGTCGTCCTCGCCGCGGACGACGCCGAGCACGGCGCGCACCTCGTCGAGCGCGTCGCGGCTCGTGGCCTTGATGGACGCGAGCGCGGAGCGCGCCTGGTCGACGTCGCGGTCCAGCAGGTGCAGCCCGACGCCCGCCTGCACGTTGATCGCGGACAGGGAGTGCGCGAGGACGTCGTGCAGCTCGCGCGCGATGCGGAGGCGCTCGGTGGCGACGGCGGTCCGCTCTCGGTCCGCGCGGGCGGCCCGCCACGCGGCGGCCCGGGCGAGCCGCTCCCGGACGCCGGTCGCGACCAGCAGCGCGACGGCGGTCCAGGCGGCGCCGCCGAGCAGGCCGCCGACGCGGGTCCCGTCGTCGCGCAGGGCGGCCGCGCCCACCACGACGCCCCACATCAGCACGGCGCCCGACCAGGCGACGACCCGCGCCCGGGCGGCGGGCCCCGTGAGCAGCACCATGACCAGGACTCCGACCGTGCCGCCCAGCGCCGGCCCCCAGGCGTAGCCGAGCGCGAGGTAGGTGCCGACGGCGCCGACCGCGAGCAGCACCGCGAGGACGGGGCGGCGGGGGAGCGTGAGCAGCACGACCGGCCCCACGAGCGCGAGCAGCAGCCCCAGCGCGTCGACGTCGCGCGCGCCCGGCTGCCAGTGCGACGCCCCGAACGTCCCGACCGTCACGACGACGGCCAGCGCCACCGCGAGGAACAGCCGGGGGCGCCACCGGTCGAGCGGGCCGCGGTCCATGCCCGGCACGCTACGCCGCGGCGCCCTCCCGCGCGTCCGCCCGGGGTGCCGTGCCGGGTCGTCCCGGGGGACCATCCGCCCGCCGACGGGCGCCTGCCCGCGGGCGGGGCGTGACGGCCCGGTCCCGGGCGAGCAGCACGGCCCCGAGGACGAGGGCGATGCCGAGGACCGCCGTCGGCGTGAGCGCCTCGCCCAGCACGGCGACGGCCAGGACGGCGGCGCCGACCGGTTCCAGCAGCGAGAGCAGCGCCGCCGACGTGGCGCCGACGCCGCGCTGGAGCCCGGCGTAGAACGCCAGGTAGCCGACGGCGGTCTGCACGAGGGCGAGGAAGGCGAGGGTCCACCACGCCGTGGCGTCGAGGGAGTCGAGCGCCAGGCCCGCCGGGACGGCCGGGACCAGCGAGACGAGCCCGGCCAGCGTGAACGACGTCCCGAGCAGCGGGGCGGGCCCCAGCCCGGGCAGCGCGCGCCGGTTGACGACGGTGGTCGCGGCGAACGCGACGGCGGCGACGAGCGCGAGGGCCAGTCCCGCTGCCAGGTCCCGGGACGAGCCGGCGACCGGCCGCACGCCGCTGACGAGCGCGAGCCCGACGACGGACGTCACGAGTCCCATGAGCACCGGGACGCGCGGGAGCCGGCGCGCGCGGACGGCGGCGCGGGCCGCCACGACCAGCGGCGCCGCCCCCAGGGCGACCACGGTGGCGACCGCGACGCCCACGTGCGCGACGGACTGGAAGTAGGCGGCCCCGAAGACGGCGGTCAGCGCGGCGGTGAGCGCGACGTGCCGCGCGGAGGCGCGGGTCCGGGGGACCCGGCGGAGCTGCCCGGTGGCCGCGGTGACCGCGAGCACGGCCAGGCCGCCCCCGAGCAGGCGCAGCGCGGAGACCGCGGTGGGCGACATCGCGCTGTGGGCGGCGATCGTCGCGGCCGCGACGCCGCCCGTGCCCCACAGCAGCGCGCCCGCGGCGACCAGGACGGCACCGCCGCGCGCCAGGGCCGGTCCGTCCGCGGAACGGGGCGGGAGGTTCGACGTCGACATCGCCCCATCGTGGGCGACGCATTGCTGTAGATCAATAGAAGTTATGCGGGGTCTGCCTTAAGATTTTGTGATGCAGCAGGCTCGTCCGACCCACCTGGACCCCCGCCGGATCGCCACCCTCCTCGCGGTGCACAGGTACGGCGGCATCGTGGCCGCCGGCGCGGCGCTCGGCGTCTCCCCGTCGGCCGTCTCGCAGCAGGTCGCGCGCCTGGAGGCGGAGTCGGGCCAACGGCTCGTGGACCGGCAGCCCGCCGGGGCCGTCCTCACGCCCGCCGGCCGGCTGGTCGTCGCCGCGGCGGAGCGCATCGAGGCCGAGCTCACCGACACGCGCCGGGCCCTCGCCGAGCTGGCCGGCGAGCCGAGCGGGACCGTCGCGGTGGGCGCGTCGCCCACCCTGGTCGGCGGCCTGCTCGCGCCGCTGGCCGGGGGACTGGCGCGCACCGCCCCCGGCCTCGACGTCCACCTGTGCCAGACCGAGGGCGAGGCCGCGCAACGGGACCTGCGCCGCGGAGACCTCGACCTGATCCTCACCGAGACCGAGAGCGCCATCGGGCGGACCACCCCCGCCGGGATGCGCGACGTGCCGGTCCTGGACGAGCCGTGGCTGGTCGTGCTGCCCGCCGACCGGCCCGCGCCCGAGCGGCTGACCGACCTGGCCCACGCCACCTGGCTCGGGGCCGAGGCGGGCCACGCCGCCGACCGCGTGGTGCAGCGCGCGCACGCCGCCTCGGGGGCGACGACGCCGCTGACGCACCGGTACGACGACTACGCGGTCGCCCTCGCGCTGGTCGCCGCCGACCTCGGCGTCGCCGTCGTCCCGGCGCTCGCGGCGCGGGACCCCCTGCCCGAGGCCGTGCAGGTCGTCGCGCTGCCCGGGCTGGGGACGCGGCAGATCGTCGCCCGGCACCGCACGACCGGAGGGGCGCCCGGTCCGGCGACCCTCGCCGTGCTCGACCAGGTGGTCGCCGCGGGCAGGTCCGTCGCGGCGGGCGTGGCGGCGGACGTCCGCGGGTAGCCGGTCGGGTGTCGGGGCCCGGCGCTACCGTCGTCGGGTGGTCACCGACCGGGGCACGGGCACGTCCGTGAGGCTGACGCGGGACCAGGCCCGCCGCATCGCGGTGCGGGCCCAGCTGCTCGACGCCCACCGCCCGGACGACCTCCTGGCGACGGTCGAGCACCTGATGGTGCTGCCGGTCGACCCGACCGCCGCCGTCGCGCCCGCCGTCGACCTGGTCCCGTGGTCGAGGCTCGGCCGCGCGACGTGGCCCGGGGCGGTGGAGGACGCGCTCGCCGACCGGATGCTCTTCCGCCTCGGCGGCACGGTGCGGTCGATCGAGGACCTGCCGCTGTACCTCGAGCAGATGCGCCGGTGGCCGTTCGGGGACTGGCGCGCCGGCTGGTTCCACGACAACGCGCCGTTCCTCGACGACGTCCTGCGCCTGCTCGAGGCCGAGGGGCCGCTCGTCGCCCGCGACGTCCCCGACACGAGCGTGCGGCCGTGGCGCTCGACCGGCTGGACCGGGCACCGCAACGTCACGCAGATGCTGGAGTTCGCGAGCCTGCACGGCGACGTCGCCGTCTGCGGGCGGCGGGGCCGCGACCGGCTGTGGGACCTGGCCGAGCGCGTGTACCCGGACGTCGACCCGCTGCCGCGCGCGGAGGCGGCGCGCGAGCGGGTCGCGCGCCGCGTGCGGGCGCGCGGCATCACCCGGGCCCGCCTGCCCGGCCTGCCGGGGGACGAGGACCACGTGGACCTGGTGGGCACGCCGGTCACGGTGGAGGGCACCGAGCGGACGTGGCTCGTGGACCCGGCAGCCCTCGACGGCGTCGACGAGCCGTTCGAGGGCCGTACCGCGGTGCTCTCGCCGTTCGACGCGCTCGTGCAGGACCGTGCCCGGCTGCTGGAGGTCTTCGACTTCGACTACGCGCTCGAGATGTACAAGCCGCGCGCCGAGCGTCGCTGGGGCTACTTCGCGCTGCCGGTGCTGCACGGGGACCGGTTCGTCGGCAAGGTCGACGCCACCACCGACCGCAGGGCGGGCGTGCTCCGGGTGGACGCGATCCACGAGGACCTGCCGTTCGACCCCGACGTGTCGCAGGCGGTGCGCGGCGAGCTCGCGGACCTCGCCGGGTGGCTCGGGCTCGACGACGTGTCCCTCTGACGCTCCCGACCTCCGGCCCGGCCGGATGAGAGTCCTCTCATCGACGTCTCACCCCGGTCACGCGCGCGCCCCGTCGGATGGTGCCGTGCCGCCCACCAGCCCCGCCCTGACGCGCCCCGCCCCGACCGGCCCCGCCCCGACGTCTCCCGCGGACCACCGCGCCTGGCTCGACCTGCTCACCGGCGACGCGGCCGCGGACGTCCTGGGCGCGGCGCTCGCGGCCGACGGCGCCGCGCTCGAGTCGTGGTCGGTGCGGCAGGTGCACGCACGCCCCGGCGCCGAGGTCACCGTGGCGTACGACGTCGTCGCCCGTCGCGAGGCCGGCGGGCGCACGGTCCGCGGGCCGGAGCACCTGTTCGCGACGAGCGCCCGCGCGTCGGCGTTCCGCCGTGCCCGCGGCGACCGGGCCGGTGCCGACGCGGACGGCGGCCTCGGCCCTGGCGTCGTGCGACTCGACGACGGCGGGCGCTCGGTGCACGTGTGGCGCCACCCGTACGACCCGGCCCTGCCCGGGCTCGCGGCGGGCAGCACGCCCGACCGGGTGGCCGGGCGCCTGCGCGCCGCCGGGTCCGACGCCCCGCTGCTCTCCCTCGAGACCGTCACCTACCGCCCCCTGCGCCGTGCCGTGCTGCGGGCGCGCACCGCGGACGGCGCCGCGTACGTCAAGGTGGTGCGCCCGACGCGCGTCGACGACCTCGTGCGGCGGCACGCGCTCTTCACGGCGCGCCCCGGAGGCGTGGCCGCGCCGCGGGTCCGGTCCTGGGCCGCCGACGGCGTCGTCCTGCTCGACGAGGTCCGCGGCGAGTCCGTCGCGGAGCTCGTCGCGCGCACCCCCGCCGCCGACCAGCCCGCCGGCATCGACCCCGCGGAGCTGCTTCGGGTCGCGACGGCGCTGCCGCGCGCGGGCCTCGCCCTGCCGCGCCGCCCCGCGTGGGCGGACCGCTCGGCCCACTATCTCGGTGCGCTCGCGACCGTGCACGGGGTCGACGCCGCCCGGCTCGCCGCGCTGCGCGAGGCGATCGACGTCGTCGTCGCCGCGGGCGACCCCGGGCCGCTCGTCGTGACGCACGGCGACCTGCACGCCGCGAACCTGCTGCTCGACCCCGGGACCGGCCGGGCGGACGCCGGCGGCCGGGCGCGACCGCGCGTCGGCGCCGTGCTCGACGTCGACACCCTGGGCCCCGGGTACCTGGTGGACGACCTGGCGTGCGCCGTCGCGCACCTGGCGGTGCTGCCGTCGCTCGACCCGGGCGCGTACGCGGGGGTGGGCGGGCTGGTGGACCGTTGCCTCGAGGCCTTCGGCAGCGCGGTGGAGCCGGCCCTGCTGCGCGCCCGGGCCGCGGCCGTCGTCGTCTCCCTGGCGGCGGGGGCCGAGGACGTCGCGGCCGTCGGGGCGTTCCTCGACGTCGCCGAGCGCCTCGCCGCGGACGCGGCCGCAGTCTGAGAACCCTCTCATCCACGCCTCCCGGCCCTCTCACGGTGGCCCACGAGGCTGGGGACCAGTCGGCGGGAGACGCCCGCCAGGAACCACCCGACGAAGGAGCAGCACGATGAAGGCACGCAGCGCATGGATCGTCACGGGCGCGCTGGGCGCGGTCGGCCTGGGTGCCGGCGTCGCCGCGGCCCAGGGCACGTTCGACCGCACGCCGTCCGACGCGGTCGTCGCGTCCGCCGTGCAGGTGGGCGACGACGGGGCCCCGGCGGGCTCGGCGGCGGTGGGCACGGCCGCGAGCCCGTCGCCCGCGGCGACGGCGAACGGCACGTCCATCACCACCGTGACGGCCGGCTCGGTCGCCACGGCGACCACCGCGCCGACGACGCAGACCGCGAACACCGCCCCGTCCGCCCAGACGGCGCCGACCCCCGCCAGCCCGGCGACCGCGGCCTCTCCGGTCAGCCCGGTCAGCCCGGTCAGCCCGGTCACCCCGCAGTCGGCGCAGACCGCCCCGACGGCGGCGTCCGCGGACTGACCACCCCGACCCGCCCCGACGGCGAACAGGCGGTTGTGCACGTTCTGGGCGTTCAGAACGTGCACGACCGCCTGTTCGGCTTGTCGGGTCAGGCCAGGCGGTAGCCCATGCCGCGCACGGTGACGAACCGCTCGGCGCCGAGCTTGTTCCGCAGGTAGCGCACGTACACGTCCACCACGTTGGAGCCCGGGTCGAAGTCGTACCCCCACACCCGCGAGAGCAGCTGCTCGCGGCTGAGCACCTGCCCGGCGTTGCGCAGGAACGCCTCGGCGAGCGCGAACTCCCGGGCCGACAGGTCCACCTCGACGCCGGCGGCGGTGGCCCGGCGGGTGCGCAGGTCGAGGCTGAGGTCGCCGTGGCTGAGCACCGTGACCTCGCCCGCCGGCTCGGCCCGCAGCCGCAGCCGGATGCGGGCCAGCAGCTCCTCGAAGCGGAACGGCTTGGGCATGTAGTCGTCGGCGCCGCCCTCGAGCCCGGCCACCGTGTCCGCCACGGACGTGCGGGCGGTGAGGATGATGACCGGCAGCGTCACCCTCGCCTCGCGCAGCCGGCGCAGCACCGTGAAGCCGTCCTGGTCGGGCAGCCCGAGGTCGAGCACCATGAGGTCGAAGTCGCCCGACGACGCGAGGTCGAACGCCTCCCGCGCGGTCGCGACCGTCGTGCTCGCGTAGCCGGAGGCGCGCAGCCCCTTCGCGACGAACGACGCGATGCGGGTCTCGTCCTCCGCGATGAGGATCTGGCTCACGTGGCGGGTCCTTCCCGGTCGGGGGCGGTGCGCGGGGGCAGCTCGGGGGTGGGCGCGGAGCGCGCGGTCGGCGCCGTGCGGCCGACGGGGGGCACGGCGCGCCCGGGGGTCGGGTCGGGGCCCGCGTCGGGCACGGGCAGCACGGGCACGACGACCGCGAACGTGGAGCCCCGGCCGGGGACGGACTCGACCGTCACCTCGCCGCCGTGCCCCTCGGCGATGGCCGCGACGATCGCCAGGCCGAGCCCGGAGCCGTCCCGCCGCTCGCCGTCGTGGTCGCCGCGCGCGAAACGGTCGAAGACGCGCTCCAGGTCGTCCGGCGCGATGCCGACACCCTCGTCGCGCACCCACAGGCGCACGCGCGCCCCGTCCGGTGTCGTGCGCGACCCGATCGCGACCACGCTGCCCGGCGCGGAGAACTTCACGGCGTTGGCGGCGAGCTGCAGCCACGCCTGGGTGAGGCGCTGCGCGTCCGCCATCGTGCGGGCGTCGGTGCGGGAGTCGACCAGCCAGGTGCGCTCGCCCAGCGTCCGCGCCTTGTCGAGCACGTCGTCGGTGAGCCGGCCCAGCTCGACCGGCGCGGGCCGCACGAAGTCGGGCTGCCCGACGGTCGCGAGGGTGACCAGGTCGTCGACCAGGCGGTGCATCCGGTCGAGCTCGTCGAGCGCGAGGTCGCGCGTCTCCGCCGCGTCCGCCGGGTCGGCGGTGTCCATGAGCTCCAGGTGGCCGCGCACGATCGTCAGGGGCGTGCGGAGCTCGTGCCCGACGTCGTCGAGCAGGCGGCGCTGGGACTCGAACGAGCCCTCGAGCCGGTCGAGCATCCCGTTGAAGGCTCGCGTGAGGTGGGTGAGGTCGTCGTTGCCCGACTCGGGGATCCGGGCGGACAGGTCCGACTCGCCGATCTGCTGCGCGGTGCGCGCGAGCATCCGGATCGGGCGCAGCAGGCGCCCGGCGAGCAGCCACCCCACGACGCCCGTCACGACCAGCGCGGCGAGCGCCACGAGCGCGTAGCTGCGGAAGACGGCCTGGGTCTCCGCGTGCTCCGCGACCCGGTCGTAGGCGAGCACGAGCGCCGCGGGCTCGCTCGACGTCGGCACGGCGTCGTTCGCCCCGGGCAGCGCGGCGACGGGCGCGACGAGCGCGCGGTAGTCGGTGGTCGCGGTGCTGATCGTCCGCAGCACGACCTGGTCGGAGTCGAGCAGCGGCGTGACCGCGGCGACGAACTCGGCGTCGTCCTGGAGGTGCACCTCGACGGCCTGCTGGGACACCAGGGGGCGCTGTCCGGTGCGGAGCCCGATGACGCCCTCGTGCCGGGCGGGGACGTCGAGCTGGATGGCGGTCACCACCACCTCCTCGGCCGACGAGAACGGGTCGCCCGTCACGGGGTCGACGCCGGACGCGGCGAGGGTGCGCAGCTCGTCGGCGCTCTCGGTGAGGTCGGCGTCGATGCGGTCGTCGACCTGTTCGTACGTCAGGAGGTACGCGGTCGCCCCGGCCAGCGCGACCGCGAGGGCGGTGAGGGCGAGGAGGACGGCCAGGATGCGCGTGCGGACGGTCGGCCCGCCCTGGGGCCGCGGGGTTCGCGCCATCAGTCGTCCTCGTCCGTGTCGGGGGCGTCGTCATCGTCGTCCGGGCCGTCGTCATCGTCGTCGGGCCCGTCGTCGTCATCGTCGTCGTCCGTGGGCGGGACGGGCGCGACGCCGCCGTCGTCGGACGTCCGCGTCGGCGTGGGCGTGGGGCTCCCGGACGGCGACGGCGTCGCCTCCCCGGACGGCGACGGCGTCGGCGACGCCGGGTCGGGCGTGGGGGAGACGACCACGACGCCGCCCACGTCGCGGTCCTCGGGCACCGACGACATCGCGGCGGCAAGGACCCCGCCGATCAGCGCGACGAGCGCCACGCCGAGCACCCAGGGCACCGCGGCGCGCCACCGACGTCCCGACCGTTCCGCCGACCGTTGAGCCATGGCCGGATCATCCCGCGGACGGATGAGACGCAGATGAGAGCGCGTCGGCCCCGTGCCCCGGCCCCGGGTCGGGTGCCGCGAGCCAGGCGTCGACGTCGGCCAGCAGGCGGCGCCGCGTGCTGTCCGACGCCCGGCTCGCCCGCACCGACGACCGTGCCAGGTCCGCGAGCTCGGCGTCGGTGAACCCGTGCACCTCGCGGGCGGCGACGTACTGGTCGAGCAGCCGGGAGGAGAACAGCAGCGGGTCGTCCGCGCCGAGGGCGACGCGGGCGCCCGCCTCGACCAGCGGCCGCAGCGGCACCTGGGACGTGTCGGCGTACACGCCGAGGCCGACGTTCGAGGCGGGGCACACCTCGAGGGCCACCTCGCGCTCCACGAGCTCGGCGAGCAGCGCGGGGTCCTCCCCGGCCCGCACCCCGTGGCCCAGCCGGTCGGGGTGCAGGGCGTCGACGACGTCGCGCACGTGCGCCGGGCCGAGCAGCTCGCCGCCGTGCGGCACCGACGCCAGCCCGGCCCGGCGTGCGATCCGGAACGCGGCCGCGAACTCGGCGGTGTCGCCGCGCCGTTCGTCGTTGGACAGACCGAAGCCCACGACCTCGCCCGGGCCGTCGCCCGCGTACCGGGCCGCGAGGCGGGCGAGGGTGCGGGCGTCGAGCGGGTGGCGCATCCGCGACGCGGCCACGACCACCGCCACCTCGACGCCGTGCGCGGCGCTCGCGGCGCGCGCCGCGTCCAGCACGATCTCGACCGCCGGCGTGATGCCCCCGACGAACGGCGCGTACGACGTCGGGTCCACCTGGATCTCGAGCCGCCGCGACCCCTCGGCGGCGTCGTCCTCGGCGGCCTCGTCGACCAGGCGGCGCATGTCCGCCTCCGACCGCACGCACGCGCGGGCCGCGTCGTAGAGGCGCTGGAACCGGAACCAGCCCCGCTCGTCGGCCGGCACCCGCAGCGGGTCGCCGTCCGTGAGGGCGCTCGGCAGCCGGACACCGTGCCCGGCCGCCATGTCGCGCAGGGTGGGCACCCGCATCGACCCCGTGAAGTGCAGGTGCAGGTGGGCCTTGGGGAGCTTCGCCAGATCGCGCACGGCGCCAGTCTGCCCCGACCCGGTGGGTGCGGGCCCGGTCAGGGCAGCCAGCCGCGCTCGCGCGCCACGGTCACGGCGGCGGTGCGGTCGTCCACGCCCAGCTTCGCGAACGCCCGCAGCAGGTGCGTCTTCACCGTGGCCTCCGCGATGTACAGCTCCCGCCCGACGGCGGCGTTGGACAGGCCCCGCGCCACGAGGCCGAGCACCTCGGCCTCGCGCGCCGTGGGCCGCTCCGCCGCGGTCCGCACGCTCGTCACGAGCCGGGTCGCGACGCCCGGCGCCAGCACGGTCTCGCCCCGCGCGGCCGCGCGCACCGCCGCCACGAGCTCGTCGCGCGGGGTGTCCTTGAGCAGGTAGCCCGTCGCGCCCGCCTCGACCGCGCGCAGGATGTCGGCGTCCGTGTCGTACGTCGTGAGGACGACGACGCTCGGCCCGCCGCCGCGGGACGCCCCCACGATGCGCGCCGTCGCGCCCACGCCGTCCAGGCGGGGCATGCGCAGGTCCATGAGCACGACGTCGGGCGCCAGCTCGACGGCCAGCGCCACCGCGACCTCGCCGTCCGGGGCCTCGCCCACGACCTCGACGTCGGGCTCGCCGTCGAGCATCCCGATGATCCCCGAGCGCACGACCGGGTGGTCGTCGACGACGAGCACGCGCACCGTGCCCGTCGTCCCCGCCCCGCTCACGCGGCGCCGCCCGAGGCCGGCACGTGCACCTCGACGCGCGTGCCGCCGCCCTCGCCGGGCTCGACGACGAGCGTGCCGCCCACCGCGGAGACGCGCTCCCGCATCCCGGCCAGCCCGAGACCGTCGACCTGGCCGGGCGGCAGGCCCCGCCCGTCGTCGGTCACCTCGAGCCGCACGTCGGGCGGCGCCCCGGGGACCGAGCCGCCTCGGGCGAGCAGGATCGTCACCGCACGAGCTCCCGCATGCCTGCGCACGTTCGCCAGCGCCTCCTGCGCCGAGCGCAGCAGCACCACGTCGGCGGCCGCCTGGCCCGTGGCGCCGCCGGTGCGCGCCGGGCCGGCCGCCCCGCCCACGTCCAGCGTCACGGGCGTGCCCGTCTCGGCGGTGAACCGCTCGGCCAGGCGGCGCAGCGCCTCGGCCAGCGTCGAGCCCTGCAGGGGCACGGGTGCGAAGGCGGCGACGAGCGCACGGGCCTCCGCGAGGTTGTCCCGCGCGGTCTGCTCCACGACCAGCAGCCGCTCCCGGGCGCGGTCCTGCTCGCCCCGGTCGAGGGCCGCCGACGCCGCCTGCGCCTGCGTCACGACGCTCGTGAAACCCTGCGCCAGCGTGTCGTGGATCTCCCGGGCGATGCGCTCCCGCTCCGCGGTCACGCCCGCCGCGTGGTGCGACTCGGCGAGCTCCGCCTGCGCCTGGCGCAGCTCGTGCAGCAGCCGCGCCCGCTCCTCCGAGCGGCGCATCGTCGCGGCGAACCAGAGCCCGAGCAGCACGGAGAACGCGATCGCGATGCCCATCTGCGGTGCGGCCTCGATCAGCGTCGGGACGTCGAACCCCTGCTGGGCGGCGATGGCGAACGTGGTCGCGACGCCGAGGGCGACGCTCGCCACCACGGCGCGGCGCGGCGGCTCCAGCAGCATCCAGAGCTGCGTGAACGACGCGAACAGCAGGAACGTGGCCAGGCCGCCTTGGGCGACGGCGACCGCGGTCCCGACGATCAGCACGACCGTGTAGGCCAGCGCCCGGCGCTGGTCGCGGCTGCGGGCCGCGGGAGCGCCCCACACGGCGTACCCGACGAGCATGACGGCCATCGCGGCGTACGCCGTCCACAGCTCGCGGGCGTTCGAGTCCCCGCCGAGCGCCATCGCCGACGCGGTCAGCAGCACGATGAGGACGAACCCGACGTCCCACCACACGACCTGCCGGTCCCAGGGGTCGGACGTCACCCGGGCGACCTCGTCGTCGGCCGCCGCGCCGGACGATGCGGCGGACGATGCGGCGGGCTCTGTGCCGGGGGCGCCGTCAGCCGTCGTCACGGCGCCGCCACCGGAAGGTGCGCACCCCGACGACCAGCCCCACGATCAGCCATGCGACCAGTACAGCAGCGGTCGCGGGGTGCTGCCAGGACCCGCTCGTCTCGAGCGCCGCCATCTCCTCCGGCAGGAAGACGGACCGCATGCCCTGAGCGATCCACTTGAGGGGGAACACCGAGGCCAGGGTCTGCATCCAGCCCGGCAGGGCGAAGAACGCGAAGAACACGCCCGAGATGAACTGCAGCACCAGCACGACCGGCGTCACGACGGCGCTCGCGGACCGGCCGGACCGGGGCAGGGACGAGAACCCGACGCCGCAGACCGTGCCGGCGGCGGCCCCGAGCGCGAACACCCAGGCGAACGTGGTCCAGCGGCCGGCGTCGGTGGGCAGCGGGACGTCGAACGCGAGGGCTGCGACGGCCAGCAGCAGGGCCGTCTGCACGACCGACGTCGCGAGCGTCAGCGCCACCTTGCCGCCCACGTACGCGGTCACCGGCAGGGGAGTGGCGCGCAGGCGGCGGAGCGTGCCGTCGTCGCGCTCCACGGCGATGGAGACGGCCAGCGACTGGAAGCTGGTGAGCATGATGCCGGTCGCGACCATGCCGGGCAGGAAGTACTGGGCGAAGCCGATCTGGGCGACCTCGGTGCCCTGGTCCTCGCTCCCGAACACGGACGCGAAGATCGCGAGCATGACGATCGGGTAGGCGAACACGAAGATCACGGCGTCGCGCTCGCGCCAGAACTGGCGCAGCTCCACGGCGGCCCGCACCAGCGTGAGCCGTCCGAGCCCGGGCAGCCGCCCGCCCGTGTCCGCCCGGCCCGACGACGCGGCGGTCGCGCCCGTCGACACCTGGTCCACCTGGTCCGCCTGGTCCGTGGTGCTCATCGGTCGTCCTCCGTCGTCAGGAGCCCCAGGTAGACGTCCTCGAGGCTGGGGCGGGTGATGCACAGGTCGGCGACCTCGCCGTCGGCGCCGGCGACGGTCGCCATGAGGTGCGCGGCGAGCGCCGTCGGCGCGTCGGTGCGCTCGGAGTGCCGGACGCCGTCGGCGGTCCAGGTCACCAGGGGGGTGCGCGCGCCCGGGCCGCCGAGCGTCTCGGGCGTCCCTTCCGCGACGACGCGCCCGTCGCGCACGACGGCGACGCGGTCGGCCAGGTGCGCGGCCTCGGCGAGGTCGTGCGTGGTGAGCAGGATGGTGGTGCCGGTGTCCCGCAGGCCCAGCACGAGGTCCCAGAACGTCCGCCGCGCCTGCGGGTCGAAGCCGGTGGTCGGCTCGTCGAGGAAGAGGAGCTCCGGGTGGCCGACGACGCCGAGCGCGACGTCGAGCCGGCGCCGCTGCCCGCCCGACAGGGAGCGGACCCGCGCGCCCGCCTTGGGCGCGAGGCCCACGGCCTCGACGACCTCGTCGGGGTCGCGGGGCGCCGGGTAGTACCGGGCGGTGGAGCGCACGGACTCCGCGACGGTGAGCTCCGCCTGGTCGCGCGAGTCCTGCGCGACGACGCCGAGCCGCGCCCGCCAGGCCCGCCCGGCCCGGGCGGGGTCCTCGCCGAGCACGCGCACCTCGCCGGCGTCGCGGTCACGGAACCCCTCGAGGATCTCGATCGTCGTCGTCTTGCCCGCGCCGTTGGGGCCGAGCACGGCGACGATCTCGCCCGTCGCGAGGTCGAGGTCCAGCCCGTCGACCGCCTGCTTGGGCCCGTAGCGCTTGGCGAGCCCGCGGACGCGGACGGCGCCGCCGGGGGACCCCGGTGCGCCGGGGGGACGGACGCCGGGACGCCCGCGAGGGGCGGCCGGCGGGGGAGCCGGGGAGGGTGTCGTCGTCGAGGTCATGCGTCGAGCCTCCCGCCCGCGGGGGCCCCGCGGGAGCCTCGGACGGCGGGACCACGGGTCCACCGATCGGTGGACGGCGGGCGTCGGGCGGACGGCCGGGAGGGAGTGTCGAGCCCGGTTCGAGCCCGGTTCGAGCGTGGTTCCGGCGTGGTTCGACCCAGGCCCCTGCGTCGCGTACAGTTGTCCCTCGGTGGTTGATGCCCGCCAAGATCGAGCGCGCCCTTCCGGGGTGCTTCGAGCGTGGCGACACGGGTGTCGAGCACGAAGGGTAGTGGCGCAATTGGTAGCGCAGCGGTCTCCAAAACCGCAGGTTGCAGGTTCGAGTCCTGTCTACCCTGCCAGCGTGATCCCCCGCGGGGCCGCGCGCAGCGGGGCCATCCGCATGACCCCGGAACGCCAGGAGTCAGTGCCGTGGGCGCGTCGCCGGCAGGTGGCGTGGCCGCGGCGGGAACGCGAAACGGGGTAGAGCGAGTGAGCGAGTCACCGGCTGAGGCCGTGGGGACGCCCGGCGGGGGCAGGTCGGCCACCGGCAAGCGCCCGAACCTGTTCGCGCGCATCGCGCTCTTCGTGCGCCAGGTCGTGGCGGAGCTCCGCAAGGTCGTGACCCCGACCCGCTCGGAGCTGGTCAACTACACGATCGTGGTGCTGGTGTTCGTCACCGTGGTCATGCTGTTCGTGGTGGCCCTCGACTGGGTCATCGGACTGGGCGTCCTCGCCCTCTTCGGCGACTGACCTCGGCAGGCCGCCGGACGCCCGCCCCCGAAGCAAGCAGATTCCAGAAAGCAGGTTCGTTCGTGTCCCAGGATCCGCTGGACCAGACGGAGAACGTCGACCCCACCCAGCCCGACGCCGACGGCGCCGCGGCTGACCTCGACGTGCCCGCGGACCCCGCCACGGACGCGGCGGCCGAGGCGGACGTCGAGGACGCTGCCGACGAGACCGTCGAGGACGAGGCCGCCGAGGACGAGGACGCTGCCGACGAGGCGGACGAGGACGAGCGCCCGGCGGACGCCGACGGCGACGTCGTCGAGGACCCGGCCGAGGAGTTCCGCCGCACCCTGCGCTCGCAGCTCGGCGACTGGTACGTCATCCACTCGTACGCCGGGTACGAGAACCGTGTGAAGGCCAACCTGGAGAACCGCATCCAGAGCCTGAACATGGAGGACTACATCTTCCAGATCGAGGTCCCCATGGAGGAGGTGACCGAGATCAAGAACGCGCAGAAGAAGACCGTCCGCCGCGTCCGCATCCCCGGTTACGTCCTCGTGCGCATGGACCTCACGGACGAGTCGTGGGGCGCCGTGCGCCACACGCCGGGCGTGACCGGCTTCGTCGGCCACACGCACCAGCCCGTGCCGCTGACGCTGGACGAGGTCTACTCGATGCTGGCGCCGGTGTTCGTCGAGACGGCCCCCGAGGCCGGCAAGGCCGCGGCGGCGTCGGGCGCGACGGCGAAGGCCCCGGTCGAGGTCGACTTCGAGGTCGGCGAGTCGGTCACCGTCACCGACGGCCCGTTCGACACGCTGCCCGCCACGATCTCCGAGATCAACGCCGAGGCCCAGAAGCTCCAGGTCCTCGTCTCCATCTTCGGCCGGGAGACCCCGGTCGAGCTGTCGTTCAACCAGGTCGCCAAGATCTGACGGACGCGGTACTGCAACCGGGTCATCGCCCACGGCGTCGGCCCACGAACAAGAAAGTCAGGGAAGAGTCATGCCTCCCAAGAAGAAGGTCTCCGGCCTCATCAAGCTCCAGATCAACGCCGGTGCGGCCACGCCCGCCCCGCCGATCGGCCCCGCGCTCGGTCAGCACGGCGTGAACATCATGGAGTTCTGCAAGGCCTACAACGCGGCCACGGAGTCGCAGCGCGGCAACGTCGTCCCCGTCGAGATCACCGTGTACGAGGACCGCTCGTTCACGTTCATCACGAAGACGCCGCCGGCCGCCGAGCTCATCAAGAAGGCCGCCGGTGTGGCCAAGGGCTCCGCGACCCCGCACACCGTCAAGGTCGCGCAGCTCACCCAGGACCAGGTCCGCGAGATCGCGCAGACCAAGCTCCAGGACCTCAACGCGAACGACATCGACGCCGCGATGAAGATCGTCGCCGGCACCGCGCGTTCGATGGGCATCACCGTCGCGGAGTGATCCGTGACCGGGCCGCCCGGACCGTGACCGGATCCTTCCGGCGCGGTCCGGGCGGCTCGGACCAAGTCCCGGCGATCGACGTCGGGCACGTGGCAGGGTCCGCGCGGACCCGCTCACCACGACTGCAGAAGGAGAAGCAGATGGCAACGCGCAGCAAGGCGTACCGCGCCGCGGCCGAGAAGATCGACCGCGAGAACCTGTACAGCCCCCTCGAGGCGGTCCGCCTCGCCAAGGAGACCGCGACGGTCAAGTACGACGCGACCGTCGAGGTCGTGTTCCGCCTGGGCGTCGACCCCCGCAAGGCCGACCAGATGGTCCGCGGCACGGTCAACCTCCCGCACGGCACCGGCAAGACGGCCCGCGTGATCGTCTTCGCGAACGCCGCCAAGGCCGAGGAGGCCGTGGCGGCCGGGGCCGACGAGGTCGGCGGTGACGACCTGATCGCCAAGGTCGCCGCCGGCTACACCGACTTCGACGCCGCCGTGGCGACGCCGGACCTCATGGGCAAGGTCGGTCGCCTGGGCAAGGTGCTGGGCCCCCGCGGTCTCATGCCGAACCCGAAGACCGGCACCGTGACGATGGACGTGACCAAGGCCGTGTCCGACATCAAGGGCGGCAAGATCGAGTTCCGCGTCGACAAGCACGCGAACCTGCACTTCATCATCGGCAAGGCGTCCTTCGACGAGAAGGCGCTGGTGGAGAACTACGCCGCCGCGCTCGACGAGGTCCTGCGTCTCAAGCCGACGTCGTCGAAGGGCCGGTACATCACCAAGGCCACGATGACGACGACGATGGGCCCGGGCATCCCGCTCGACCAGTCGCGCACCTCGAAGCTCCTCGAGGAGGCGTGATCCCGGCAGGGACCCGCTGAACCACCGCCGACGGCCCGGCACCCGCGAGGGTGC
>NZ_JBHTVT010000037.1:0-22040 GCF_042792795.1 Isoptericola sp. NPDC056605 | reverse complement strand
GGGCGGCCCCGGGGATCCGGGGCCGCCCTTCGCGCTTCGTCCGTCTGCTCGGCTCGTCCGTCTGCTCAGCCCGACTTGCGGCGGAACATCTTCTGCACCGGCCCGGAGGTCTCCGAACCGTGCACCTGGCCGGTGTTGCCGTCCTTGCCGGCGGTGGGGTGGCTGGCGGCGTTCTTCTTCTCCAGCGCCTCCCGGAAGCGCGCCTTCGTGTCCTCGGTGGGCTTCGCCCTCGAGTCGTCCGTCATCACGGTCACCTCGTCGTCGGTCGGGGTGGGTGTGCTCGCGCGGCGGGCCGCGTGGCACCTGGTGCCGTCCAGCATGCCCCGGCGGCCTACCGGACGCCAGGGCATTTCACGCGGACCGGACGCGCCTCCCGCTCAGTCCGTCGCGCCGCGCCCCGCCGCCGCGGGCTCGCCGTCGGCCGCCGACCCGCGCGCCTCGTGCTCCGCCCGCAGCGACGTGATCGCGGTCTCGAAGTCCTCCAGGGACTCGAAGGACTGATACACGCTGGCGAAGCGCAGGTAGGCGACCTCGTCCAGCTCGCGCAGCGGCCCGAGGATCGCGAGACCGACCTCGTTCGCCTCGATCTCCGGCCGACCGGAGGCCCGCAGGGTCTCCTCGACCTTCTGCGCGAGGACGGCGAGGTCGTCGGAGCTCACCGGCCGGCCCTGGCACGCCTTGCGCACGCCCGCCACCACCTTGTCCCGGCTGAACGGCTCGGTCACCCCGGAGCGCTTGGCCACCGACAGGCTGGCCGTCTCGATCGTGGTGAACCGACGCTGGCACGCGGGGCACTGGCGCCGGCGACGGATGGACGCGCCGTCGTCGGAGGTGCGCGAGTCGACGACTCGTGAGTCCGCATGGCGGCAGAACGGGCAGTGCATCGCTGGTCTCCTGCGCTCGGCTCCGGACCGGCGCCCGGCTGCCCGTCAAGGTAAGCGGCGGGCGACCGTCCGCGCAAGCAGGATCCCTGGGAGCGGCGATGCCGTCAGTCCAGCGGGAGCAGGACCACCTGCCCGGTCTGGAGTTCCGCCGAGGTCAGCCCGTTGAGGTCGCGGAGCTCGGCGACGACGTCGCGCAGGTCGTCCCCCGTGTCCCGCACCTGCTGCGCGTACTGCCACAGGGTGTCGCCGGGCGCCACCGTCTGGAGCCGCACCTCGACGCCTGCGCCCGGCGCCTCCGCCACGGCCCGCTGGCCGACCAGGCCCGCGCCCACGAGGACGAGGAGCACCAGTGCCGCGACCACCACCCGTCCCCTGCGGGTCAGCCGGAGCCCTCCGAGCCCGAGGAACCCGTGAGCGTCGCTGGTGCTGCGCACGTTCTGCATCGTCCTGCCTCCGGTCCACGTGGTGCCGCGATGGGCGGCCGCTCCGTCGAGCATCCGTCGTCGAACACCCGTTCGTCGAACACCTGTACGTCGAACTGCTGTACTAGGTGTACCACGTCGGGGCGACACGGTCGAGACCTGATCGAACAGATGTTTGATGTCGGGCCGGAACTGGCTTAGAGTGGCCGACAGCGCGATGGAAGGTTTGTCGGATTTCATCGGCCCGCCCACGGGCCGCGCCCTGCAGGACGGAGAACGCGATGACCAGCGGACGGGACCAGGCCCCGGCGTCCACGACGACGGCGACGTCATGGGCAGCCCAGGACGAGACCCCCGGGGAGGCGGCCGCGTCGACGGTCCCGGCCGGCACCACCACGACCGTGCTGGCGTCGGTGAGCGAGCTCTCGCCCTCGTCCGACCGCCTCACGCCCCGCCAGCGTCGCGTGCTCGAGACCATCCGCAGCTCCGTCGAGGCGCGCGGCTACCCCCCGACCATGCGCGAGATCGGCGAGGCCGTCGGGCTGGCGAGCCCCTCCTCGGTCAAGCACCAGCTCACCACGCTCGAGCGCAAGGGCTACCTGCGCCGTGACCCCAACCGGCCGCGCGCGATCGAGGTCGTCGACCTCGAGTCGCCCGCGACCGGCGGTGCCGTCCCCGACGCCGACGCGGCGCCCGGGTTCGTGGCGGGGTCGCTCGCCGCCTCCGACGCGCAGCCGGCCCAGGCACCGTCGTACGTCCCGCTGGTCGGCCGGATCGCCGCCGGCGGTCCCATCCTCGCGGAGCAGGTCGTCGAGGACGTCTTCCCGCTCCCCCGGCAGGTCGTCGGCGACGGGGACCTGTTCCTGCTCAAGGTCGCGGGCGACTCGATGGTCGACGCCGCGATCTGCGACGGCGACTGGGTGGTCGTGCGGAGCCAGCCCGTCGCCGAGAACGGCGAGGTCGTCGCCGCGATGATCGACGGCGAGGCGACGGTCAAGACCTTCAAGCAGGCCGGCGGGCACACCTGGCTGCTGCCGCAGAACGCCGCCTACTCGCCCATCCCGGGAGACGAGGCGCAGGTGCTCGGTCGGGTCGTGGCGGTGCTGCGCAGCCTCTGAACGGCGCTCCGCCCCGGCCCCGCCCGGCGCCCCGCGTCCGGTCCGGTCCGGTCAGAAGCCCAGCCGGCGCTGCACGGCCCGCATGCTCTCGGCCGACGCACGCAGCCCGGCGACCTCCTCGTCCGACAGCGGGGTGTCGATGGTCTCCCCCACGCCGCGCCGGTCGACGAGGGACGGCACCGACAGGCAGACGTCGCTGATGCCGTAGAAGTCGTCGAGGCGGGAGGACACGTTCATCACGCGGTGCTCGTCGTTGAGCACCGCCTCGATGATCCGGGTCGCCGCCAGGCCGACCGCGTAGTTGGTCGCCCCCTTGCCGGCGATGACGCGGTAGGCCGACTCGACGACGTCGGTCGCGATGCGCTGCCGGGCCGGCGCGTCGAGCGGCGGGCGACCCCGGAAGGGCCGCCAGTCCAGGAGGGGCACGCCGGCGATCGTGGCCGAGCTCCACAGCACGATCTCCGAGTCGCCGTGCTCGCCCGCGATGTTCGCGTGCACGTTCCCGACCGCGACCCCGCAGTGGCGGGCCAGCGCGTCGCGCAGCCGGGACGAGTCGAGGACGGTCCCGCTGCCGAACACCCGGCCCCGGGGCAGGCCGCTGATCTCCTGCGCCGCGTAGGTGACGACGTCGACCGGGTTGGTGACCATGAGGAACACCGCGTCCGGGGCCACCTCGAGCAGGCCCGGCAGGATGGAGCGCGTGAGGCCTACCGTCGCCTCGGCCAGGTCGAGGCGGCTCTGGCCGGGCTTCTGCTTGGCCCCCGCCGTCACCGCGACGATGTCGGCGCCGCGGCACACCTCCACGTCGTCCGAGCCGTCGATCTCGGCCTGAGGGATGAACATCCCCCCGTGCCGCAGGTCGAGGACCTCGGCCTCCACCTTCGCGCGGTTGACGTCCAGGAGGGCGACGGACCGGGCCGCGCCCCGGGCCAGCGCCGCGTACGCGAGGGTGGAACCCACCGCGCCCGCTCCGACGATCGCGAGCTTGGTCGTCCTGCGTGTCTCGTCCACGGCCCCACGCTAGGTGTCGAGACGCCGGAGCGCAGCGCGGACGAGCTCGCCGTCCGTGGTCGGCCAGAAGTCCGGCATGGATCGGGTGAGGAACGACCCGTAGCGCGCGGTCGCGAGCCGGGGGTCGAGGACGGCCACGACCCCTCGGTCGTCGCCCGTGCGCACGAGCCGGCCGGCGCCCTGCGCCAGCAGCAGCGCAGCGTGCGTGGCCGAGACCTGCATGAACCCGTTGCCTCCCGCCTGCTCCACGGACCGCGCCCGCGCCGCCTTCACCGGGTCGTCCGGGCGCGGGAACGGGATCCGGTCCACCAGCACCAGCTGGCAGCTGGGCCCCGGGACGTCGACGCCCTGCCACAACGAGAGGGTGCCGAACAGGCAGGTCGCCGGGTCGTCGGCGAACGCCTTCACGAGGGTCGGAAGCTGGTCGTCGCCCTGGCACAGCACGGGGACGTCCAGCCGCTCGCGCATCGCCTCGGCCGCGGCCTGCGCCGCCCGGCGGGACGAGAACAGCCCGAGGGTCCGTCCTCCGGCGGCCTCGATCAGCCCGGCGATCTCGTCGAGCTGGGCGTCGGTCGTCGGCTCCCGACCCGGCGCGGGCAGGTGCCGCGCGACGTAGAGGATCCCCTGGCGCGGGTAGTCGAACGGGCTGCCGACGTCGAGACCCGTCCAGTCGGCCGTCTCGTCCGTCCCGCCCGAGCCGGCGAGGCCCAGCGACCGCGCCACCGGGTCGAACGTGCCGCCGAGGGTGAGCGTCGCCGAGGTGAAGACTCCCGTGGCCTCGCCCAGCAGGTGCGTGCGGATCAGCCCCGCCACCGCCAGCGGCGCCGCGTGCAGGCGCGTGACGCCGTCGCCCGCCCAGGGCGCGTTCTCCGGCGGGCGCGAGCACCACAGCACGTCCGCCGTCGTGTCCTCCGCCGCCATCCGCTCCGCGACCTCGAAGAGCTGCAGGACGGCCGACTGAGCCATCTTCGTGCCGGCGTCGGGCGCCTCCTGCCCCTTGCCCGGGCCCTGGGGCTTGAGCCGGGTGAGGAGCTCGCGCGCGGCGTCGCGCACCGCGCCGACCGCGGCGCGCAGGTCGTCGGGGAGGCCGAGCGGGAACCGCTCCGCGGGGGCCGTGGCGAGCAGGCTGCCCAGTCGCTGCGAGGCGGCGTCGAGCGCCTCGGTCTCGGTGCCGCCGTGCCGCCGCGCGAGGCGCGCGGCGTGCTCCACGACCGTCAGCGACAGGTCGACGGTCGCCGCGGCCGTCACGCGCTCGGCGAGCTCGTGCGCCTCGTCGACCACGACGGCGTCGTGCTCGGGCAGCACGCCCGGGTTCCCCGAGACGGCGATCCCCAGCATCGCGTGGTTGGTGACGACGACGTCGGCCTCCCGGGCCGCCGCGCGGGCCCGCTCGGGGAAGCACTCCGCGAGGAGCGGGCACCGCTGCCCCAGGCACTCCAGGGCCGTGACGGACACCTGGCGCCAGGCCCTGTCGGGGACACCGGGCACGAGATCGTCCCGGTCGCCCGTGTCGGTGTCGTCGGCCCACGCGTGCAGCCGGCGCACGTGGTCGGCGAGCGTGGCGGCGTCGTCCCGACGCCCGCCCTGGCGAGATCCTCCGGGCGGCCTCGAGGGCGCCGGGTGCTGCTCGGCGCCTGCTCCCTCGCCGGGTCCGGGGTCGGCCGGGAGGTCGAAGAGCGTCGCGCCCTCGACCGGGTAGCCGCCGGTCACCTTGTGCTTGCACAGGTAGTTGTGCCAGCCCTTGAGCAGGGCGACCTTGGGAGGGCGGGGCAGCTTCGGCCCCACGGTCTCGGCGACCAGCGGCAGGTCGCGCGTGACCACCTGTCGTTGCAGGGCGAGGGTGGCGGTGGAGACGATGACCCGCCTGCCGTCGACGACCGCGTGCCGCACGGCCGGGACGAGGTAGGCGAGCGACTTGCCCGTGCCCGTGCCGGCCTGCACCAGGAGGTGCCGGCCGTCGTCGACGGCCTCCGCCACCGCCTCGGCCATGCGGCGCTGGCCCTCGCGCCGTCCGCCGCCGAGGGCCCCCACCGCGAGGTCGAGGAGCTGCGGGGCGTCGGGGGCGTCGGCGGAGGTCACCCGTCGATCCTAGGGTGACCCGCCGACCGTTCCGGGCCGGCGCCCCCCGCCGGGCCCGGGGGCCTCGCCGGCGGCGGGCGCAGGGCCCGCCGCGGGCCGTCAGCCCGCGACGGCGGCGTCCTTGAGCTCGGCCGCGAGCGCCTCGTCCACGCGACCGCGCAGACGCGTGCCCTCGGCCAGGTGCTCCTCGGCGACCGTGCCGCCCGCCTCGTGCACGCGGTGCACGAGGTCGCCGCGCGAGTACGGGACGACCAGGTCGATCTCGACGTGCGGCTGGGGCAGCTCGGCCGCGATCAGCTCGCGCAGCTCGGCCATGCCCTCGCCGGAGTGCGCGGACACCACGACGCTGCGCCGCTCCCGACGCTGCACCCGGCCGACCACCGCCGGGTCGGCGACGTCGGCCTTGTTGAGCACGACGACCTCGGGCACGTCCGCGATCCCGGGGATCTCGGCGAGCACGTCGCGCACCGCGGCGATCTGGCCCTCGGGGTCCGGGTGGGAGGCGTCGACCACGTGCAGCAGCAGCGCGGCGTCGCCCACCTCCTCGAGCGTGGACCGGAACGCCTCGACGAGCTGGTGCGGCAGGTGCCGCACGAACCCGACGGTGTCCGTGAACGTGTACGGCCGGCCGTCCTCGGTGCGGGCCCGGCGTACGGTCGGGTCCAGCGTCGCGAACAGGGCGTTCTCCACGAGGACGCCCGCGTCGGTGAGCGCGTTGAGCAGCGACGACTTGCCGGCGTTGGTGTAGCCGGCGATCGCCACGTTCGGCACGCCGTGCCGCTTGCGGTCGAGGCGCTTGGTCTCGCGCCCGGGCGCCATGGCGGCGATCTCGCGGCGCAGCTTGGCCATCCGGTTGCGGATGCGCCGGCGGTCCAGCTCGATCTTCGTCTCACCGGGGCCACGGGAGCCCATGCCGGCGCCCTGGCCGCCCACCTGGCCGCCGGCCTGGCGGGACATCGAGTCGCCCCAGCCGCGCAGGCGCGGCAGGAGGTACTCGAGCTGCGCGAGCTCGACCTGGGCCTTGCCCTCCCGCGACTTCGCGTGCTGGGCGAAGATGTCGAGGATCAGCGCGGTGCGGTCGACGACCTTGACCTTGACGATGTCCTCCAGCGCACGGCGCTGGGAGGGGGCCAGCTCGGTGTCGGCGACGACGGTGTCGGCGCCGACGGACGCGACGACGTCGGCGAGCTCGGCCGCCTTGCCGGACCCGAGGTACGTGCCCGGGTCGGGCTTCTGACGACGCTGCAGCAGCCCGTCGAGGACCTGCGAGCCGGCGGTCTCGGCGAGCGCGGCGAGCTCGCGCAGGGAGACCTCCGCGTCGCGGGCGGCGGCCTCGCCGCCGGAGTACAGGCCGACGAGCACCACGCGCTCCAGGCGCAGCTGCCGGTACTCGACCTCGGTGACGTCCTCGAGCTCCGTGGAGAGCCCGGCGACGCGGCGCAGCGAGATGCGCTCCTCGAGGTCGAGCTGGGCGCCGTCGTGGGCGGTGTGCACCGTGGCGCCCTCGGACCGCGCCGTCCCGGCCCGTGCGAGCACCCGGGCGACGACGTCCTGCGCGATCGCCTGGGCGTCGCGCTCGGCCTCGCGACGCGCGTCCGCCGAGGTCTCGGCGTCGGGTGCCCCGGCGGTCTCGTCGGTCTGCGGGGTGTCGGGGTTGGTCGGGGTGTCGGTCAAGGTGTGCCTCTCGGGTCGGGGTCGGCGGTCCGGCCGCCGTAGGGATACAACAAGGGTCCCACGCGAGACAGTCCCGGCGGAGGGTTTTTCACCGGGCGGCGGTGCCGCCGGGGTGGCGGACGGCACGGCGCGGCGGTGCCGCCGCGGGTCGGGTTTCTCCGGGTCGGGCGGCGGCGACCTAGGATCGCCGGGTGAGCGACGAGCCCGACCACTACTTCACCGCGCAGCCGGCCTCGGCCGCCGAGCGCCGTCGCGCCGTCGTCGAGCTCGCCGGGCGGGAGCTCGAGGTGGACGTCGCGTCCGGGGTCTTCTCCCCCGGCGGCGTCGACAAGGGGACGCGGGTGCTGCTGCGCGAGGTACCGGCCCCGCCCGCCGCCGGCGACCTGCTCGACCTCGGCTGCGGCTGGGGGCCGATCGCCCTCTCCCTGGCCCTCGCCTCCCCGGGCGCCACCGTGTGGGCCGTGGACGTCAACGAGCGGGCGCTCGACCTGCTCCGCTCGACGGCGGCGCGCCTCGGCCTGGAGAACGTGCGGGCCGTGCGGGCCGAGGACGTGCCGGACGACGTGCGGTTCGCCGCGATCTGGTCGAACCCGCCGATCCGGGTCGGCAAGGCCGTGCTGCACGACCTGCTGCGCGCCTGGCTCCCCCGGCTCGCCCCGGACGGCGAGGCGTGGCTCGTGGTGCAGAAGAACCTGGGGTCCGACTCGCTGGCCCGCTGGATCGAGGCCGAGCTGGGCCGCGGCGTCGAGCGTGCGGCGTCGTCCAAGGGCTTCCGCGTGCTCCGCGTCGACTGACGCCGACCGGGGCGGCGGCCCTCGCTCAGAGCTCCGCGAGCTCCGTCTCGCCGCTGAACACCAGCTCCGCGGGGCCGGCGAGCTCGACGTGGCCACCGTCGAGCAGCCGGACGCGCACGAGCCCGCCGGGCACCTCGACCTCCCAGACGTCGGGCACGGGGCCGTCGGCACCCGCCGCGGCCCACGTGCGCACCGCGAGCGCCGCGGCGCAGGCCCCGGTACCGCAGGACTGCGTCTCGCCCACGCCGCGCTCGTGCACGCGCATCCGCACGTGCCCGACGGCCCGTCCGTCGGGGTCCACCGTCTCCGCGAGCGGCACGACCAGCTCGACGTTCGTGCCCTCCGGGGGCACCGGGTCGACCTCGGGCGCCCGCGTCAGGTCGGCCTCGGCGAGCTCGGAGGCCCGCGCGAGGGCGACGACGGTGTGCGGGTTGCCCAGGTCGACGCTCAGGGCCGGGCGCGGGGTGTCCCAGCCCCGCACCAGCACGGCGGCGTCCGCGCCGCGCGACGCCGCGGCGTCCCCGCCGGGCAGCGCCCAGGAGCCCATGTCCACGGCGTACCAGCCGCCGGGCTCCTTGCGGACCCGGCGCACGCCGGCCCGGGTGCCGAGCGCGAGCTCGTGACCGTCGTCGAGGTCCGCGAGGCCGAGCTGCTCGGCGAAGGCCGTGAAGACGCGCACGCCGTTGCCGCACATCTGGGCGACCGAGCCGTCCGCGTTGCGGTAGTCCATGAACCAGATCGCCGCGGGCTCCTCGGCGAGCACCCGGTCGGCGACCGCCTCGCCGGCGCGCGCGACGGCCGCAGTGGGCGCGAGGCGGATGACACCGTCGCCGCCGATCCCGGCGCGGCGGTCGGCCAGCCGCCGCACCTGGTCCGGGGTGAGCTCGAGGTCCCCCCGGGTGTCGGCCAGCAGCACGAAGTCGTTCTGGGTGCCGTGACCCTTGGTGAAGCGCAGCGTCATGAGCCCAGACTACGGCGCACGGGCACCGTCCCGGCCGCGGGCAGCCGCCCGGCGTCGGCGGCGCGCACCACCGCGAGCGCCTCGTCGAGCAGGTCGGGCGACCCCGCGTCGAGCCAGCGCACGCGCGGGTCCCGGCCGAACCAGCCCATCTGCTTGCGCGCCAGACGGCGGGTGTTCGCGACGATCGCCGCGCGCGCGCCGTCGAGGGTGAGCTCCCCGCGCCAGCACGCGAGCAGCTCGGCGTAGCCGACGGCGCGGGCGGCCGTGGTGCCCAGGCCCGCCCCCGTCCCGCCCTGCTCGGGCGAGGCGAGCGACCGCACCTCCTCGACGAGCCCCTCGTCCCACATGCGCTCCACCCGGCCCGCGACACGGGCGTCGAGCACCTCGCGGTCGCAGTCCAGCCCGATCTGCACGGCCGGGCGGACGTGCTCCTGGCGCGGCAGGTTGGCGGTGTACGGGCGCCCGGTGAGCTCGATGACCTCGAGCGCGCGCACGATCCGGCGGGTGTTGTGCGGGCCGATCGACGTCGCCGCGTCGGGGTCGAGACGGGCGAGCTCGTCGTGCAGCGCCCGGCGGCCCTCGCGCTCGGCGCGGTCCTCGAGGCGGGCCCGCACGTGCGGGTCGGTGCCGGGGAAGTCCATGTGGTCGAGCAGCGCGCGCACGTAGAGGCCGGAGCCGCCCACGACGACCGCCCGCGCCCCGCGACCGGAGATCGCGTCCAGGTCGGCGCGCGCGGCCTCCTGGTAGCGCGCCACCGACGCGTCCTCGAGCGGGTCCAGGACGTCGAGCTGGTGGTGCACGATGCCGCGCCGTTCGTCGACCGGCACCTTCGCCGTCCCGACGTCCATGCCGCGGTAGAGCTGGAACGCGTCGGCGCCCACGATCTCGGCGGCGGCCGTCCCGCGCAGGACGTCACCGGCGCCGCCCGGGGACAGCACCTGCGCCAGGTCGAGCGCCAGGTCCGACTTGCCCGTCGCCGTGGGGCCGACGACGGCGACGACCACGCCCGTGCCGGACAGGCTCCCGGACGGGCTCGTGGTGGGGGGCGGTGCGGTCACGCCCACGACCCTAGCCCGCCGTCGGCGCGCTGTCGGACCGCCTGGTTAGGGTGTCCTTCGCCACCCAACGATGCCCGGCGCGACCACGCGTGCGCCCGGGATCCCGCACAGGACGAGGACCCATGGCCTTCTTCACCAAGCCCACCGTCGCGGCGCCCGCCGCACCCGCCCCGCTCACCCGGGAGCGGCTCGAGTCGCTGATGACCCGCCGCGAGTGGTACTTCGGGATCGACGACGACGGCGACCTCGGCGGCGTCTGGGACGAGAACACGTTCTACTTCCTGCTGGTCGGGGAGCCGAACGGGATCCTGCAGATCCGCGGCCGGTGGAGCCGCACGCTCCCGGTCGCCGAGCTGGAGCCGCTCACGGCGCTCCTCAACGAGTGGAACGTCGGGCGCATCTGGCCGAAGGTCTTCGCCCGGCCGGAGGACGACGGGTCGGCCGTCGTGGTCTACGCCGAGGTGGCGACCGACCTGCGCAGCGGCGCGAACGACGAGCAGCTCGAGCGGATCGTCGACTGCGGCCTCGCGACGGGCCTGTCCTTCTTCGAGATGCTGGACGAGCGCTTCCCCGCGGCCGAGGGCACGCAGGGGGCGGCACAGGAAGCAGCACGGCCCACGGCGGGCGACGCCCGGTGACCAGCGGCACCGACGCCTTCCAGGTCGACCTGCGCGGCCTGGTCGAGCTGCTCAGCCGGCACCTGTACTCGAGCCCCCGCGTCTACCTGCGCGAGCTGCTGCAGAACGGCGTGGACGCGATCACCGCACGCCGCGCCCTGGACGCCGACGCGCCCGCGCGCGTGCTGCTGCGCCCGCTCGACGACGGCGGGCTCGAGGTGCACGACACGGGCGTCGGCCTCACCGCCGACGAGGCCCGCGACCTGCTCGCCACCATCGGCCGCAGCTCGAAGCGCGAGGACGGCCCGTCGGCGGACGACCTCGGCACCGGGTTCGTCGGGGGGCGCGAGGAGTTCCTCGGCCAGTTCGGGATCGGCCTGCTGTCGGCGTTCATGGTCGCCGACGAGATCGACCTCGTGTCGCGCTCGGCGCGCGACCCGCAGGCCGCGCCGGTGCGGTGGCGCGGGTACGCCGACGGCCGCTACGAGCTCACGGAGCTCGACCCGACCGACCCGACCGCGCCACCCATGCCCCCCGCGCCCGGGAGCGTCGTGCGGCTGCGCCCGCTGCGCGACGCCGAGCACTGGCTCGAGCCCGACACCGTGGCGGCCCTCGCCGCCGACTTCGGCGGGCTGCTCCCCGTGGACGTGTCGGTCGAGGTGCGCCTGGAGGACGGCGGCACGGTGCGGCGGCGCCTCAGCGGCGACGAGCTGCCCTGGCGCGCCCACCACGCGGACGACGCCGAGCGCGCGCGGGCGCTGGCCGCGTACTGCGAGCGCACCCTCGGCTTCACGCCGCTGGCCCACATCGACCTCGACCTGCCCGTCGCCGGTCTCACCGGGGTCGCGTTCGTGCTCCCCGCCGCCGTGGCACCCACGACGGCCGCGCACCACCGGGTGTCGCTCAAGCGCATGCTGCTCGGCACGGGCGTCGAGAGCCTCCTGCCCGAGTGGGCGTTCTTCGTGCGCTGCGTCGTCGACGCGTCCGCCCTGCGGCCGACGGCCTCGCGCGAGGGGCTGTTCGAGGACGACGTCCTCTTCGCCACCCGCGAGGCGCTGGGCGAGCAGGTCCGCGCCTGGACCCTCGACACCCTCGCGGAGCCGTCGCCGCTGGCACGGTCCTTCCTGTCCACGCACCACCTCGCCGTCCGTGCCCTGGCCGTGCAGGACGACGCCATGCTCGACCTGGCCGCCCGCGTGCTGCCGTTCGAGACCACCGTCGGCACGCACACCCTCGCCGACCTGGCCGAGCCCGCCGACGGGGAGGCCCCCGCGCGGGTGCTGTGGACCACCAGCGTCGAGGAGTACCGCCGGGTGGCCGCGGTCGCCGCGGCCCAGGGCCTGCCGGTGCTCAACGCGGGGTACGTCTACGACGCCGACCTCCTCGCCCGCGTCGCCCGGCGGCGGCCGCAGTGGCACCTCTCCCCCGTGGTGCCGGGCGACCTCGAGGCCGTGCTGGGCGAGGTGGAGCCGTTGCGCGAGCTCGAGGTGACCGACGCGCTCGCCGCCCTGGGCGACGACCTCGCCGACCAGGACTGCGACGTCCAGCTGCGCGTCTTCTCCCCGACCGAGGTCCCGGCCATGCTGCTGACGGACCGGGACGGCGAGCACGCCCGCCAGGCCCGCGAGGCCGCCGCCCCCGTCGACGACGACACGGACGTGTGGGGCGCCGTGCTCGCCGGTCTCACCGGCCCGGCCCGCGCCCGCCGGCTGGTGCTCAACGACGCCAACCCGACCGTCCGCGCGCTGCTCGCGGCCGGCGACGCCCCGGTCCGCACCGCGGGCGCCCGCTCGCTCTACGTCACCGCGCTGCTCGCATCGGGCCGGCCCCTGGCGGGCGCCGAGGCCGGCCTGCTCGACGACGCCCTGCGCACCCTCCTGGAGCGCGCCCTGCCCGACGCCCGCACGACCGACACCGAGGACGACGCCCGATGACCCGCACCCTGGACGAGGCGAACCGCGCCGTCTCGACGATCATGAGCATGCCGTACGGCGTCGCGCGCAGCGCCGCCGCGGAGCAGGAGGCCGCCCGCATCACCGCGGAGGGCCCGGACGAGGCGCGCGCCTACGCCCTGTTCGCGCTGGTGGACTCCTACACCTCGACGCCCGAGGCGGAGAAGGCGTTCCTTCCGTTCACGCAGCTGCTGCGCTGGTGGGACTCCCACCCCGAGCTGTTCGACGGCAGCGACACCCACTCCCTGTTCTGGTCGTTCAAGTGGATGGTGGGCCTCCTCGCGCGCTTCCCGTCCGTCCCGACCGCGCAGCTCGACGCGACGCTCGACGACATGGAGCGCCGGTACGCCCTCGCCGGGAACGGGACCAGCGCGGTCGCCGGCGAACGGTTCGCCTGGCTCCGTGCCCAGGGTGCCCCCGGCACCGAGGAGGCGTACCGCACCTGGATCACGACGCCCCGCGACTCCTTCTCGGACTGCGCCGCCTGCCTGCCCGCCGGCCAGGCGGAGTACCTCGCCGAGACCGGTCGCGTGCGCGAGGCTGCCGACGTCGTGAGCGCCGCCGTCGCGTCGGGCGCCACCTGCGGCGACGAGCCCGCGGGGATGGAGTCCCTGCTGGAGCTGCTCCTGCTGGACCTGGGCGACGCCTCGCGCGCCGCCGCCGTGCACCGCAGCGCGACGAGCCATCTCGACGCCGCCGTCTCGAAGGAGGTCGCCGCCTCCCGCCACGTGGAGTTCCTCGCGCGGACCGGGCACCCCGAGCGCGCCCTGCGCCTGCTGCACACCTACCCCGAGCACCTCACGGTGTCCGACTCGCCGGGCGAGCGGCTCGCCGTGCTCACCCATGTCGCGGTCGCCACCGGGGTGCTGCGCGAGACGCACGCCGACACGCCCGTCGACCTCGCCGCGGTCCCGGCGCGCACGGTCGCCGAGCTCGACACGTGGGCCCGCGCCGAGATCGCGCCGATCGCCCGCGCCTTCGACGCCCGGCACGGCACGGACCGGCACGCCCGGCTGCTCGACGCCGCGTGGGCGCGCCAGGCCCGGCGCCTGCCCGTCGAGCTCGGGGTGCTCGCGGCCGCCGAGCGCGCGGCCGCCGTCCCGGGCGCGACGCCCGACACGATGCCCGACGCGCTCGCGACGTCCCTCGCAGGGGCCGACGCCGCCTCTCCCGCCGGGGTCGACCTCGCCGGCGTGACGGGCCCTCGCCTCGACGCCGACCCGGTCACCGCCGCCCTCGCGCGTGCCGAGGGCGAGCCGGATCCTGTCGAGGCGTCCGCGGCCTACCTCACCGCCGCCCGCCTGGCGGAGGAGGCCGGACGGCTCGAGGACGCGGGCTTCGCCCTGGCGGAGGCCGCGCAGGTCGCCGCCACGCTCGGCGACGACGAGGGCGCGGTGCCCGCGTTCGCGCGGGCCGTCGGCCTGCTCCGGGCCGCGGGGACCGACCCGGCCCACGTCGGCCCCGTGGTCCGGGCCGCCGCCACGGCCCAGGCGCGCGCCGGCGACGTCGACGCCGCCCTCGCCGCCGTCGAACGGGTGCACGACGACGTCGCGCGCGCCACGGGCGGGGTCCCCGATGCCCCGACGCCCGCGATGTCGGAGGAGCTCGCCGCCCGCCGCGCGGCCTTCGTCGCGGCCGAGGAGCGACAGCTGCGCGACGTGCACGCCCGCCTCCTCGCGACCGCCGGGCGGCACGCCGAGGCGGCGCGCCAGGCGGAGTCGGTGGCCGAGGAGTTCGGCCGCGCAGGCCTGCCCTTCGACGCCGCCCACGCGTTCTGGCTCGCGGGCAGCGCGCTGCGGGCCGCGGGCGACGCCACCGCGGCGGTGGACCCGCTGCGCGCGGCCCTGGAGGGCCTCGCGGCGACGGGCGCGCGAGCCGACCTGGCCTCCGTCGCGGACGAGCTCGTCGGGACGCTCCGGGGTCTGGGTCGCGCCGAGGAGGCCGACGCGGTCGCCGCGTCGCTCGTGCCCTGACGCGCAGGTCAGCCCGCGCTGCCCTCGGCGACCCGGTAGGACGCCGGCAGGTGCTCGTGCCCGCCGGGGACGGTCGTCACGCGCCACGACCACCGCCCCGGCGCGGCGGCGACGTCCAGCAGGGCCGCGACCGCCGGGGCGAGGAGCACGGGGCCGCCCGACACCGGGCCAGGTGCCGGGCCAGGTGCCGGGTCGGGTGCCGGGTCGGGCACCGCCGCGGCGCCCGGGGTCCCGGGCGCCGCACCCCCCGCGACGACGACCGCGGGGGCGCGGCGCAGCGCGCTGACGGCCTCGGCCGGCGCCTCGGCGGCGTCGGACACCTCGAGCACCACGACGTCCGGCGGCCCGTCGTGCCCCGCCCGTCGCGCCGCCGCGCGCAGCGCGAGCAGCGCCACCGATGCCGGGACGTGCGCGGGCGGGACGGGGGCCGGGTCCGCTCCGGCCCACGCGGCGACGTCGGGCACCCAGCGGTCGGCGATGCCCGCCCCCGCGAGGGAGGGCCGCCGCCGGCCGAACCCGCCGCTCGCTCCCCGAGGGACGGGGGCCAGCACCACGAGAGGTGCGTCACCGTGCCCGCCCGGCGGTGTCAGGGCGACGGACGCGGCCACCAGTCGGTCGAGGGCACCCGCCACCACGACACGGACGTCGCCGAGGAGGTCGGCGCCGCCGCCGGCACCGGGTACGAGCAGGGACGTTCCGGGCAGGACGACGGCACGGGCTGGCACGCGCCCAACCTACCCTCGGCCCCTCCCGCCGCCCCGGCAGCCGTCGCGGGCCGGCGCTCCTACGCCGTCCGGCCCTCGGTGCACGAGCCCCGCCTCGGGTCCCGGCGTGTAGCGTGGACGGGTGAGGTTCTTCGGTTCACGCCGGGCAAGCAGGATCCGGCCGACCTCCGTCGGCCGGGAGGACGAGCTCGTGGGCGACCTTCGGGACGACGAGCTCCACGACCGGATCGAGGGTCTGCTCGCCGACCACGTCGGCGCGGACGACGCGCTGGCCCCGTTGTCGCGCGACCGCGTGACGGACTGGCTGGAACGGTCCGGGTTCTCCTACTTCGTCGACTCCGACGGTGACGTCGGCGGGCTCTGGCACGGCTGGCTCTTCTACTTCCTCGTGCTCGGCGAGCGGTCGGAGGTGCTCCAGGTCCGCGGCCAGTGGCACCGGGACCTCAGCATCGACCGCCTCGGCGAGATCCTCGAGCTCTGCAACGAGTGGAACGCCGAGCGGATCTGGCCCAAGACGTACGTGCGCGTACGCGACGACGGCTCCGTCGTGGTGTGCGCCGAGGTCACGGTGGACGTGGGCAGCGCGGTCGGCGAGGCGCAGCTCGACCAGCTGCTGCAGTGCGGCCTCAGTACGGGGTCGATGTTCTTCGAGCACCTCGACACGACGTTCCGCGACCCCCTGAGGGACGGATCGTGACCGGCACCGCCCGGTCCGGCGGCACCGCCCGCCGCCTGCTCGGCGGCGTCCGGCGTGCGGCTGACGCGGTCGGTCGTGCCGTGCAGGACGCCGGCGCTCGCGTGGCCGCCCGCGGGGAACGCGCGCCCTCGCGCCCGCGCGGCACGGCACCGAGGCCCCTGTCCCACGCCCGTGTCGCGGACGACCTGTCCCGCCGCGGCTACCGGTTCCGCACGGACGACGACGGCGACGTGACGGGCACCTGGGACGGCAACCGGTTCTGGTTCCTGCTGCTCGGCGACCACGACGAGATCCTGCAGGTGCGCGGCCGCTGGGCCGGGACGGTGCCCGAGGGCGCCCGCCTGGCGGTGCTGCAGGCCGTGAACGACTGGAACCGCGAGCGCGTGTGGCCCAAGGTGTACGCACGGGCGGAGGGCGAGGGGCTCGCGCTCTACGCCGAGGTGTCGGTGGACTTCGAGCACGGCGCGACGGACGAACAGCTCGCCGCCACGGTGTCGTGCGGCCTCGTCACGTCGTCGCAGTTCTTCAGCACCGTGGGCGCGATGACGCCCGGCAGGCCGGGGCTCGACGACCAGGCCTGACCGGCCGGACGTGAGCCCACCGGAGCCCCCACGGGCCGCCGGTCAGCCCCGGAGCGAGGGCATCCCGAGCACGACCGGGCCCGAGGACGGCGCCGCGCCGTGGGAGTGCTCGTCCTCGCCCCCGCCGAGGCGCGCCGTCTCCCGCTGCGCCCACGCGTCGCCCGACCGGGTGCGGCGCACGGCGTAGGCGCCGCCGTCGAGCACCGCGTCGGCGACGAGGAAGTGCGGGGCCGACCGCGTGACCCCCACGGTCACGACGTCGCCCGGTCGCGGCAGGCGCGGGTCGAGCGTCGCGGCGTCGGCGAGCCGGGGGTCGTCGAGGGACGTGGGCGCCCCGGCGAGGCCCTCGGCCCCGGCGGCGACGTCGTCGAGCAGGGCGGCGGGCAGCGCGAGGTGCACGAGCCGGTTGTCGGGGGCCCGGCCGGAGAGCCGGTGCGTGGCGCCGTCCTTCTTCCCCGCCCCCTCGGAGACGAGCACGTCGAGCGTGCGCCCGACCTGGCGCGCGGCCTCCTCGCCGGCGATGCGCTCCTGGAGGGCCAGCAGGCGCTCGAACCGCTCCTGCACGACCTCCTTGGGCAGCTGCTCGTCCATGGTCGCGGCCGGCGTGCCGGGGCGCGGCGAGTACTGGAACATGAACGCCGAGCTGAACCGCGAGGCCTCCACGACGCGCAGCGTCTCGCGGAAGTCCTCCTCGGTCTCCCCCGGGAAGCCCACGATGATGTCGGTCGTGATCGCGGCGTCCGGCATGGCGTCGCGCACGCGGTCGAGGATGCCGAGGAACCTGGCCGACCGGTACGAGCGGCGCATGGCCCGCAGCACGCGGTCCGAGCCGGACTGCAGCGGCATGTGCAGGCTGGGCATGACGTTCGGCGTCTCGGCCATCGCCGCGATCACGTCGTCGGTGAACGCCGCCGGGTGCGGGGACGTGAAGCGCACCCGCTCCAGCCCCTCGATGGTCCCGCAGGCGCGCAGCAGCTTCGCGAACGCACCGCGGTCGCCGAACTCGACGCCGTAGCTGTTGACGTTCTGGCCCAGCAGGGTGACCTCGACGGCGCCGGCGGCCACGAGCGCCTCGACCTCGGCCAGGACCTCCCCCGGCCGGCGGTCGCGCTCCTTGCCGCGCAGGTGCGGCACGATGCAGAACGTGCACGTGTTGTTGCAGCCGACCGAGATCGAGACCCAGCCCGCGTAGACGGACTCGCGTCGCGTGGGCAGCGTCGAGGGGAAGACCTGCAGCGACTCCGCGATCTCCACCTGCGCCTCGGCGTTGTGCCGGGCCCGCTCGAGGAGGACCGGCAGCGCGTCCAGGTTGTGCGTGCCGAAGACGACGTCCACCCACGGGGCCTTGGACACGATCTCGCCGCGGTCCTTCTGCGCGAGGCAGCCGCCCACGGCGATCTGCATCCCCGGCCGGTGCGCCTTGATCCCGGCGAGCTGCCCGAGGTTCCCGTAGAGCCGGGTCGCGGCGTTCTCGCGCACCGCGCAGGTGTTGATCACCACGACGTCGGCACGGCTCGCCGCCTCGTCTGCGGCGGTGGCACGCGAGTAGCCGGCCTGCTCGAGCATGCCGGCCATGTGCTCCGAGTCGTGCACGTTCATCTGGCAGCCCAGGGTGCGCACGAGATAGGTGCGCTGGACGGGCGACACGTCCGTGGGACGGGCCGACACGGCGGGGCTCTGCGTGGTACTGGACATCGCATCTAGGGTACGGTGCCCGACGGCCGGGCCCCGACGAGGTGACCCACCCCATCGCTCGAGAGCACCGCTCGACGACGTCGCCCCACGACGTCCGACCCGCGACGCTCGAGACACGCGGCCTCCGCCGCAGGGACTCGGACCGCGCACACCGCGTGTGCACTGTTACTGAACCGTTGCGGAACCGGACAACCCGGTGCTGGTCGCGGAAACACCGAGTGGATAGGTTCGAGAGATGGATCACGGCGATGCGACCACGACGACCGACCCTGCCGAGACGTCGTCCTCCCTCGGCGCGCCGCTCGTCGAGCTGAAGAACGTCAACAAGCACTTCGGCGAGCTGCACGTGCTGCAGGACATCGACCTCACCGTGCGCAAGGGCGAGGTGCTCGTGGTCATCGGCCCGTCGGGCTCCGGGAAGTCGACCCTGTGCCGGGCGATCAACCGGCTCGAGACGATCGACTCCGGGGAGATCCACATCGACGGGCAGCCCCTGCCGGAGGAGGGCAAGGCCCTCGCGAAGCTGCGGGCCGACGTCGGCATGGTGTTCCAGGCGTTCAACCTCTTCGCGCACAAGACGATCCTGGAGAACGTCACGCTCGGGCCGGTCAAGGTCCGCAAGGAGCGCACGGGCGCCGCGAAGGAGCGTGCTCTCGAGCTGCTCGACCGGGTCGGGGTCAAGAACCAGGCCCAGAAGATGCCCGCCCAGCTCTCCGGCGGGCAGCAGCAGCGCGTCGCCATCGCCCGGGCGCTGGCGATGAAGCCCAAGGTGATGCTCTTCGACGAGCCCACCTCGGCGCTCGACCCGGAGATGATCAACGAGGTCCTGGACGTCATGGTCGCCCTCGCGAAGGAGGGCATGACGATGATCGTCGTCACGCACGAGATGGGTTTCGCCCGCAAGGCCGCGAACCGCGTCGTCTTCATGGCCGACGGCCAGATCGTCGAGGAGGCCACGCCCGAGGAGTTCTTCACCGCGCCCAAGAGCGACCGGGCGAAGGACTTCCTGTCCAAGATCCTCTCCCACTGACCTGACCACACCCACGCACAGGGCGGGAACCCCCGCCGGCCGCGCGGTCCGGGACCTGACATCGGCGTCCCCGGCCCGTACGGGCGACCACAACGAAGGGTAAGAACGATGCGCACACGACACGCAGGGGCCGCCGCGCTCGCCGCACTGACCGCACTCACGCTCGCCGCCTGCGGCGGCGGCGAGGTCGGGGGCGGCGGTGGCGACGGCGAGGAGACCGGCGGCGCCGGGGGCGGCGACTCCATCAAGATCGGCATCAAGTTCGACCAGCCGGGCCTGGGCTACCAGGACGGCAGCGAGTACACCGGCTTCGACACCGACGTCGCCCGGTACGTCGCGGAGAAGCTCGGCTACTCCGAGGACCAGATCGAGTGGGTCGAGGCACCGTCGGCCAACCGCGAGACGATGCTGCAGACCGGCCAGGTCGACATGATCTTCGCGACCTACTCCATCACCGACGAGCGCAAGGAGCAGGTCGCGTTCGCGGGTCCGTACTTCATCGCCGGCCAGGACCTCCTCGTCGCCGAGGACAACACCGACATCACCGGCCCGGAGTCGCTGAAGGGCAAGAACCTCTGCTCCGTGACCGGCTCGACGTCGGCGCAGCGCATCAAGGACGAGTACGCGACCGACGTGCAGCTCGTCGAGCGCCCGGGCTACGCCGAGTGCGTCACCGCGCTCACGGCCGGCCAGGTCGACGCCGTGACGACGGACGACATCATCCTCGCCGGCCTGGCCGCCCAGCCCGCCAACAAGGGCAAGGTGAAGGTCGTCGGCAACCCGTTCTCCGAGGAGAACTACGGCGTCGGCCTGCCCCAGGACAACGACACCTGCGAGGACATCAACGCGGCCATCACGTCGATGATCGACGACGGGTCGTGGGAGAAGGCCGTCCAGGCGAACACCGAGGGCACCGGGTACACGCCCAACGCCGACCTCAACCCGCCGACGCCGGACGCCTGCGCCTGACGAGGCCGTCCGACCGTCCGATCGGCACGAGGGGAGCGGCGCCGCCGCGCCGCTCCCCTCGTTCGTCGATCACCAGCCCGTCCACCGCGGCTCCGCCCGCACCACCCTCCGGGAGGCTGACACACCGTGGGTGACTTCCTGTCCCAGATCGGCGAGCTCTTCGCGCTCTACGACGTGCCCGGCGCGTTCTGGGTCAACATCCAGCTGACGTTCTGGGCCGCGATCTTCTCGCTGATCCTCGGCACCGTGCTCGCGCTCATGCGGATCTCGCCCATCGCGAGCCTGCAGTGGGCCGGCGCGGCCTACGTGAACATCCTGCGCAACACGCCGCTGACCGTGATCATGACGTTCCTGTTCCTCGCGGTCTGGACGCAGCTACAGATCACGTTGTCCGACGACTTCGCGCAGAACTTCTTCCGGTTCGGCGTCATCGGCCTGACGGTCTACCACGCCGCGTTCGTGTGCGAGGCGATCCGTTCGGGCGTCAACACCGTCCCGCTGGGCCAGGCGGAGGCCGCCCGCGCGATCGGGCTGTCGTTCCTGCCGGCTGCCCGGCTGATCATCCTGCCGCAGGCGTTCCGGGGCGCGATCGCGCCCCTCGGGAACACCTTGATCGCCCTGCTGAAGAACTCGACGGTCGCGGTGGCGGTGAGCGTCTCCACGGAGACCTCGACCCTCATGCGGGAGATGATCGAGAGCAACGCGAACTACATCTACGCGATCTTCATGATCTTCGCGATCGGATTCGCGGTGCTCGTGATCCCCATCGGCCTGCTCACCACCTATCTCTCGAACCGACTGGCGGTGCGTCGATGAGCTCTCAGCATTCCGTCCTCTTCGACGCGCCCGGCCCCCGGGCGCGCCGGTTCATCGTGCTCGGCAACGTCGTGGGTGCGCTCGTCGTGCTCGGCATCGCCGCGCTCGTCGTGGCCCAGCTCGCCGCCAAGGGCCAGTTCGCCGCAGCGTTGTGGGAGCCGATCTTCACCTCCAGCGCCTGGCAGAACTACTTCATCCCGGGCCTGCAGAACACGCTGCGCGCCGCGGGGTTCGCCATCGTCGGCGCGGTGGTCTTCGGCCTCATCTTCGGGTCCGGGCGCCTCGCGCGCGTGCGCGCCGTCCGCTGGGTCAGCGGCGTGGTCGTGGAGTTCTTCCGCGCCGTGCCGGTGCTGCTCATGATGGTCTTCTTCTGGCTGCTGTTCGGGTTCAACCGGATCAGCGACGACCCGGCCTTCCTCGCCGTCGTGATCGCCCTCGTCCTCTACAACGGCTCCGTCATCGCGGAGCTCGTCCGGGCGGGCGTCGGCAACCTGCCGAAGGGCCAGTCGGAGGCCGGCCTCGCGGTCGGCCTCACGGGCGGGCAGGTGCTGCGGTCGATCCAGCTCCCCCAGGCCCTCATCGCGATGCTGCCGGCCCTGGTGTCCCAGCTCGTGGTGGTCCTCAAGGACACCGCGCTCGGCCAGATCATCACCTACAACGAGCTGCTGCGGGCGGCGCAGATCTTCGGCAACGGCAACAGCAACAACCTGCAGACGCTGACGGTCGCGGCGCTGATCTTCATCGTCATCAACTGGGCGCTGACCGCCGTGGCCCGCTGGCTGTCCCGCTACCTCAGCGGCCGGACGTCGGGCGTCACCACGGCCGGTCCCGGCATCGGCAACCCGACCGCCGTCGCCGGCGGCGCGGCGCCGGGCGCGCCCGGGAACGCCATCGCGGCCACCGGGGACCCGAGCGCCACCTGACGCGCCGGCACGACCGCGCGTCCCCTGGACGACGTCGCCCCCCGGCGCGTCGCGCGGCCGG
>NZ_JBHTVT010000036.1:0-23020 GCF_042792795.1 Isoptericola sp. NPDC056605 | reverse complement strand
CGCACGTTCTGACGCGTCAGAACGTGCGCAACCGCATGTTCGGCGGGTTTCGCGGGGCGGTGCCAGGGTGGGCGCATGACCGCACCGCTCGCCGTCCGCTCGCTGGCGCTGGGACTCGCGGCGGGCTCGCGCGCGACGCTCGGCGTCGCCGGCCCGCTGCTCGGCCCGGTGCCGGGGCACCGGCTGCCCACCCACCGGCTCCGCCGCCCGGCCACGCTGCCGCGCGTGCTCGCGGGCCTCGCCGTCGCCGGGGAGCTGGTGGGCGACAAGCTGCCCACCACCCCCAGCCGCCTCGACCCGCCGGGTCCGGACGTCCGGGCGGGGAGCGGCGCCGTCGGCGGCCTGCTCCTCGCGCTGCGGCACCACGCGCCGGCGCCGTCGGTCGTGGCGGCGATGGTCGCCGGGGCCGTGGGCGGCGCCGTCGGCACGGGTGTCGGGGCGGCGTGGCGCGCCGCCGTCGCGCACCGCGGCTGGCCGGACCTGCCCGCCGCGCTCGCCGAGGACGCCGTCGCCCTCACCCTCGCCGCCTGGGCCACGCGCGCCTGACCCACGCCCGCCCCGGCCCGTGGGCGCTCCTGGTCGCGCACCTCAGGGACGGTTCAGGGGCGGTTCAGGGGCGGCTCGTGGTGACGGGCCGCTGGGCGTCCGGAAGAGTGGCGCCATGGTGCGGGCGACGACGGGGCAGGCATGGACGCGGTAGGCGGCGTGGTCGGCGCGATCTTCGCGTTCGTCTCGACGGTGGCGATGCTGGTGCTGCTCGCCTGGACGGCGCGGCGGGTGATGGGCGCGCCGGTCGGCTGGATCCGGGCCGCGCTGGTCTCCCTGGCGGCGATCACGGGCGCCTCGGCGGCGCTCACCAGCGGGCTGCGCGCGGCGGGCTGGTGGAGCGGCGAGGGCACCCTCGAGGTCGACCCGTGGGTCGCGCTGGCGGGGATCGTCCTCGTCTTCTGCTGGGCGTTCGTGCTGGGACTGTGCGTCCTGCTCGTGCTGGAGCTGCTGGTTCCCACGGGCACGCTGCCCACCCCGTGGCGCGCCGTCCGGCGGCTGCGGCAGGGACGCCGTGAGACGCGCCGGTACGCGCAGGTCGTCGCGATCGGCGTCCGGCACGGCCTGGGCGGGGCGTTCGGGCGCCACCGCCGCGACGGCGGCACGACGTCGCGCTCCGACGTCCGCCGCCTCGCGGTCGGCCTGCGCGACACGCTGTCCGACGCGGGCGTCACGTTCGTGAAGTTCGGCCAGACGCTCTCCACCCGGCGCGACCTGCTGCCCGACGCCGTCACCGAGACCCTCGCGACCCTGCAGAGCGACGTGCCCCCGGCGTCGTGGGACCAGGTGGAGGCGGTCGTCGAGAGCTCGCTCGGTCGCCCCGTGGGAGAGGTCTTCGCCGCGTTCGACACGGAGCCGCTCGCCTCAGCGTCGGTCGGACAGGTGCACGCCGCCCGGCTGCTCGACGGCCGCGACGTGGTGGTGAAGGTGCAGCGCCCGGGCGCGCGCGAGCAGGTCGCCGTGGACCTCGCGATCCTCGGCCGGCTCGCCCGCAGGCTGGAGCGCGACACGGCGTGGGGCCGCGGCCTCGGCGTGGTCGCGCTCGCCGACGGCTTCGCGGCGTCCCTGCGCGAGGAGCTCGACTACACCGTCGAGGCGGAGAACACGCGTGCCCTGCGCACGGCGCTGGACGTCGTGACGCACGACGGCGCGTCGTCGGGCCCGCTCGTCGTGGTGCCCCAGGTGGTCGACGGGCCGTCGAGCGGCACGCTGCTGGTGCTGGAGCGGCTCGACGGCACGCCGGTCGGGCAGGCGCAGGGCGCGCTGGGCCGGCTGGACGACGCGACCCGCGCGGCGCTCGCGGACCGGCTGCTGCGCGCTGCGCTCGACCAGCTGCTCGTCGCCGGCACGTTCCACGCCGACCTGCACCCGGGCAACGTGCTCGTGCTGGCCGACGGCGGGCTCGGCCTGCTCGACATGGGCTCGGTCGGCAGGCTCGGCGAGCCCGAACGGATCGCTCTCGGCGCCCTGCTGCTCGCGATCGACGGCGACGACGCGATCGCCGCCACCGACGCCCTGCTGGAGCTGCTCGACGCGCCGCCCGGCCTGGACGTCCGCCGCCTCGAGCGCGAGGTGGGGCAGCTCGTGCTGCGGTTCCGCGCGGGCGCGGGCGCGGCGTTCGCCGGGCTCGTGCGGCTGGTCACGGCGGCGGGCATGGGCGTGCCGCCGCAGGTCGCCGCCGCGTTCCGCACGTTCGCGGCGCTGGAGGGCACGCTCGACCTGATCAGCCCCGGCTACGACCTGGTGGCCGGCGCCCGCACCCACGGCCGGCCGCTGCTGCACCGCCTCGTCACCCCGGAGGCGGTGCGCCGCAAGGCCACGCAGCAGCTCCTCGGCTTCGCGCCCGAGCTGGAGCGGCTGCCCCGCCGGGTGACCCGCATCGTCCGCGACCTGGAGGAGGGGCGCTTCACCGTCACCGTGCGCGCGTTCTCCGACCCCGCCGACCGGGCCTTCCTGACCGGCCTGGTGCAGCAGCTCATCATGACGCTCGTGGCGGTGGGGGCCGTCGTCGGCGCGGTGGTGCTGTTCGTCGCCGACGGCGGGCCGATGCTCGCGCCGCAGCTGCCGTGGTTCACGGTGCTCGGCGCCGCGCTGGGCTTCGTCGGCACGGTGCTCGCGGTGCGGGTGCTCGTGGTCGCGTTCCGCGGCACGGCGCGAGACCGGTGGTGAAAGCCCCGCGGAGGGGCATGATCGGCACATGAGATACGCGGAGCACATCTCGGAGCTCGTCGGGCACACCCCGCTCGTCCGGCTCTCCCGGGTCACCGACGGTCTGAGCGCGACGATCCTCGCCAAGGTCGAGTACGTGAACCCCGGCGGGTCGGTCAAGGACCGCATCGCGCTGAAGATGATCGAGGCGGCGGAGGCGTCCGGAGAGCTGCGGCCCGGCGGCACGATCGTCGAGCCGACGTCGGGCAACACCGGCGTGGGCCTCGCGCTCGTCGCGCAGCGCAAGGGCTACGACTGCGTCTTCGTCTGCCCCGACAAGGTGAGCGAGGACAAGCGCGACGTGCTGCGGGCGTACGGGGCGCGCGTCGTCGTGACGCCCACCGCCGTCCCGCCCGACCACCCGGACTCCTACTACTCGGTCTCCGACCGGCTGGTGCAGGAGATCGACGGGGCCTGGAAGCCGAACCAGTACGCCAACCCGAACGGCCCGCTGTCGCACTACGAGTCCACCGGGCCCGAGGTGTGGGCGGACACCGACGGCCGGGTGACGCACTTCGTCGCGGGCGTCGGGACGGGCGGCACGATCACCGGCACGGGCCGCTACCTCAAGGAGGTGTCGGCGGACCGGGCCGACGGCGGCCCGGTCCGGGTCGTCGGCGCCGACCCGGCGGGCTCGGTCTACTCGGGCGGCGACGGGCGGCCGTACCTGGTGGAGGGCGTCGGCGAGGACTTCTGGCCGGGCGCCTACGACCCGTCCGTCCCCGACGAGGTCATCGCCGTCACCGACGCGGACTCCTTCGCCATGACGCGCCGGCTCGCGCGCGAGGAGGGCCTGCTCGTGGGCGGGTCGTGCGGGATGGCGGTCGAGGCGGCGCTGCGGCTCGCGCGGCGGCTCGAGGAGGAGGACGCGGCGGCCGCGGCGGAGGCCGTGATCGTCGTCCTGCTGCCCGACGGCGGGCGCGGCTACCTGTCGAAGATCTTCTCCGACACGTGGATGCGGTCGTACGGCTTCCTGCCCGACGAGGAGGGCGTCACCGCGGGCGACATCCTGCGCGCGAAGGACGGGCGGCTGCCCGACCTGGTGCACACCCACCCGAGCGAGACGGTGCGCGACGCCATCGAGATCCTGCGCGAGTACGGCGTCTCGCAGATGCCCGTCGTCGGGGCGGAGCCGCCCGTGAAGATCGGCGAGGTCGCGGGCGCCGTGACCGAGCGGGCGCTGCTCGACGCCGTCTTCTCCGGCCGCGCGTCCCTCGCCGACCGCGTCGACGCGCACATGCAGCCCCGGCTGCCGCTCATCGGGGCCGGCGAGGGCGTGGAGGCCGTGCGCGCCGCGCTCACCGACGCCGACGCGCTGCTCGTCGTCGAGGACGGCGACCCCGTCGGCGTCCTCACCCGCCACGACCTCCTGGGATTCGTCGCGGGCCGGTGACCACGCTCGTGCGTAGGCTGGCCGGGTGAGCACCAGCGACCACCCTGACTGGACGACGTTCGGCTTCTCGACCCGCGCCATCCACGCGGGCCAGGACCCGGACCCGACGACCGGCGCCGTCGTGCCGCCGATCCACCAGGTCTCCACGTACAAGCAGGACGGCGTGGGCGGCCTGCGCGGCGGGTACGAGTACTCCCGCTCCGCCAACCCGACGCGCACCGCGCTGGAGGAGGCGCTCGCCGCGGCGGAGCACGGGGAACGCGGCTTCGCGTTCGCCTCGGGCCTGGCCGCCGAGGACACGCTGCTGCGCGCGGTGCTGCGCCCGGGCGACCACGTGATCGTGCCGAACGACGCCTACGGCGGCACGTACCGGCTCGTCGCGCGGGTCTTCGGGCCGTGGGGGATCGCGCACACGCCGGTCGACCTGTCCGACGTCGACGCGGTGCGGGCAGCCGTCCGTCCCGAGACCAAGGTGGTGTGGGTCGAGACGCCCACCAACCCGCTGCTCGGGATCAGCGACGTCGCGGCGCTGGCGGGCGTGGCACGCGACGCCGGCGCGCTGCTCGTCGTGGACAACACCTTCGCCACGCCCTACCTGCAGCAGCCCCTGGCGCTCGGCGCGGACGTCGTCGTGCACTCCACGACCAAGTACATCGGCGGGCACAGCGACGTCGTCGGGGGAGCGCTCGTCGTCGCGGCGGGCGCGGTGCTGCCGGGCGGTCTCGAGTCGCCTGCGGGCGGCACGGACGTGGCCGGGGCGGTCGGCTTCCACCAGAACTCGTCGGGCGCCGTCGCGGGCCCGTTCGACGCGTGGCTCACGCTGCGCGGCCTCAAGACGCTCGCGGTCCGCATGGACCGGCACCAGGCGAACGCGGCCGCGGTGGCGGACTTCCTCGCCGGGCACCCTGCCGTGACCGAGGTGCTCTATCCGGGCCTCGCGTCCCACCCGGGCCACGACGTCGCGGCCCGCCAGATGCGCGGGTTCGGCGGCATGGTGTCGTTCCGCGCCGGCAGCGAGGCGAAGGCGCTCGACGTGTGCGCGCGGACGCAGGTGTTCACGCTGGCCGAGTCGCTCGGCGGCGTCGAGTCGCTGGTCGAGCACCCCGGCCGGATGACGCACGGCTCGGTCGCGGGCACGTCGCTCGAGGTGCCCGACGGCCTCGTGCGCCTGTCCGTCGGGATCGAGGACGTGGACGACCTGGTCGCGGACCTCGAGCAGGCGCTCGCGTAGCGGCGAGGGTCGTCGGTCAGCCGCGGACGACGGTGACGGGGCAGGGCGCGAAGTCGAGCACCTGACGGCTGACCGAGCCCAGCAGCAGCCGGTCGAAGCCGCCGAGGCCGCGCGCCCCGACGACGAGCCGCTCGGCGCCCTGCGCCGCGACCACGAGCTGCTTGGCGGCCTGGCCGTGCACCACCCGGCGGGTGAGCCGCTCGGGCGGCAGCGTCACCCCGGCCGCGCGCACCGCCTCGGCGAGCGAGTCGGCCGCGAACTTCTCGTAGTCGTCGACGGGCGGCGCCCACCCCCACGACCCCGGCAGCGGGGCCAGCGTCGTGATCTGCCACGCGAAGACGGCGTCGATCGACGCCCCGGTCCTGTCCGCGACCTCGCACGCGTGCCGTAGCGCGGCGACGCTCGGGGCCGAGGTGTCGACGCCGACGACGATGCGCGGCGCCGTCTCGGCGGGCACGTCGTCCTCCGGGGCCCCGTCGGGGTTGCCGTGGCGCACCACCGTGACGGGCACGACGGCGTGCTCCACGACCGTCGTCGACACCGAGCCCAGCACGGCCCGGCCCAGGCGTCCCCGCCGGCGCCGGCCGAGCACCAGCATGTCGGCGTCCGCGCCGAGCTCGAGCAACCGGTCGGCCGCCGGGCCGGGGAGCGCCGCGACCGTGCCGTCGACCTCGACCCCCGTGCGGGCGCGGGCCGCGTCGAGCAGCCCCTGCGCCTCCTCGCGCACCGGGGCCAGCGCGGCCTCGTGCGCGGCGGCGTCGGCGCCCTTGCCGGCGCCCGCGTCGACCATGACCAGCGTGAGCGGCACCGCGGCAGCGGCCGCCTCCCGCAGCGCCCAGTCCAGCGCCTCGTCCGACTCGACCGAACCGTTGACCCCGACCACGATGCCGCGCATCGGCCACCCCGACTCTCTCGTCGTGCGTCCGCCGCCCCCGTCACGACGTGCGGGGCGGCCCTGGCTTGCAGCATAGGTCGGGCGCCGTCGCCCGTCAGGGCGAGGTCACGGGACGTCGATCACGCACCGCCGTCAGCACGACGCCGGCCCGACAGGAGAGCGTCGACGGGCCGGGTCACGACCTCCACCCGGTCGACGAGGTCCGCGGGGCCGGTGACCACGAGGGCGCGGTCGGCGGCCGCCACGTACACGGCGGTGGTCTCGCGGGCGGTGACGCGGACACAGTCCGCCTCGTCGCCGTCCACGACGAACGTCCCCGTCGTCAGCGGGGCCTCGTCGACCTCGGCGACCAGGGCGCGCATCGCGCTGCGGTAGTCCTGGAACGAGTCCGCGAAGTCCGACCCGTCGCGCTCTGCGGCACCGTCGGCCGCCGAGCCGCCCGCCTCCTCGGCCGGTGCGGGCTCGACGGGAGCGGCGATGTCGGCGTGCAGCGGCGCGGCGAGCGCGCCGCTGCACGCGGCGCGGACCACGTCCTCGACGTCGTCGTCGGGCACCCGGGTGCGCAGGGTCTCGACCTCCAGCGCCTCCCCGGTGAACGACCGGTAGGCGCGCACGAACCGCTCGCACGTCGGGTCGTCGGAGTCCATGTGCCCGGTGAGCGACTGGTCCTCCAGGTCGAGGCCCCAGGTCAGCGGGTCGCGCACCTCGCCCAGGACGCCGGAGAACTGCGCCAGCCGCGCGTCGTCCCCGTTCCACGCCCGCCGACCCGCGTCGTGGCCCGCGCCGCCCGTGGCTCCCGGCTGCTGCTCGATCTCGTCCATCGGTACCCCCCGGGTTGACCTCTGCGGCGACCACCGCGGCGGCGACCGCCTTTCCCCGAGCCTGGACCGCCCCGCCCGCGGCTGGCAATCCGGCACGCCGTCACGCCCCTGGCGAACATGGGCTTACGGAGAGGTGTCGGCGAGTTGGGAGCGCATAGAGTCGTAGCGGTCAGGCTGTAGCCGTCAATCCGACGGGGTGCAGGTAACGCCGCTCGTGAGGGAGCAGCACATGTTCGAGAGATTCACCGACCGAGCCCGTCGGGTGGTCGTCCTTGCTCAGGAAGAGGCAAGGATGCTCAACCACAACTACATCGGCACCGAGCACATCCTGCTCGGACTCATCCACGAGGGTGAGGGCGTCGCCGCGAAGGCCCTGGAGTCGCTGGGGATCTCGCTCGACGGCGTCCGTACCCAGGTCACCGAGATCATCGGCGAGGGCCAGCAGGCCCCGAGCGGGCACATCCCGTTCACGCCGCGCGCCAAGAAGGTGCTGGAGCTGTCGCTCCGCGAGGCGCTGCAGCTCGGGCACAACTACATCGGCACCGAGCACATCCTGCTCGGCCTCATCCGCGAGGGCGAGGGCGTCGCCGCCCAGGTGCTCACGAAGATGGGCGCCGACCTGAACAAGGTGCGCCAGCAGGTCATCCAGCTGCTGAGCGGCTACCAGGGCAAGGAGCCCGTGGCCGCCGGTGGCCCGCAGGAGGGGCAGCCGTCCGGCTCCGCCGTCCTCGACCAGTTCGGCCGCAACCTCACCCAGGCCGCGCGCGAGGGCAAGCTCGACCCGGTCATCGGCCGCTCGACGGAGATCGAGCGCGTCATGCAGGTGCTGAGCCGCCGCACCAAGAACAACCCCGTGCTGATCGGCGAGCCGGGCGTCGGCAAGACGGCCGTCGTCGAGGGCCTCGCCCAGGACATCGTGCGCGGCGACGTGCCGGAGACGCTGAAGGACAAGCAGCTCTACACGCTGGACCTCGGCGCCCTGGTCGCCGGTTCCCGCTACCGCGGTGACTTCGAGGAGCGCCTCAAGAAGGTGCTCAAGGAGATCCGCACCCGCGGCGACATCATCCTGTTCATCGACGAGATCCACACCCTCGTCGGGGCGGGTGCCGCCGAGGGCGCGATCGACGCGGCGAGCATCCTCAAGCCGATGCTGGCCCGCGGCGAGCTGCAGACCATCGGCGCGACCACGCTCGACGAGTACCGCAAGTACGTCGAGAAGGACCCGGCCCTGGAGCGCCGCTTCCAGCCGATTCAGGTCAACGAGCCGTCGCTCGAGCACGCCATCGAGATCCTCAAGGGCCTGCGCGACCGCTACGAGGCGCACCACCGCGTGTCCATCACGGACTCCGCGCTGGTCTCCGCCGCCCAGCTCGCCGACCGGTACATCAACGACCGGTACCTGCCGGACAAGGCGATCGACCTGATCGACGAGGCGGGCGCGCGCCTGCGGATCCGCCGCATGACGGCGCCGCCGGAGCTCAAGGCCCTGGACGAGGAGATCGCCGAGGCCCGCCGCGACAAGGAGTCGGCGATCGACGAGCAGGACTTCGAGAAGGCCGCCGGGCTGCGGGACAAGGAGAAGCAGCTCACCGCCCAGCGCGCCGACAAGGAGAAGGCCTGGAAGTCGGGCGACCTCGACTCCGTCGCGGAGGTCGACGACGAGCTGATCGCCGAGGTGCTGGCGATGTCGACCGGCATCCCGGTCGTCAAGCTCACCGAGGAGGAGTCCAGCAAGCTCCTGCACATGGAGGACGAGCTGCACAAGCGCGTCGTCGGGCAGAACACGGCCATCAAGGCGCTGTCCCAGGCGATCCGCCGCACGCGTGCCGGGCTCAAGGACCCGAAGCGCCCCGGTGGCTCGTTCATCTTCGCCGGCCCCACGGGCGTCGGGAAGACGGAGCTGGCCAAGGCGCTCGCCGAGTTCCTCTTCGGGGACGAGGACGCGCTGATCCAGCTCGACATGTCCGAGTTCTCGGAGAAGCACACCGTGTCGCGGCTGTTCGGCTCGCCCCCCGGCTACGTCGGCTACGACGAGGGCGGACAGCTCACGGAGAAGGTGCGGCGCAAGCCGTTCTCGGTGGTCCTGTTCGACGAGGTCGAGAAGGCTCACGCGGACATCTTCAACTCGCTGCTGCAGGTCCTCGAGGACGGTCGCCTGACCGACTCGCAGGGCCGGGTGGTCGACTTCAAGAACACCGTGATCATCATGACCACCAACCTCGGCACGCGGGACATCGCCAAGGGCGTCCAGACCGGCTTCAACGCCGGCGGCGACCTGGTGACCTCCTACGAGCGCATGAAGGCGAAGGTCAACGAGGAGCTCAAGCAGCACTTCCGGCCGGAGTTCCTCAACCGCGTCGACGACGTGGTGGTCTTCCCGCAGCTCTCGCAGGACGAGATCATCGAGATCGTCGACCTGGAGATCGCCAAGCTGGACAAGCGTCTGCGCGACCGGGACATGGCCATCGAGCTCACGCCCGCCGCGAAGAACCTGCTGGCGGAGAAGGGCTACGACCCGGTGCTCGGCGCCCGTCCCCTGAAGCGGGCGATCCAGCGGGAGATCGAGGACACCCTGTCCGAGAAGATCCTGTTCGGCGAGCTCAAGGCCGGCGACCTCGTGCTGGTCGACGGCGAGGGCGAGGGCATCCTCGGGGAGTTCACCTTCCGCGGGGTGGCCAAGAGCGAGCACGAGCGCGGGCCGGTCTCGGTCGGCGCGACGGCGGCGCTCGACGCCCCCACCGGCGTCTCGGTGCACGACCTGCCGCCCACCGGCCAGATGCAGGCCGGCGCGGAGTGACGCGCTGAACCCCACGGCCTGACGGTCGACGACGAAGGCCCCGGACCCCCTCACAGGGTCCGGGGCCTTCGTCGTGCCCGCAGCCGTCCGGGCGTCGTCTCGAATCCTGGTCCCGCATCGTGAGACTTTCCGGAGATCTCTCGCGCTGGGCGTGCGCGGCGCCTACCTTCCCCGCCATGCACGCCGACACGAACGGACTCCGGTCCCCGGGCACCCGCACCGCGGGCGCCGCCGTGCCGTGCGCCCGCCGGGGCTGTCGGCCCTGTCGTCGCTGTCGCCGCTGACCCGACGCACGCCGTCGCCTCCGCCTCCCCGGCAGCAGAACCCGCTCGAGACCACCGCCCCGTCCGCCGTCGCGCGGCCGGGTGACGTGGCGTACCCCCGCACGCCCCCGAGAGGACCCCGTCATGCCCCGAACCATCTCCCTCCGCCGCGCCCGCGGCGCCCGACGGGCGGCCGCCGCCGTCGTCGGCGTCGTCGGGCTGCTGGGCACCGCCGGCTGCGTCGCCGACGCCGCCGCGGACAGCCCGGGCGGCACGCTGGCCGCCTCCGACCCGCTGCCCTCCGCCGTGCCGGACGGCACGACGCTCGTCGTCGGCGACCCCAGCACCGAGGTCGCGCTCGAACTGGCCGGCGACGAGATCGAGCACGACTTCTCCTTCGACGTCGAGTGGGCCAACCTGTCGGGCGGGCCGCAGACCATCGAGGCGTTCCGGGCGGAGTCCCTCGACGTCGGATCCGTCGCCGAGATCCCGTCCATCCACGCCACCTGGACGGGGGTGCCGGTGAAGAACATCGCCACCAAGTACCGGGAGAACTGGCAGGACGCGCCCGTCTACGAGCTGGCCGGCCGTCCCGGCATCACCCTCGGCTCCCTCGACGACCTCGCCGGCAAGCGCATCGCGTTCAGCCCCGGCCAGGCGCAGGGCGCCCTGGTGCTCAAGGCGCTCGCCGCCGCCGGACTGACCCAGGACGACGTCGAGCTCGTGGAGCTGCCCAGCACCGGCGACGTCTACTCCACCGCGCTGGCCGCCGGGGAGGTCGACGTCGCCCCGCTCGGCGGCACCCAGCTGTTCCGCTACCTCACGAAGTACGAGGCGGACGGCGCCCAGTCGGTCAAGCACGGGCTGCGCGACGACGCGGGTCACCTGTACGCGCCGGTCGCCGTCCTGGAGGACCCGGCCAAGGCGGCGGCCCTGGCCGAGTACGTCGAGGTGTGGGCGCGAGCGCAGGTGTGGATCGCGAATCACCCCGAGGAGTGGAAGCAGGGGTACTACGTGGAGCACGAGGGGCTGACCGACGAGGACGCCCAGTACCTCACCGACCACGCGGCCGTGCCCGACATCCCGGCCGACCTCACCGAGGGCATCGCCCGCACGCAGGAGACGATCGACCTGCTCGCGAAGGAGCTGGACGAGGACCCGCTCGACGCGGCCGACCTCTTCGACCAGCGGTTCGTCGCTGCGCAGACCGCCGGCGTCGAGGCGCAGCAGGCGGCGGAGGACGACCGATGACCGCCCTCGGCACCGTCACCCGGGCGGGCACCGCGCCCCGCGCCCGCACCGCCTTGGGCGCCGTGCAGAGCGGCGAGGGCCGGCCCGCGGGACGGCTCGACGTCCGCCCCGCCGGGCGACGGCTCGGGCTCGGGCGCCCGCTCCCGGTGGCCGGGCTGCTCGGCGTCGTCGTCCTGGTCGGGGTGTGGGTGGCTGGCTCCGCCACGGGGCTCATCGACCAGCGGGTGCTCAGCGCCCCCTGGACGGTGGTCACCACCGCCGGCGACCTGATCGCGAAGGGCGACCTGCAGGAGAACCTGGGCGTCTCGCTGACCCGTGCGGCCCTCGGGCTGGCGTGGGGCGTCGCGGCCGGCGTCGTGCTGGCGCTCGCCTCCGGCCTGAGCCGCGTGGGCGACGCGCTGCTCGACGGCCCGATCCAGGTCAAGCGCGCCATCCCGAACCTCGCGCTGTTGCCGCTGCTCATCCTGTGGTTCGGGATCGGCGAGCCGATGAAGGTCATCACCATCGCGCTCGGCGTGTTCATCCCGATCTACGTGCACACGCACAACGGGCTGCGCTCGATCGACTCCCGGTACGTCGAGCTGGCCGAGACGGTGCGGTTGAGCCGGCCGCAGTTCGTGCGCCGCGTCGTGCTTCCGGGCGCGCTCCCCGGGTTCCTGCTGGGCCTGCGGTTCGCCGTCACCGGGTCGCTGCTGTCGCTGGTCGTCGTCGAGCAGGTCAACGCCACCGCGGGCATCGGCTACATGATGGAGCTCGCCCGCACCTACGGACAGACCGAGGTCATCATCGTCGGCCTCGTCGTCTACGGCGTGCTCGGGTTCAGTGCCGACGCCGCCGTCCGGCTGCTGCAGAGGAGGGCGCTCGCATGGCGACGCACGCTGGAGGACTGACCGCCACGCCGACCGCGACCGGCACGGACGTCGTCGCCGAGGCGCCCGCCGTCACCGTGCGCGGGCTCGTGCGCGCGTACGGCGCGGAGCGGGTGCTCGACGACCTCGACCTGGAGCTCGGCGCGGGGGAGTTCGTCGCGATCCTGGGCCGCAGCGGCTCGGGCAAGTCGACGCTGCTGCGGGCGCTCGCGGGCCTCGACCACGGCGTGGCGGGGTCGGGCGAGGTGCGCGTGCCCGACCAGGTGTCCGTCGTGTTCCAGGACTCCCGGCTGCTGCCGTGGGCGCGGGTGCTCGACAACGTGGTGCTGGGCCTGGACGGCGTCCGCCGTCGGGCCGCCGGCGACGCCGGGCGGGCCGCGCTCGCCGAGGTGGGCCTCGCCGGCCGGGAGCGGGCGTGGCCGAACGAGCTGTCCGGCGGCGAGCAGCAGCGGGTGTCCCTGGCCCGCTCGCTCGTCCGCTCGCCCCAGCTCCTGCTGGCCGACGAGCCGTTCGGTGCTCTCGACGCCCTCACCCGCATCCGTATGCACGAGCTCCTGCGCGACCTGTACGACCGGCACCGGCCCGCGGTGCTGCTCGTGACGCACGACGTCGACGAGGCGATCGTGCTCGCCGACCGCGTCGTCGTCCTCGACCGCGGCCGCATCGCCGTCGAGCGACGCATCGACCTCCAGGAGCGGCGCGACGCCGCCGACCCCCGGTTCGCCGCCATCCGCACCGAGCTGCTCGACGCCCTCGGCGTCGAGCGGAAGGACGTGACCGTATGACCCGCACCGCCGGCCGCGACGGCCACCGCCCCGGACCCTTCCACCTCAACGCGTTCCTCATGAGCACCGGCCACCACGAGGCGTCGTGGCGGCTGCCGGAGAGCTCCCCGGACCACACGTCCACGAACATCGCCTACCTGCAGCGGCTGGCCCGCACCGCGGAGGAGGGGCTGCTCGACTCCGTCTTCTTCGCCGACGGCCCCGGCCTGCGCAGCGACGTCGGACGCCGCCCCGCCGGGTCGCTCGACCCGCTGATCGTGCTCACGGCGCTCGCCGCCGCCACCGAGCGCATCGGCCTCATCGCGACGGCGTCCACCACCTACAACTCGCCGTACAACCTGGCGCGGCGGTTCGCGTCGATCGACATCGTGTCGGGCGGCCGCGCCGGGTGGAACGTCGTGACGACGGCCGGCCCGGACATCGCGCGCAACTTCGGCCTCGACGACCAGCCCGCGCACGCCGTGCGCTACGAGCGCGCCGCGGAGTTCCTCGACGTCGCGTACAAGCTCTGGGACTCGTGGGACGACGACGCCGTGCTCGCGGACAAGGAGCGCGGCGTCTGGGCGGACGCGGCGAGGATCCACCCCGCCGGGCACGTCGGGGAGCACTTCTCCGTCGCCGGCGCGCTCACCACGCCGCGCACCCCGCAGGCGCGGCCGCTGATCGTGCAGGCCGGGTCGTCGGAGGACGGCAAGGGGCTCGCGGCGCGCTACGCCGAGGCCGTCTTCACCGCGCACCAGACGCTCGACGACGCACGGGCCTTCTACGCCGACCTCAAGGCCCGGGCCGTCGCGGCGGGTCGCGACGCCGACGGGATCAAGATCCTGCCGGGCATCGTGCCCGTGCTCGGCTCCACCGAGGCGGAGGCCCTGGCCGCCGAGCGCGAGCTCGACGAGCTCATCGTGCCCGAGTACGCGCGTCGCCAGCTCGCCGCGACCCTGCGCGTCGACCCCGAGGACCTGCCGCTGGACCGCCAGCTGCCCGCCGACCTGCCCGACGAGGACGAGATCGAGGGCGCCAAGAGCCGGTACACGCTGATCGTGGAGCTGGCCCGTCGGGAGCGGCTGACGGTGCGCGAGCTCATCGGCCGCCTGGGCGGAGGGCGCGGGCACCGCACGCTGGCGGGCACGCCCGAGCAGGTCGCCGACGCCCTCCAGGAGTGGTACGACGCCGAGGCCGCCGACGGCTTCAACGTCATGCCGGCCGTGCTGCCGCGCGGGCTGGAGGAGTTCACCGCGCACGTCGTGCCGATCCTCCAGGCGCGCGGCCTGTTCCGCACCGCCTACGAGGGCACCACCCTGCGCGAGCACTACGGGCTCGAGCGGCCCGCGAGCCGGTACTCGTCGTCGGTCGCGTCGGCTGCGTCCGTCGAGGCCGCCGAGCTCGCCACCGCGGGGGTGGGGGCATGAGCGCCGACGTCCTCTGGTACATCCCCAACCAGGTGCGCGCCGGCCACCGCGGCGACGTCGTGACGGCGGACCACAACAGCCTCGACACCCTCACCGAGCAGGCCCTCGCGCTGGAGGAGCACGGCTGGGACGGGGCGCTGCTCGGCACCGGGTGGGGCCGGCCGGACACGTTCACCGTGGCGGCGGCGCTCGCCGCCCGCACCACGACGTTCAACCCGCTGGTCGCGATCCGGCCCGGCTACTGGCAGCCGGCCCACCTCGCCTCGGCGGCGGCGACGCTCGACCACCTCACCGGTGGCCGGGTGCGGATCAACATCGTGTCCGGGCAGGACGGCGTCGCGCAGTACGGCGACACGGTCACCGACCGGGCGGCACGCTACGGGCGCACGCGCGAGTTCCTGCAGCTGGTGCGCCGGCTGTGGACGCAGGACGACGTGACGTTCGACGGCGAGCACTACCGGGCCGACGGCGCCACGCTGCCGCTGCGTCCCGTGGCCCGGGAGGGGCGTGCGCACCCGACGCTGTACTTCGGCGGCGCGTCGCCCGAGGCGGAGGAGGTGGCCGCCGCGGAGGCCGACGTGCAGCTCTTCTGGGGCGAGCCGCTGGACGGCGTGGCCGAGCGGATCGACCGGCTGCGCGCGCTGAGCGAGCAGGTCGGCCGGGAGCACGCGCCGCTGCAGTTCGGGCTGCGCGTCACGACCTTCGTGCGCGACACCACCGACGAGGCATGGCGTGACGCCGAGGCCAAGGTGGAGCACCTCGCCGAGGCGTCGGGACGCACGGGGTGGCGGCGCGACGCCGACCACCGTGATGCCGATCATCGAGCGGTGGACCGGCCCGTCGCCGTCGGGCAGCAGCGCCTGCTCGACCTCGCCGCCCGCGGCGACGTGCTCGACGAAAACCTGTACACCGCGCCCGCCCGCGCCGGGGGCGGCGGGGCCGGGACCACCTGGCTCGTGGGCTCGCCGTCCGACGTCGCGAAGTCCCTGCGCCGCTACCAGGACCTCGGCGTCACCCACTTCGTGCTCTCCGACACCCCGTACCTGGACGAGATCCGCCGCCAGGGCGAGCAGCTGCTGCCGCTCCTGCGCGACTGACGCGAGACCTGCCCACGAGTTGTCAGGATGCGCGCCGGGTATACCGCGCGCTCACCCTTGACAGAGCGTCAGCGGAGGTGGGACAGGACGGCGTCGGTGAGGTCGGCGACGTCGTCCACTAGCGCGACGGCGCCGGCGTGCTCGAGCTCGCCGGACGCCGCGTACCCCCAGGTGACGCCGACGCAGCGGATGCCGTGCTCCGCGGCGCCGTGCACGTCGTGCTCGCGGTCGCCGACCATGATCGCGGGTCCGTCGGCCGGGTCCACGGGAGAGGTGCGGCCGAGCGCGGCGAGCGCCTTGGCGACGACGTCGGCCTTGGTCGACGTGCCCTCGTCGAGCGGGGCGCCGAAGACGCCGTCGACCAGCTCCGTGAGCCCGAACCGGTCGCAGATCGGCCTCGCGTAGACCTCCGGCTTCGACGTGGCGACGGCCAGGGTGCAGCCGGCGGCGCGCAGCGCGCGCAGCACGTCCGGGATCCCGTCGAATACCCGGTTGTCGTACATGCCGCCTGCCGCGAACACCTCGCGGTAGGCACGCACGGCCTCGTCCACCCGGTCGGCGGGGATGCCGTGCGCGGGGAAGGAGTCGGTGATCGGCGGGCCGACGAACGAGCGCAGGGTGGCTTCGTCCGGCACGGGCAGCCCGAGCGCGCCGTAGGCGTGGCGGATGCCCGCGACGATGCCGGGCGCAGAGTCGGTGAGCGTGCCGTCGAGGTCGAGCAGGACGAGCGGGGCGGGGGAGCGGGTCACCGCAGCAGGCTACGTGGCCGGGTCCCCCGCCCGCCGGGGCGGCCGGGGATCAGACGGCGCGGGCGTGCGCGACCAGGCGGTCGAACGCGGCGTCGAGGGCATGGTCGACCCGCTGCGCCGAGGGGTGCGCGTCGTGCCAGGCGATCTGCTCCACGGCCGCCTGGTCGTACGTGATCGTGGTGCCGAACTCGGGCACCAGGGCGCGCAGCTTGGCGCAGTCGAACACCATCGAGTGGGCCTTGTCGCCGAGCAGGCCGGGACCGACGTCGGGCAGCACGCGCGCGATCGTCTCGGAGGCGACGTGCACGAGCTCCGGCTCGTCGACGCCCGCGGCCGCGGCGAGCCACCGGTAGACCTGGTCCCACGTCGGGGCGTGCGTGCCCATGATCTGGAAGGTGTCGCCGACGGCCCCGGGGTGGCCGAGCAGCCCCACGAACCCCACAGCGAAGTCCTCCGTGTGGGTCAGCGTCCACAGCGAGGTGCCGTCGCCGTGCACGACGACGGGCTTCCCGGCGCGCAGCCGGGCGACGTCGGTCCACCCGCCCGTGGTGGGCAGCAGCGTGCGGTCGTAGGTGTGCGACGGGCGCACGATCGTCGCGGGGAAGTCGCGGTCGCGCCAGGCGCGGACCAGCACGTCCTCGCCGGCGATCTTGTCGCGCGAGTACTGCCAGAACGGGTTGCGCAGCGGCGTGGACTCCGTGACGGGCAGGCGCTGGGGCGGCGTCTGGTACGCCGACGCGGAGGAGACGAACACGTACTGGCCGACCCGACCGGTGAAGCGCTCGACGTCGTGCGCCACGTGGTCCGGCCGGAACGCGCGGAACTGCGCGACGACGTCGAACTCCCGGCCCGCCAGCGCGGCGTCGACGGCGTCGTCGTCGGTCACGTCGGCCACGAGCGTCTCGACCTCCGGCGGCAGCGGCCGCGTCGTCGACGTGCCGCGGTTGAGGACCGTGACCCGGTGCCCGAGGCCGACGGCGCGGGCGACGCTCGCGGCGCTGATGACGCCGGAGCCGCCGATGAACAGGACGTCCTGAGGGCTGCGGATGCTCATGGGTCCATCGTGCCCGTCCTCGCTGCCGACCGAACCCCGACGTGCCCGCGGTTTGACAGGTAGCCGTGGCAACTGGTTCCGTACAACAGAACTGAGTTCCGTGTGACGGACCAAGAGGTGCCGCCGGGTGCCTCGCTCGACGAGGAGCAGAAGGAGGGGCGATGAGGCTCAGACAGCTGGCCGCAGCAGGGTCTGCGGCGCTCGTGGCGGTGACGCTGACCGCCTGCGGTGCGGGGTTCACGACCGCCGCAGCGGGGGGCGCGGCGTCCGACGGCGCGGGCGCACCGGAGGCGGAGCGCGTCTTCAAGGTGGCGTTCAACCAGAACGCCGACCAGCCCGAGGCCGTGGCGATGACCCACCTGGGGGAGCGGCTCGCGGAGCGCACGGACGGCCGCTACTCGGTGGAGGTGTACCCGAACGAGACGCTCGGCGCGCAGAAGGACACCGTGGAGCTGGTGCAGTCCGGCGCCGTCGACCTGGCGCTCGTGGCCGGGTCGCTGCTGGAGAACATCAACCCGGACTTCGTGGCGCTGAACATGCCGTACGTGTACGACTCGCAGGCACACCAGGAGGCGGTGCTCAACGACCCCGCGATCACCGGTGACCTGTACACCTCGCTCGAGGAGCAGAACATCCGCGTGCTGGGCGGCTTCTCCGCCGGCGTGCGCAGCGTCTACACGTCGGCGCACCCGGTCGAGACGCCCGAGGACCTTGCCGGCCTCAAGATCCGCGTCATGGAGACGGACACCAACAGCCGGATGATGGACCTCATGGGCGGCGTCGGCACGCCCATGGGCCAGGGCGAGGTCTACACCGCGATCCAGTCGGGCGTCATCGACGGCGGCGAGAACAACGAGTCGATCTACCGCAACCTCAAGCACGACGAGGTCGCGCGGTACTACTCGTACACCAACCACCTCATGATCCCGGACTACCTCATCACCAACCCGGCCACCTTCGACGCGATGTCCGAGGCCGACCGTGCCGCGTTCCTCGAGGAGCTCCAGGCGGCCTACGACGAGTCGAGCCGCCTCACGACCGAGGTCATGACGGAGAGCCAGCAGGCCGCAGAGCAGGCCGGCGCCGAGTTCACCTCGCCCGACGTCGAGCCGTTCCGCGAGTCCGTCGCGCCGCTGCTCGACGAGAAGCTCACCACGCCCGCGTCGCGCGAGCTCTACGACCGCACCCGCGCCGTCGCGGAGCAGATGGCGGAGGACGGCTGATGACCCGCGTCAAGAACGGCCTCGACCTCGTGCTGCGCTGGCTGTGCGTGCTGCTCCTGGGCACGCTCGTGCTGGTCGTGGCGTGGCAGGTCTTCACCCGCCAGGTGTTGTCGGCGCCCAGCGTGTGGTCCGAGGAGCTCGCCAAGTACCTGTTCGTGTGGCTCAGCTTCTTCGGCACAGCCCTCGTGTTCGGCGAGCGCGGGCACATCGCCGTCGACTTCCTGGTGCGCAAGACGCCTCCGCACCTGCAGCGCGCGGCCGCCGTGCTCAGCCAGGTCGTGACGTTCGCGTTCGCCGCGCTGGTGCTGGTCTACGGCGGCTGGCAGCTCGCCCAGCTCACCTGGTCGCAGGACGTCCCCAGCCTGCCGCTGATGGTCGGATGGCTCTACCTGGTGCTCCCGGTCTCCGGCGTGCTCGTGCTCTTCTACACCGTCTACCACCTGGTGGCCGTCGTGCGTGGCGTCGAGGACGCCACCACGGACGGCGAGCCGGACGCCGTCTGAGGGGGCTTCACATGGAGGTGGCAGCAATCGCCGGGCTGGTCCTGATCGTCGGGATCCTCGCCCTCCTCGCGCTGGGGATCCCGATCTCCGTGGCCGTCGGCACGTCGTCGGCGCTCGCCGCGATCACCGTGCTCGGTTTCGAGAACGGGCTCCTCACGTCCGCGCAGCAGATGTTCCGCGGCGTCAACAACTTCTCCCTGCTGGCGATCCCGTTCTTCGTGCTCGCCGGCGTGATCATGAACAACGGCGGGATCGCCCTGCGGCTCGTCAACTTCGCCAAGATGCTCGTGGGCCGCGCCCCCGGGTCGCTCGCCCAGACCAACGTCGCGGCGAACGCGATGTTCGGCTCGGTGTCCGGCTCGGCCGTCGCGGCCGTCGCGGCCGTCGGCTCGACGATGGGCCCGCTGCAGGCCAAGGAGGGCTACCCCAAGGACTTCGCCGCCGCGACCAACATCGCGTCCGCGCCGTCCGGCATGATCATCCCGCCGAGCAACCTGATGATCGTGTACTCGCTCGTGTCGAGCACGTCCGTCGCGGCACTGTTCGTGGCGGGCTACGTGCCGGGCATCCTGTGGGCCGCGGTCTGCATGGTCATCGTGCACCTGTACGCCCGCAAGAGGCCCGAGCTGCGCGTGACGGAGAAGCTGTCGGGTCCCGCCAGGCTCAAGGTGGCGGGGGAGGCGGTGCCGGCGCTCCTGCTCATCGTCATCGTCATCGGCGGCATCCTGGCCGGCCTCTTCACGCCCACCGAGGCGTCGTGCATCGCCGTCCTGTACTCGCTGGCCCTGTCCTTCGTGTACCGCTCGATCAAGGTGCGCGACCTGGGCGAGATCCTGCTCGAGTCCGGCCGGACCACGGCGATCGTCATGTTCCTCGTCGGGGTGTCCGCAGTGATGTCCTGGGTGATGTCGTTCGCGCAGATCCCGCAGCTCGTCACCGACGCCCTGCTGACGGTCAGCACCAACCCGTACGTGCTCATCGTGCTGATCGTGGTGCTGCTGCTGATCATCGGGTGCTTCATGGACCCGACGCCGGCCGTGCTGATCTTCGCGCCGATCTTCCTGCCCGTGGTCACGGCGTTCGGCATGGATCCCGTCCACTTCGGGATCTTCATGGTGCTCGCGCTGTCCATCGGCACGATCACCCCGCCCGTCGGGCCCGTCCTGTTCGTCGGTGCCAGGGTGTCGGGCATGTCCATCGAGAGCGTCATGCGGCGCCTGGTGCCGTTCTTCGTCGGCCTGGTGCTCCTGCTGCTCGTCGTGGCGATGACGCCGGCCCTGTCGCTCTGGCTGCCGGGGCTGCTCGGGCTCGCCTGACCGCGTCGCCCCGCGACCGTCCACCGTCCACCACCGATTCGGAGGATTCCATGGAACAGCGCTACGCCACCGCCCCGGAGCAGATCCCGGGCATGACCACCCAGGACCTGCGGGACCGTTACCTCGTGCCCGACCTGTTCGTCGACGACGAGGTCCGCACGGTCTACACCCACCACGACCGCGTGGTGCTGGGCGGCATCAGCCCGGTGTCCGCGCCGCTGAGCCTGCCCGGCTTCCCGGAGATCCGCTCGGAGCGGTTCTTCGACCACCGCGAGGCCGGCATCGTCAACGTGGGCGGCCCGGGCACGGTCACGGTGGACGGCACGGAGCACCGCCTCGCGCACGGCGCGTGCCTCTACGTGGGGCGGGGCGCGGCGGACGTCGTCCTCGCCTCGGACGACGCCGCGGGGGAGGCCGGGCCCGCCCGGTTCTACCTCTTCTCGGCGCCGGCGCACACCGCGTACCCGACCACGCTGGTGGAGCCCGGGCAGGGCACGGTCCGGGAGCTGGGCGACCAGGTCACCTCCAACCGGCGCACGCTCAACCAGTACATCCACGAGAACGGCGTGCGGTCCTGCCAGGTGGTCATGGGCGTCACGACGCTGCACCCGGGCAGCATGTGGAACACCATGCCGGCGCACACCCACGACCGCCGCACGGAGTGCTATCTGTACTTCGACCTGCCCGCCGAGGCGCGCGTCGTGCACCTGCTGGGCGAACCCACCGAGACGCGGCACATGGTCGTCGCCGACCGGGAGGCGATCATCTCGCCCAGCTGGTCGGTGCACTCCGGCGTCGGCACCGCCGCATACTCCTTCGTGTGGGCGATGGCCGGGGAGAACCAGGCGTTCGACGACATGGACGGGTTCGACGTCGCCACGATGCGCTGATCAGGACGCGCGGACGCGCGGGGACGAGGAGGAACGGTCGATGAGCGAGGCGACGACGGCCAGCGAGAAGACGCTGATGGTGCTCGAGGCGGCGATGACGCACGGGCGCTTCAGCGAGATCGTGGCGGCGGTGGACCTGCCCAAGGCGACGGTGCACCGCATCCTCGCCACGCTCGTCGACCGGGACTTCATCCGGGTCGCCGACGGCGGGACGCACGTGCCCGGCCCGAAGATCCTGTCCCTGGCTGGGGCGGCGTACGAGCGCGTGGACGTCTCGACGATCGTGCAGCCCTACGTGGACGATCTCGTGCGCCGCGTGCAGTGCACGGTGCACGTCGGCGTGCGCAGCGGCGACGAGATCATCTACCTCGTCCGCACCGACTCGGACAAGCCGTACCGGATGCCGTCGCGTGTCGGGGCCTCGATCCCGCTGCACACCTCGGCGATCGGCAAGTCCATCCTGGCGCGGCTCGACGACGACGCCGTCGAGCGGTTCGTCAACCGCGCCGGGCTGCCGCGCCGCACGGCTCGCAGCCTCGCGACGCTGGAGGACCTGCGCGCCGAGCTGGCGGACATTCGCCGCGACGGGTACGCGTTCGACCGCGAGGAGAACGTGCCCGGGGTCGTGTGCATCGGCACCGCGGTCCGGGACCACTCCGGCCACTCCAACTACGGCCTGTCGATCTCCTCGCTCGCCCTCGAGCACACCGAGGGCCAGCTCACCGCGATGGCGGACGACCTGCACAAGACGGCCGCCGACATCACCCACGCGCTCGGGGGCGACCGGTAGGACCAGCGCCCCGCCCACCCCGGGCCCGACGAAGGAACGAGACACGTGAGCACCACCACCACCGACCGCCCGACCGGCACGGCCCCCGTGCTCGACCCGGCCGTCGCCCGACTCTTCAGCCTCGAGGGGCGCACCGCGGCCGTGACGGGAGCCAGCAAGGGCATCGGCCTCGCGATCGCGACGCTCCTCGCCCGTGCGGGAGCCGACGTGATCGGCGTCAGCACGACGATGCCGGAGGGCGATTCGGACGCCCGTCGCGCGGTCGAGGCGGCGGGGCGCCGGTTCACCCCGGTCGCGACCGACCTGTCCGACCGTGACGCCGTCGCCGCCCTGGCGGCGACGCTGATCGAGCGGGAGGTGGACGTGCTGGTCAACAACGGCGGCACCATCCGCCGAGCCCCGGCGGCCGAGCACCCGGACGCCGACTTCGACCACGTGCTCGAGGTGAACCTGCGCTCCGCGTGGGTCCTCTCGCGCGAGGTCGGGCGCGCCATGGTGGCCCGGGGGCACGGGAAGCTCGTCGGCACCGCGTCGATGCTGAGCTTCCAGGGCGGCGTGAACGTGCCGGGCTACACGGCGTCGAAGTCGGCGCTCGCGGGCCTGACCAAGGCGCTGGCCAACGAGTGGGCGGGCCGCGGCGTCAACGTCAACGCCGTCGCGCCCGGGTACGTGGCCACCGCGAACACGGGGGCGCTGCGCGCCGACGAGGACCGCAACGCCGAGATCCTCGCGCGCATCCCCGCGGGCCGCTGGGCCACGCCGGAGGACATCGCCGGGGCGGTGCTGTACCTCGCCTCGCCCGCGTCGGACTACGTGCACGGCGCGATCGTCCCCGTCGACGGGGGCTGGCTGGCGCGCTGAGCGAGGCCCGGACCACCTCGACGTAGCGATTAGGGGGGCGGCCACCGCGCGCGCGCGCGCCAGAGCGAA
>NZ_JBHTVT010000035.1:0-29022 GCF_042792795.1 Isoptericola sp. NPDC056605 | reverse complement strand
GGACGACGAGGGCGCCGCACCCCGGGGGGGGTGCGGCGCCGTCGTCGTGCGGGGCTCCGGCTCAGTGGCCGTCGTAGTAGCCGGTGTCCTTGGCGCGCTGGAACGAGCGCTCGATCTCGGCCTCGGCGTCGGCACGGCCCACCCAGTGGGCGCCCTCGACGGACTTGCCGGGCTCGAGGTCCTTGTAGACCTCGAAGAAGTGCTGGATCTCCAGGCGGTGGAAGTCGGAGACGTCGTCGATGTCCTGGCGCCAGGCGGCGCGCTGGTCACCGAGGGGCACGCAGAGCACCTTGTCGTCGCCGCCGGCCTCGTCGCGCATGCGGAACATGCCGAGCGCGCGGCAGCGGATCAGGCAGCCGGGGAACGTGGGCTCCTCCAGCAGCACGAGCGCGTCCAGCGGGTCGCCGTCCTCGCCGAGGGTGCCCTCGATGAACCCGTAGTCGTCCGGGTAGCGGGTCGAGGTGAAGAGCATGCGGTCGAGGCGGATGCGACCGGTCTCGTGGTCGACCTCGTACTTGTTCCGCTGGCCCTTCGGGATCTCGATCGTGACGTCGAACTCCACTGTTCCTCCATGCTCGGGACGTGCTCGGGGAGATGCTTCGGACATGCTCGCTGCGGGCATGCTCGGTGCGGACGCCCTGTCAAAGTGTGCCATGGGCGCGCGCGCCCGCCGGGTGCGGTGCGGCGGCGTCGAACCGCGGACGGACGTGGGAAGATACGCACGGAGCGCGCCACGGGATCCGGGTTGTGACGATGCTCACGGACAGCTCACGGACGGCTCACGCGCGCGGGAGGACGACATGGGGTGGCGGGCCAGCGTCGGCGCCACCGTGACGACAGTGGTCGTGCTCTTCGGCGGCTATCTCGTGGCGGACGCCCTCGACGTCGTCCCCGGCATGCTCACCACCGCGCCGCCGCCCGCACCGGCGGCCCCCTTCCCGACGGCGCCCGGCGCCACCACGGGTCCCACGCCCGAGCGTTCGCTGCCCGACCTGCCGGCCGACGCGCCGGAGCCCGCGACGTCCGCCGTCGGCAAGCTCGTCACCGGGCTGACCGAGGACGACCGCCTGGGCAAGCGGGTCGGCGCGCTCGTCGTCGACGCGGCGTCCGGCGAGACGCTCGGTGCGGCCGGACCGGACCGGGCGATGATCCCCGCCTCCACGCAGAAGCTCTTCACGGCCGTGGCCACGCTCGCCGGTCCGGGCGGCGACACGACCCTCCCGACGACGGTGGTGCTCGACGACGCGACGCACCTCGTGCTGGTGGGCGGCGGCGACATGATGCTCGCCGCCGGCGCCGGCCACCCCGAGGCGGTGAACGGGCGCGCGGGCCTCGGCGACCTCGCGGACCAGGTGGCCGCGGAGGTCCGGGACGCGGGTGAGGACGCGGTGACCCTCGGCGTCGACGACAGCCTGTTCTCGGGTCCGGCCGTGCCGCCCGACGTGCCCGCCGCGGACGTCGAGGACGGGTACACCGCCCCGGTCGCCGCGCTCGCCGTCGACGTCGCGCGCACCACGGACGAGGAGTACGCGCCGCGTCAGAAGGACCCCGCGCTGGCGGCCGCCCGCACGTTCGCGAAGGCGCTGGAGAAGCGGGGCGTGACCGTGCGGGGCGAGGTCTCCCGCGAGGAGGCGTCGTCGTCGGCGCGCGAGGTCGGCCGGGTGGAGTCGGCGCCGCTGCGCGACGTCGTCGGCGACCTGCTGCGCCGGTCGGACAACACGATCACGGAGGTCATGGGGCGGATCGTCGCGATCGACGCCGGCGAGCCCGGCACCGGCACCGCGGCGATCCGCGCCGTGACGGCGCAGGTCGAGGAGCTCGGCGTCGACATGGACGGCGCGACGCTCGTGGACCTGTCCGGGCTCGGCCGCGGCTCGAGGGCGACGCCGCGCCAGCTCGCCGCGACCCTGACCCTCGCCGTCGACCCCGACCACCCGGAGCTGCGCGACGTCGCCGACGGCCTCGCCGTCGCGGGGTTGAACGGCACCCTGCACGACCGGTACCCGAAGTCGAACCCGGGCCGCGGGTACGTCAACGGCAAGACGGGGAGCCTGCCGAAGGTCACCGGCCTGGCCGGCACCGTCGTCACGGCCGACGACCGCATGCTCGTGTTCGTCACGCTCGCCGACCGGGTGCCCGCGGGCGGCTCCTACGGCGCGCGGGTCATCTTCGACCACTTCGCCGGCGACCTCGCCGACTGCGGCTGCCGGTAGACGCACTCGGCAGGCCGGGCGATGGTTACCGTGGTCCCGTGACCACGCCAGCCCCCGCCGCCGAGCCCCTGCTGGACTGGACGGCGGCGGCGCAGATCGCCGCGCGGCTCGCGCGCCCCGGCGCCACGGCCCCCCGCGACGACCTGGACGCGCTCGTCGCCGGTCTGCGCACCGCGGCCGGGGACGCCGTCGGGCACGTGCTGGAGGTCACGCGCATGACGCCCCTGACGGCTCGGGCGGCCGGGGTGCTCGGGGACGTGCACGTGGTGGACCGGGCGGGCTGGACCCGCGCCAACGCGCAGTCGATGCGGGCCATGACGGACCCCGTGATGGCGGCGGTCGCGGTGGACATGCCGCCCACGTCGGCGGCCGCGCGACTGGCCGGGGCGGCGGAGGTCGGCGGCCTGCTCGCACTGCTGTCGGGCCGCGTGCTCGGGCAGTTCGACCCGTACGGCGCCGGCCACGCGCCCGGGGGAGGCCGGCTGCTGCTCGTGGCCCCGAACGTGCTGCAGGTCGAGCGCGCGCTCGGGCTGCGCCCGCGCGACTTCCGGCTGTGGGTGTGCCTGCACGAGCAGACCCACGCCCTCCAGTTCGCCGCCGCGCCGTGGCTCGCCGACCACCTGGTCGGGCGCGTCGGCGACCTGATGAGCGGCGTCACCCGCAGCTCGGTCGCGATGGCGCGCGCCCCGCTGCGGGAGAAGGCCGCCGTCGTCGGACGCACCGTGCTGCGCGCGGTGCGCGGGGAGCTCGTCACGCCGCTCGACGGGATCCTCGGGCCCGAGCAGCGCCGCGAGCTCGAGGAGATCACCGCCGTCATGGCCCTGCTCGAGGGGCACGCCGACGTGATGATGGACGCCGTCGGGCCGCGCGTCGTGCGCTCCGTGCGCACCATCCGCGCCCGGTTCGAGAAGCGGCGCGACGGCGAGGGGGCGCCCGCGCTGGACGTCGTGCTGCGGCGCGTGCTCGGCATGGACGCCAAGCTCGCGCAGTACCGCGACGGTGCCGCGTTCGTGCGCGCCGTCGAGGAGCGGGTCGGCCGCGACGGGCTCAACGCCGTCTGGTCGGAGCCCGCGCACCTGCCCTCCGCCCGCGAGATCGCCGACCCGCGCGCCTGGGTGCGCCGCGTGCACGGCTGAGGGCGGGCGGACGACGACATGGCCCGCGTCGACCCGGCGCTCGCGGCGGCCCGCGCCGCCGTGCGGGCCGAGCTGGGCGACCTCGCGCGGAGCTGGCGGCTGACACCGGGCGACCTGGTGCTCGTCGCCTGCTCGGGCGGCGCGGACAGCCTCGCGCTCGCCGCCGCGGCCGCGCTCGAGGCGCCCCGCGTGGGCCGCTCGGTGCGCTCGCCGGGGTTCGCGGTGCGGGTCGGGGCGGTCGTCGTGGACCACGGGATGCAGCCGGGCTCTGCCGCCGTGGCGGCCACGGCCGCCGCGCGGGCCCGCGGGCTCGGCCTCGACCCCGTGCTCGTGCGGAGCGTCCGGGTCGACGCCGGTCCCGGGTCGACGGGGCCGGAGGGTGCCGCCCGCTCCGCCCGGTACGCCGCGCTCGACGACGTGGCTCGGGAGGCGGGGGCCGTCGCCGTCCTGCTCGGCCACACGCAGGACGACCAGGCGGAGTCCGTGCTGCTCGGGCTGGCGCGGGGGAGCGGGGCGCGGTCGCTGGCGGGGATGCCCCGCCGCCGCGGCCGCTACCGCCGGCCGTTCCTCGGCCTGCGCCGCGCGCAGACCGAGGCGGTGTGCGCCGCCGTCGGCGTGGACTTCTGGACGGACCCGACGAACCTGCTGCCCGTGGACGGCGTCGACGGCGTGGACGGCGTAGCCGGTGCCGACGCGCCCGCCCGCACGCGGGTGCGGGCCGCCGTCGTGCCCGTGCTGGAGGACGCGCTCGGCCCGGGCGTCGTCGAGTCCCTCGCGCGCACCGCCGACCAGCTGCGCGCCGACGCCGACGCGCTCGACGCCCTGGCGGCCGACCTGCTCTCCGCCGCGACCGTGCCACCTGCTGCGTCAGAGATGGTGCTCGACGTCGGTCCCCTCGCGGAGGCGCACGCCGCGCTGCGGCGTCGTGCCCTGCGGTCGGCGGCGCTGGCGGTCGGCTGCCCGCCGGGCGCGACGACGGCGCGCCACGTGGACGCCCTCGACGCGCTCGTCGTCTCGTGGCGTGGGCAGGGAACCGTCCACCTGCCGGGCGACGCCCGAGCGCTCCGCGCGTGTGGCAGGCTCTACCTGCGCCCCGCCGAGCCGCACCCCGCCGGGGCGGCGCACCCCCCAGCCCCAACCCCGCCCCTCGAGGAGTGACCGTGGACCAGTCGGACGTCGAAGGCGACCTCGCCAACATCCTGCTCACCGAGGAGCAGATCGTCAGCAAGCTCGACGAGATCGCCGCACGGATCGACGCGGACTACGCGGGCCAGGACCTGCTGCTCGTCGGCGTCCTCAAGGGCGCCGTCATGGTCATGGCGGACCTCGCGCGCCGCCTGCACCACCCGGTGCAGATGGACTGGATGGCCGTGTCCTCGTACGGGTCGGGCACCAAGTCGTCCGGCGTCGTGCGCATCCTCAAGGACCTCGACGCCGACCTCACCGGCCGCAACGTGCTCATCGTCGAGGACGTCATCGACTCGGGGCTCACGCTCTCCTGGCTCGTCGCGAACCTGCGCTCCCGCGGTCCGGCGTCGGTGGAGATCGCCACCATGCTCCGCAAGCCCGACGCCGCGAAGGTGGACGTCGACGTGCGCTACGTCGGTTTCGACATCCCGAACGAGTTCGTCGTCGGCTACGGCCTCGACTACGCCGAGAAGTACCGCAACCTGCCGTTCGTCGGCACGCTCGCGCCGCACGTCTACAGCTGACTCTCCCCGCCGACGAGACGCCGTCGCGCCCTGGGCGAACACCCACGGTTCGTCCACACTCGGCGTGTAGCGTCGTGAACCACACGTTGCCCGACGGAAGGGAAGCGGGGAGCCGTCCCCGTCGCCGATGAACATCAAGAAGATCCTGAGCGGCCCGATCATCTGGATCGTGGTCGGCCTGCTGCTCGTCTCGCTGGCCTTCAGCGCGTTCAACACCGAGCGGGTGTCGCGGATCGAGACCTCCCAGGGGCTCGAGCTGCTCGCCGGCGACACGGTCGACCATGCCCTCGTCGTGGACGGGGAGCAGCGCGTCGAGCTGGACCTGAGCGAGAAGTACGTCACCGGCGCGGGCACCGAGAGCGAGCAGGACCACGGCACGAAGGTCGAGTTCTTCTACGTCGAGCCACAGGGCGACACCGTCGCGACGGCCGTCGAGAAGGCGGACCCGCCGAAGGGCTTCGACTCCGAGAACCCGCAGCCCAGCTTCTGGAGCTCGATCCTCGGGTTCCTCATCCCGTTCCTGCTCATCGGCCTCGTGTTCTGGTTCATCCTGTCGAGGGCGCAGGGCGGCGGGCGCAACGGCGTCATGGGCTTCGGCAAGTCCAAGGCCAAGCTCATCAGCAAGGACATGCCGCAGGTGACGTTCGCCGACGTCGCGGGCGTGGACGAGGCCGTCGAGGAGCTCCACGAGATCAAGGAGTTCCTCGAGGACCCGGCGAAGTTCCAGGCCGTGGGCGCCAAGATCCCCAAGGGCGTGCTGCTGTACGGCCCGCCGGGAACCGGCAAGACCCTCCTCGCGCGCGCCGTCGCCGGCGAGGCGGGGGTGCCGTTCTACTCGATCTCCGGCTCGGACTTCGTCGAGATGTTCGTCGGCGTCGGCGCCTCCCGCGTGCGCGACCTGTTCGAGCAGGCGAAGAACAACTCGCCCGCGATCATCTTCGTCGACGAGATCGACGCGGTCGGCCGCCACCGTGGCGCCGGCATGGGCGGCGGGCACGACGAGCGCGAGCAGACCCTGAACCAGATGCTCGTCGAGATGGACGGCTTCGACGTCAAGACGAACGTCATCCTCATCGCCGCCACCAACCGGCCCGACATCCTCGACCCAGCCCTGCTGCGCCCGGGCCGCTTCGACCGCCAGGTGGCCGTCGAGGCCCCGGACCTCAAGGGCCGCGAGCACATCCTCAAGGTGCACGCCCAGGGCAAGCCGATGGTCGAGAGCATCGACCTGGCCGTCGTCGCGCGCCGCACGCCCGGCTTCACGGGTGCGGACCTGGCGAACGTCCTCAACGAGGCCGCGCTGCTCACCGCCCGCAGCGGCGCGCAGCTCATCGACGACCGCGCGCTGGACGAGGCGATCGACCGCGTCATCGCCGGCCCGCAGAAGCGCACCCGCGTGATGAAGGTCAAGGAGCAGAAGATCACCGCGTACCACGAGGGCGGTCACGCCCTGGTCGCGGCGGCGATGCGGTACACGGACCCCGTCACCAAGGTGACGATCCTGCCGCGCGGCCGGGCCCTCGGCTACACGATGGTGATGCCGATGGAGGACAAGTACTCCACCACCCGCAACGAGCTGCTCGACCAGCTCGCGTACGCGATGGGTGGCCGCGTGGCCGAGGAGATCGTCTTCCACGACCCGACCACGGGCGCGAGCAACGACATCGAGAAGGCGACGGCGACCGCGCGCAAGATGGTCACCGAGTACGGCATGAGCGAGAAGGTCGGCGCCATCAAGCTCGGCAGCGGGTCCGGGGAACCGTTCCTGGGCCGTGACATGGGCCACCAGCGCGACTACTCCGAGGCCGTCGCCGGCACGGTGGACCACGAGGTGCGCAAGCTCGTGGAGGCCGCGCACGACGAGGCGTGGCAGGTGCTCACCCAGTACCGCGACGTGCTCGACGACCTCGTGCTGCGCCTGCTGGAGAAGGAGACGCTCAACCAGGCGGAGCTCGCCGAGGTCTTCGCCCCCGTCGTCAAGCGCGAGCCGCGCGACGTGTGGCTGTCCAGCGAGCAGCGCACCGTGCACACGCGCGGCCCGATCATGACGGACGCCGAGCGCGCCACGTCCAACGGCAACGGGCAGGTCGTGCCGCAGGACGAGGCCGCCATCGTGGGCAACGAGAGCGACCTGCAGGAGGCCGGCCCGGGCGTCGGCACCGACAGCGAGCCGCCGGCGGCGGGGGACAACCGGTGACCGACCCGGTGACGGACCTGGGCATGCGGGCTGCCGTCGACGTGCCGCCGTACGACTCCGACCGTGCCGAGGCCGCCGTCCGCGAGCTGCTGCTCGCGGTCGGCGAGGACCCGGACCGCGAGGGCCTCAGGGACACGCCGGCCCGCGTGGCCCGCGCCTACCGCGAGATCTTCGCGGGGCTGCGCCAGGAGCCCGAGGACGTGCTGACCACCACCTTCGACCTCGGGCACGAGGAGATGGTGCTGGTGCGCGACATCGAGGTGTACTCGACCTGCGAGCACCACCTGGTGCCCTTCCACGGCGTCGCGCACGTCGGATACATCCCGAACACGGACGGTCGGATCACGGGCCTGTCGAAGCTGGCGCGGCTCGTCGAGGTGTTCGCCCGGCGCCCGCAGGTGCAGGAGCGGCTGACGACGCAGGTCGCGGACGCGATGGTGCGGATCCTCGAGCCGCGCGGCGTGCTCGTGGTGGTGGAGTGCGAGCACCTGTGCATGTCGATGCGGGGGGTGCGCAAGCCGGGCTCGCGGACCGTCACGTCGGCGGTGCGCGGCATCATGCAGAACGCGACCACGCGGGCCGAGGCCATGAGCCTCATCACGGGACGGTGACCCGGGCATGACGGCGCACCCGCGCGACGCGGTGGTCGCCGGGCTGCCGGAACTGTCCGGCGTGGGCCGGTGCCTGGTCATGGGCGTCGTGAACATCACGCCCGACTCGTTCTCCGACGGTGGCCGGTGGTTCGACGCCGACGCCGGCGTGCAGCACGGCCTCGACCTGCTGGCGGAGGGCGCGGAGATCCTGGACGTGGGCGGCGAGTCCACCCGGCCGGGCTCCGCCCGGGTGGACGAGGCGGAGGAGCTGCGCCGCGTGGTCCCCGTCATCGAGCGGCTCGCGGCGCAGGGCGCCGTCGTCTCGGTGGACACGACGCGGGCGTCCGTGGCCGAGGCGGCGGTCGCGGCGGGCGCCCGGATCGTCAACGACGTCTCGGGCAGCTACGCGGACCCGCGCATGGGGCACGTCGTGGCGGAGACGGGCGTGGCGTACGTCGCGATGCACTGGCGCGGCCACGCGGACGTCATGGACAGCCTCGAGGTGTACGACGACGTCGTCGCGGAGGTGCGCGACGAGCTCGCCGCCCGCATGGACGGGCTGGTCGCGGTGGGCGTGGACCCGGAGCAGCTCGTGCTCGACCCGGGCCTCGGTTTCTCGAAGGCCGGGGTGCTGAACTGGCCGATCCTCGCGCACCTGGACGCCCTGAGCTCCCTCGGCCGGCCGGTGCTCGTGGGCGCGTCGCGCAAGCGCTTCCTGGGGCATCTGCTCGAGGGCACGCGCGGCCTGCCCGACGACGAGCCCGCGCCGCCGCTCGAGCGCGACGACGCCACCGCCGCGATCTCCGCGCTGTCCGCCGCCGCCGGCGCGTGGGCGGTGCGCGTGCACGCCGTGCGCGCCAGCGCCGACGCCGTCCGGGTCGCGGACGCCTGGACGTCGGCATCCCGCGACGTGAAAGATGCCGGGATGACCGCACCGGCACACCCCACCCACGCCGTGGGCGGAGCAGGAACCGCCGCTGATGAGGAGGGCACCTCGTGACGTTCGCCGCAGCCGTACCGGGACCGGACGGACAGCCGCTCGACCAGATCCGCCTCGCCGGCGTCACGGCGACGGGGCACCACGGGGTGCTCGCGCACGAGCGCGCCGACGGCCAGGTCTTCAGCGCCGACGTCGTGCTGCACCTGGACACCCGCGCCGCCGCGTCGTCGGACGACCTCGGGCGGACCGTGAGCTACGCGGACGTCGCCCAGGACGTGCACGACGTCCTTGCGGGCTCCCCGGCCGACCTCGTGGAGACCGTCGCCGAGCGGATCGCCGCCGTGGTGCTGAGCCACGAGGCCGTGCAGGCCGTCGACGTGCGCGTGCACAAGCCGCAGGCGCCGATCCCGGTCCCGTTCGACGACGTCGCGATCGTCGTGCGCCGCGACCGCGCGCGGCCGCCCGTGGTCGACGCGGGCCTGGAGGCCGAGCCGGCCGGCGCGCCCGTCCCGCCCGTCGTTGCGGCGCCGCCGGTCGAGCCCGCCGAGGTGCACGCGCCCGTCCCGCCGGCCCCCGTCGCCGCGGCGCTGCCGGTCGAGCCCGCTGCGCCCGCCGAGGCGCCCGCGCCGCCGCCGGCGGACCCGCTGGACGCCACCCCTGCCGAGCCGGTCGACGCCGTGCTGGCGCTCGGGGCGAACCTCGGGGACGCGCAGGTCACGCTGCGCCAGGCCGTGACGGACGTGGACCGCCTGCCCGGCGTGCAGGTCATGGAGGTCTCGCCGCTCGCCCGCACCGCCGCCGTGGGTGGGCCGGAGCAGCCGGACTACCTCAACGCGGTGCTCGTCGTGCGCACCACGCTCTCGCCGCGCGACCTGCTGCGCAGCACGCAGCAGGTGGAGGCCCAGCACGGTCGCGTCCGCGAGGAGCGCTGGGGGCCGCGCACCCTCGACGTCGACATCGTGCAGTACGGCTCGCTCGTCGTGACCGCCCCCGACCTCGAGCTGCCGCACCCGCGCGCGAAGGAGCGGGCCTTCGTGCTCGTGCCGTGGGCCGAGGTCGCGCCGGACGCGCTGCTCGGCGGGCCCGGTGGCGGCCCCGTCGGCCAGCTCGCGGTGACCGCCCCCGACCGGGCCGGCATCCGCTGGCTCGCGCTCGACTGGCTGACCGGGCCGACCCAGAGCACGGGCCAGGTCTCGGCGGTCGCCGCCGACGCGGCGCCGTCCACCCCGGTGCCGCAGTCCGCACCGGCGGTGCCTGTCGACCAGCCCGTCGACCAGATCCCCGCCGGCGGCGAGGTCGCCGACCAGCCCGCCGACGAGGCCCCGACGTCGTACGCGCCGGAGGCCTACGCCGGTGAGGCGTACACCCCGGAGGCCTACACCCCGGAGGCGTACGCGCCCGAGCCGCCGCACGCCGCGCCCGCGCAGCCCGTCGAGCCGTCGTCGGGCGGCAGCCCGGTCGTGGAGCAGTACGCGCCGGAGCAGTACACCCCGGAGACGTACGCGCCGGAGACGTATGCGCCGGAGACGTATGCGCCGGAGACGTACGCGCCGGAGCAGTACGCCCCGGAGCCGTACCAGCCGGTGCCCCCGGCGGCCGAGCCGCCCGTCGTCGAGCCTCCGGTCGTCGAGCCGCCGGCCGCGCCGGAGCCCCGCCGCGAGGACCCGCCCGCGCCGGACGCGCGCGCCGTCGTGCCCGACCCGTTCGGGCCCGACCCCGACCAGCCGATCGTGCCGCGCCCCTTCGCGCCCGTCGGGTCGCCCGCGCCGACCCCGGCGGGGCCCCGCGACGACGCCCCGGAGCCTCCGCACGCCCCGGTGCCCCCGGCCCCGGCGAGCCCGTTCCCTGCGCCCGCCGACCCGTCGGCGCGGCCGTCCGGGCCGACGGCGCCGCCCGCCGCGTCGTCGTTCGCCCCGCCGGTCCCGCGGCACGAGCCGGTGCCCCCGGCCCCCGCGCCCGCCACCGACCTGCCCGCCTTCCCGGACCCGTTCGCACCGCTGCCGGAGGCGTACCCCGGCCAGCGGCCCGGTCACGACGGCCCGCAGGAGCGGTTCGGGGAGGACGGCCGCTGAGATGCGCCGCACCTCCGTCCGCCTCCTCGCCGCCGTCGCCGCCGCAGTGGCGGTCGGCGGCGCAGGGCTGCTCCGGCTGCTCGAGTCGCGCGGCGTCTACCTGCCCACGGTCGCGTGGGTGGAGGACGTCGCGATGCTCGCGCTGGCGGGCGTCATCTTCTGGATGGGCTGGGCGGTGCGGGCGTACCAGAAGGGCGACCGCCCGGACCTCGACCCGCTGCGCGCGGCCCGCACGTTCGTGCTGGCCAAGGCGGGGGCGCTGACCGGCGCGCTGCTCGCCGGGCGGTACGTCGCGAGCGTGCTCGTCGTGCTGGGGCAGCTGCAGATCGAGGCGCGCCGCGACCAGGCTGTCGCCGCCGGCATCGCCGCGGCGTGCGCGGTGGTGCTGTGCGTGGTGGGGCTGGTCGTGGAGAAGTTCTGCCAGCTGCCGCCGTCCGACGACTCCGACGGCGGGGACGCCGAGGAGCACGCGGACCCCCTGCCGTCGTGACCGACTCCCGCCGTCGGCGTCCGTGACGGCCGGGCCTCGTCCGGAGGTCGGACGCGGGACGGCGCGGTAGGGCCGGTCGGACGATGTGGCCGGCCGTGGCGCGGATGGAAGGATGGACCCCATGACCAGCATCCCCGCGGGCGCGGACCCGTCGACCACGCGGCAGACCGGTCCCTTCGACCCGCCGGGCGTCACGTGGCAGCGCGTGTCGCCACGGCTCGTCCCGGCGCGCCTGATCTCGACGTCCGTGACCCTCGCCGTGCCGATCGTCGCGGGCGCGGTGCTCGCCCTGCTCGTCTCGCCGTGGTTCTGGCTGCTCGCCGGGGTGCCGGCCGCGCTGCTGGTGTGGGCCGTGCTGCTCGTGCCGCGCCAGGTCCGCGCGATCGGGTACGCGGAGCGCGACGACGACCTGCTGATCCGCAAGGGCATCATGTTCCGCACCCTCGTCGTCGTGCCCTACGGGCGCATGCAGTACGTGGACGTGGAGGCGGGCCCGCTGGACCGCAAGCTCGGCATCGCGAAGGTGCAGCTGCACACCGCGTCGGCCAGCACCGACGCGGACATCCCCGGCCTCGTGCCCGACGAGGCGGAGCGCCTGCGCGACCGCCTCACCGCGCGGGGCGAGGCCAGGCTGGCGGGCCTGTGAGCGAGCCGACCCGCGCGCCGACCGCGGAGCCGGCCCGGCAGGAGCAGGAGTGGCGCCGCGTGCACCCGGTCACGCCGTTCGTGCGGGGCTGGGCGGCGGTGGTGGCGATCCTCGTCATCGGCGGCCAGCAGGTGCTCGACGACGTCTCGAACGCGATCGAGGCGGTCGACTCGATCCGCAGCCTCTGGTGGGCGCTGATCCTCGGGCTGGTGCTGCTCGTCGCGATCATCTTCGGCTACGCGGCGCTGGCGTGGCGCATGACGGCGTACGCGGTGGACGACGACGCCGTGCGGCTGCGCAAGGGCATCCTGTTCCGCCAGCAGCGGCACGCCCGCCTCGACCGGCTCCAGGCGATCGACGTGCGCCAGCCGCTGCTCGCGCGGCTGTTCGGGCTGGCGGAGCTGCGGCTGGAGGTGGCGGGCGGCTCCGACTCGGGCGTGGCCATCGGCTTCCTCAAGGAGGCGGACGCGCAGCGTCTGCGCGCGGACCTGCTCGCCCGTGCGGCGGGGGTGAAGGCCGCCCGCCGCGACGACGTGCCGGGCGCGCAGCCCTCCGGGGCGGGCCACCCGTCGGGCGACCCGGCGGCGCCCGCGGACCTGGCCGAGGCCGGGCCCACCGGGGCGGGCCACCCGTCGGGCGGCGGGCCGGACGACGTCGCCCCCGAGGCGCCGGAGCGCCAGGTGTACGAGGTCCCGGCCACGCGCCTGCTGCTGTCGTTGCTGCGGATGCCGGGCGTGTGGATCGGCGTCCTGGTGCTGATCGGCGTCGGGGTGGCGGTCGCCGTCACCCGCGAGGTGAGCATCCTGTTCTCCGCGCTGCCCGCGATCCTCGGCGTCGGCGGCTACATCTTCCAGCGGTTCGCGGGCGAGTTCGGCTTCCGGGCCGCGCTGTCGCCGGACGGCATCCGGCTGCGCCACGGCCTGCTGGAGACGCGCGCGCAGACGATCCCGCCGGGCCGCGTGCAGGCGGTGTCGCTCACGCAGGGCCCGCTGTGGCGCGGGCCGGACTGGTGGCGCGTCAAGGTCAACGTGGCCGGCTACGGCGGCGGCGAGGGGCAGCAGCAGGGCGAGCAGCAGCACGTGCTGCTGCCGGTCGGTCCCCGCGAGGAGGCGCTCACGGCGCTCTGGCTCGTGCTGCCCGACCTCGAGGTCGAGAACCCCGACGACACGCTGGCGCTGCTCGACGAGGCCCTCACCGGCGACGCCCGCACGGACCGCTGGTTCGTCACCAGCCCACGGAGCGCCCGCCTGCTCGACCCGTGGAGCTGGCGCCGCAACGGCTACGCCGTCACGGGGCGCGCCCTGCTGGCGCGCGGGGGCCGCTTCGTGCGCTCGCTCGAGGTCGTGCCGCACGAGCGCACCCAGTCCCTCGGCATCGAGCAGGGACCCTGGCAGCGGCGGCGCGGTCTCGCGTCGTTCGTGCTGCACTCGACGCCCGGCCCGATCAGCCCGGCCGTCCACCACCTCGCCGAGGACGAGGCGGCGCGGCTGCTCGGCGAGCAGTCGTCCCGCGCCCGTGCCGCCCGCGCCCACGCGGGGCCGGAGCGCTGGATGGAGGGGCAGATGCAGGGGCAGACGGAGGGGCAGACGGAGGGACAAGGGTGAGCGCGCCCGACGACGGCCGCCCGGACTCCGCACCACCGTCACCACCGTCACCACCGTCACCGCCGTCCGCGCGGCCCGGCCGCCTCGGCGTCGGCGTCGTCGGTGCCGGCCGGGTGGGCGCCGTGCTGGGCAGCGCGCTGCGCGCGGCGGGCCACACGGTGGTCGGCGCGAGCGGCGTCAGCGAGGAGTCGCGGGAACGGATCGCGACGCTCCTGCCGGGCGTGCCGCACCTCGAGGTGACCGACGTCGTGGAGCGCGCCGAGATGGTGCTGCTCGCGGTGCCCGACGACGCGCTCGCGGAGGTCGTGAGCGGTCTGGCGGCGCTCGGTGCGTGGCAGCCCGGGCAGCTCGTCGTCCACACGTCGGGCCGGTACGGCGTGGCCGTGCTCGACCCGGCGCGGAAGGCCGGCGCCATCCCGGTGGCGCTGCACCCGGCGATGACGTTCACGGGCACCTCGCTCGACCTGCACCGGCTGGAGGGCTGCACGTTCGCCGTCACGGCGCCCGCGGCGGTGCAACCCATCGGGCAGGCGCTCGTCGTCGAGGTCGGCGGGGAGCCGGTGATCGTCGCGGAGGAGGCCCGCGGGCTCTACCACGCGGCCCTCGCGCACGGCGCGAACCACCTCGTGGTGCTGGTGGCGCAGGCCGCGCAGGCGCTCGCGGCGGCCGGCGTCGAGCAGCCGGGGCGGGCGCTCGCGCCGCTCCTGTCCGCCGCGCTCGACGGCGCGACGCGCGCCGCGGACGTGTCCGACGGCCCGGGGGCGATCACGGCCCTCACCGGTCCGGTGTCGCGCGGCGACGTCGGCACGGTGCGCACGCACCTCGACGCCCTGCGGGCGCTGGCGGCCGGGACCGGCGCCACCGACGTGCCGGCGTCGTACACCGAGCTGTCGCGCGGTGCGACGAGCCGCGCGCTCGCGGCCCACCGCATCGACGACCGTGCGGCCCGCGAGCTGCTCGACGCCCTCGCGCCGCCGCCCGCGTCCCATCCCGACGACCCGCAGGAGCCCCGATGACCACCACCCCGCACACGCCCTCCGTCGTGAGCTCCCGGGCGGACCTCCACGACACGCTCGGGGCGTGGACGTTGTCCGGGCCGGAACCGACGGACCGCCGCGCCGTCGTCATGACGATGGGGGCGCTGCACGAGGGACACCTCCAGCTGGTGCGCGAGGCCCGCGAGGCCGCCGGCCCCACCGGCCAGGTGATCGTGACGATCTTCGTCAACCCGCTCCAGTTCGGGGCGGGGGAGGACCTCGACCGCTACCCGCGCGACCTGGACGGGGACGTCGCGAAGCTGGCGAGCGTCGGCGCGGACGTCGTCTTCGCGCCCACGCCCGACGTCGTCTACCCCGACGGCGACCCCATCGTGCGGGTGTCGGCGGGCCGGATCGGCGAGGTGCTGGAGGGCGAGTCGCGCCCCGGCCACCTCGACGGCGTGCTCACCGTGGTGCTCAAGCTCATGCACCTGACGCGCCCCGACGTCGCCCTGTTCGGGGAGAAGGACGCCCAGCAGCTGCTGGCCGTGCGCCGCATGGTGCGCGACCTGGACGTGGACGTCGAGGTGCTCGGCGTGCCGATCGTGCGCGACGCCGACGGGCTCGCGCTGTCGTCGCGCAACGCCTACCTGTCGGACGACGAGCGCGCCTCGGCGCTGGCCCTGTCGCGCGCGCTGCGGGCGGGCGCGGACGCGGCCGGCGACGGGCCGGAGGCGGTCGTCGAGGCGGCCTCGGGAATCCTGGACGGGGCGGCGGGCGTTGAGGTGGATTACCTCGCACTCGTCGACCCGACTACCGTGGACCCGGTGCCCGCGGACTTCCGCGGCCCCGCCCTCCTCCTCGTGGCGGCGCGTACGGGCGCCACCCGACTGATCGACAACCAGGCCGTGGACCTCTCCGGCAGCCCTGCCAGCGGCCCTGCTACCGGTGAGGACCCCCCAGGAGAACGCCAGTGACTGAGCACGCGAACCGCCCCGCCTCCCTGCAGCGGCCGATGATGATCGGCAAGATCCATCGCGCCACGGTGACGCAGGCGGACCTGCACTACGTCGGCTCGATCACCATCGACGCCGACCTCCTCGACGCGGCCGACCTCTACCCGGGCCAGCAGGTCGACGTGGTGGACGTCACCAACGGCGCCCGCCTCACGACCTACGTCATCCCGGGCGAGCGCGGCGGACGCCAGGTGAGCATCAACGGCGCGGCCGCGCACCTGGTGCACCCCGGGGACACCGTCATCGTCATCGCCTACGGGATGCTGTCCGACGCCGACGCGCGCACGTACTCGCCGGCGGTCGTCTTCGTCGACCCGGAGAACCGGATCGTCGAGCTCGACGACGACCCGGGCCAGGTGCCCGACGGCTTCGGCCTGGAGTCCAGCGGCGTGCCGTTCGCGGCCGTCCGGTGAGGGCCGGGGCCACGGCCGGGATCCCGACCAGGGCGCTCACCCGGTGAACGGGCCGCGGCTCGCCCGCGCCCTCGCCGCCCCCGCCCCCGGCTGGACGACGTCCGCCGACGCGATCGTCGTCGGCACCGGCATCGCCGGCCTGACCGCGGCGCTGGAGCTGCGCTCGCGCGTGCCGCGGGTGCTGCTGGTGACCAAGGGCGCGCTGTCGTCCGGCTCCACGGTGTGGGCGCAGGGCGGCATCGCCGCGGCGCTGCACCCGGACGACACCCCCGACGCCCACCTCACGGACACGCTCGCCGCCGGGGGCGGCCTGAGCGACCCGGACGCCGTGCGGGTGCTCGTCACGGAGGGGCCGGACCGGGTGCGCGAGCTCGTCGGGCGCGGCACGTCGTTCGACGTCGGCCCGGACGGCGGCATCGCCCTCACCCGCGAGGGCGGGCACCGCGCCGACCGCATCGCGCACGCCGGCGGCGACGCGACGGGCGCCGAGATCTCCCGCGCGCTGATCGCGCAGATCGAGGCGGTGCGCGACGACCCGGGCATCGAGGTGCTCGAGAACGCGCTCGTGCTCGACGTCCTCACCGGCGCACCGGGCCCGGACGGGCGCCGGTCCGTCGCCGGGGTCACGCTGCACGTGCGCGGCGCCGGCAGCCGCGACGGCGTGGGGGCCGCGCTCGCGCCCGTGGTGGTGCTCGCGACGGGCGGCATCGGGCAGGTGTTCCGCTCGTCGACCAACCCGCCCGGCGCGACCGGGGACGGCATCGCCGCGGCGCTGCGCGCGGGCGCCGCCGTGGGCGACCTGGAGTTCGTCCAGTTCCACCCGACGGTCCTCTGGCAGGGCATGGGGGCCAAGGGGCAGCTGCCGCTCATCAGCGAGGCGGTGCGCGGCGAGGGCGCGCTGCTGCTCGACGTCGACGGGTCCCGCTTCATGCCCGCCGAGCACGAGCTGGCCGAGCTGGCGCCGCGGGACGTCGTCGCGCACGCCATCGTGCGGCGGATGGCCGCGACGAACGCCGACCACGTGCTGCTGGATGCCCGCCACCTCGGGGCGGACTTCCTGCGCCGCCGGTTCCCGACCATCACGGCCCGCCTGCTGGACCAGGGCATCGACTGGACCGAGGAGCCCGTGCCGGTGGCGCCCGCGCAGCACTACCACTCGGGCGGCGTCGTGACCGACCCGCGCGGCCGCACCTCGGTGCCCGGCCTGTACGCGGTCGGGGAGGTGGCGTGCACGGGCGTGCACGGCGCCAACCGGCTCGCGTCCAACTCGCTGCTCGAGGGCCTGGTCTTCGCGCACCGCGCCGCGCGCGACGTCGTGCGGCAGGTCGAGGACGGCGGGCCGCGTCGGGCCCCCGAGCCGGAGGAACGCCCCGGCGGGGCGGCGCTCGTCGCGGCGGCGGCCCGCTCGCGCGTGCAGCGGGCGACGTCGGACGGCGCCGGGCCGGTGCGGTCGGCGGAGTCGCTGGAGCGCGCGGCACAGGTGCTGGCCGCGGTCCGGACCGACGCCCACCGGGCCGCCGACGTCGTCGCCGACCCGCAGGTCGCCGAGTGGGAGACCACCACCGTGCACCAGGTCGCCAGCGCGCTGGTGCACGCCGCCCGGGTGCGCGAGGAGTCGCGCGGCGGCCACTTCCGGACCGACTTCCCCGCGTCCGACCCGGCCTGGCGGCGGCGGGTCACGCTCGCCCTCGACGAGGCCGACACCCTCCGCGAGGTAGTCCGGAACCTGCCGAGGTAGTCCCCTTCTCCGCGAGGTAGTCCGGAACCTGCCGAGGTAGTTCGGGTCCCGCCGAGGTAGTCCGACAACTACCTCGGCGGGTGGGGCGCGACCTCGCGGGCGGTAGCGTTGCGCAGCGTGACCGACGTGCGCCCCGACCTGAACCAGCCTGACCTGCTCGTGCACGACCAGCCGTCCGCCGTCGAGCCGGGGCTGGACGTCGCGTGGGTCGCCCGTGTCGTCGGGACCGCGCTGGACGAGGACCTCGGCGCGGCGCCGGGCCGCGACGTGACGACGCAGGCCACGGTGCCGACGTCGGCCACGGGCACCGCCGACCTCGTCGCCCGGTCGGCGGGCACGGTCGCGGGGCTCGTCGTCGTGGGGGAGGTGCTGCGGCAGGTCGCCGGCCGCCTCGGCCTCCCGGCCCCCGCCGTGACGTTCCACGCGCAGGACGGCGACGCCGTCGCGCCGGGGCAGGTGCTCGCGTCGCTCGCGGGCCCCGTGCAGGTGCTGCTCGTCGCGGAGCGGACGCTGCTCAACCTCGCGTCCCGCGCGTCGGGCGTCGCGACGGCCACGGCGGCCTGGTCGCGCGAGCTCGCCGGCACCGGCGCCCAGGTGCTCGACACGCGCAAGACGACGCCGGGCCTGCGCGCCCTGGAGAAGTACGCCGTGCGTGCGGGCGGCGGCACCAACAAGCGCATGGGCCTGCACGACGTCGCGATGGTCAAGGACAACCACGTCGTCGCGGCGGGGTCGGTGCGCGGCGCGATCGACGCCGTCCGCCGCACCTTCCCCGACGTGCTGGTCCAGGTCGAGGCCGACACCACGGACCAGGCGATGGAGGCGCTCGACGCGGGCGCGGACTTCCTGCTGCTCGACAACATGCCCACGCCGGTCCTCGCCGCGACCGTCGTCGCGGTGCGCGAGCGGCAGGGCCGCGACGGGGTGCCCGAGCACGTCGAGCTCGAGGCCACCGGCAACCTCACCCTCGACCGCGCCCGCGAGGTCGCCGGCACCGGTGTGGACTACCTGTCCGTCGGCGCGCTCACGCACTCCGCGCCGATCCTCGACCTGGCGCTCGACCTGCGCGCATGATCTCGGCCCGGGGCGTCCTGACCCCGTCCGACCCCGCCGGGCGGGTGTGACGCGCGTCGCCCGTAGAATCGACGGGTGACCTCCGCGCAGAACCCTGACCCCGCCGTGCCCGCCGACGACCTCCCGGAGCAGATGCGCGTGCGCCGGGAGAAGCGCGACCGGCTGCTGGAGCAGGGCGTGGAGCCCTACCCGGTGAGCCTGCCGGTCACCCACTCGATCGCCGAGGTGCGGGCCGGATACGAGCACCTGGAGGCGGGCCAGGAGACCGACGACGTCGTGGGGGTGGCCGGCCGCGTCGTGTTCCTGCGCAACACGGGCAAGCTGTGCTTCGTCACGCTGCAGGACGGCGAGGGGCGTCGCCTGCAGGCGATGCTCAGCCTCAAGGAGGTCGGCGAGGAGTCGCTGGCGTCGTTCAAGACCGACGTCGACCTGGGCGACCACCTGTTCGTGCACGGCCGGGTGGGCTCCTCCCGGCGCGGCGAGCTGAGCGTGTTCGCCGACACCTGGGCGCTGGCGGCCAAGGCCCTGCGGCCGCTGCCGGTGCTGCACAAGGACCTGTCGGAGGAGGCGCGGGTCCGGCAGCGGTACGTCGACCTCATCGCGCGGCCGGCGGCCCGCGAGATGGTCCGCACCCGCGCCGGCGTCGTCCGCTCGATGCGTGACAACTTCCACGACCGCGGGTTCCTCGAGATCGAGACGCCGATGCTGCAGACCATCGCGTCCGGCGCGTCGGCCCGCCCGTACCGCACGCACATGAACGCGTACGATATCGACCTCTTCCTGCGCATCGCGCCGGAGCTCTTCCTCAAGCGCGCGGTCGTCGGCGGTATCGAGAAGGTTTTCGAGATCAACCGTAACTTCCGTAACGAGGGCGCGGACTCGACGCACTCCCCGGAGTTCGCGATGCTCGAGGCATACGAGGCGTACGGCGACTACAACACGATCGGCGCACTCACCCAGGATCTCGTGCAGAAGGCCGCTCTCGACGTTCTCGGCACCACGACGGTGACCCTTCCGGACGGCGAGGAGTACGACCTCGGCGGCGAATGGGCGCAGATCACGATGTACGGATCCCTCTCGGAGGCGATCGGCGAGGAGATCACGCCCGGGACGACCGTCGACCATCTCCTGGCTCTCGCCGAGAAGGCCGAGATCTCGGTGGACCCGAAGAAGACGAACCACGGCAAGCTCGTCGAGGAGCTGTGGGAGCACCACGTGGGCGACGACCTCTACGCGCCGACGTTCGTGCGGGACTTCCCGGTCGAGACGTCGCCGCTGGTGCGCGCGCACCGCACGATCCCCGGCGTCGTCGAGAAGTGGGACCTGTACGTGCGCGGCTTCGAGCTGGCCACGGGGTACTCCGAGCTCGTGGACCCGGTCGTCCAGCGGCAGCGCTTCGAGGACCAGGCGCGCCTCGCCGCCGCGGGCGACGACGAGGCGATGGCGCTCGACGAGGACTTCCTCACCGCCATGGAGCACGCGATGCCGCCGTCGGGCGGCATGGGCATGGGCGTCGACCGGCTCCTCATGGCGCTCACCGGTCTCGGAATCCGCGAGACCATCCTTTTCCCGCTCGTCAAGCCGACGGCCTGAACGAAAGTCGACTCGTGGACACTTTTCTCGCGATCATGAGCGGGCTCGCCCCGTCGGTCGGCGTGGGCCTGCTGTTCTGGCTCGCGATGCGCAAGATCCTGCACGCGGACCGGAACGAGCGGATTGCGCTCGAGAGGATGGATGCCGAAGAGGCCGCCGCCGCTGCTGCCGCGGAAACGGAATCGCGCTGATTTCGGTTCTTGATTCCAAAGAGGCGCGTTCGGATTGACAATCCGGTGAGGCGAGGGGCATTCTCACTCTGACCGCATATCGTGACCGAGGGGAATTCACGTGGTTCAGAAGCAGCAGATCGTCCTGATCGACGATATCGACGGGGGCGACGCCGACGAGACCGTCACCTTCGCGCTCGACGGGGTCTCGTACGAGATCGACCTCACGTCCAAGCACGCGGCAGAGCTCCGGGACGCGTTCGCCACCTGGATCGGTCACGGGCGCAAGACCACGACGCGGCTGGGCGGCGGCACGCGGAGCGCCGCCCGTCGCACCGGCACCGACCGTGCGCAGCTCGCCAAGATCCGCGAGTGGGCCCGCGAGAACGGCCACAAGGTGAGCGACCGCGGCCGCATCCCCAGCTCCGTCCTCACGGCCTACGAGGACGCGCACTGAAGGTCGCGCCCCGCACACGCACGACCCCCGACCGGGCTCCGGTCGGGGGTCGTCCGCGTTCCGGGGCGGCGGGCGCGCGGTCATAGGCTGAGGCCATGACGGAACGGGACGCGCGGGCGCAGCTCTGGGTCGGCACCTACCCGCAGCCAGGCGGTGGCCCGGGCAGCGGGGAGAGCATCTGGCGGGTCGCGCTGGACACGGACGGCGCGGTGCGGTCGGCGGTCCCGGCCGTGGCCGCGACGTCGCCCTCGTTCCTGGCGCTGCACCCGAGCGGGCGCACGCTCTACGCGGTGGGGGAGACCCCGGCCGGCACGGTCACGGCGTTCCGCGTGGAGGACGGCGACGACGGCGCGCGGCTCGCGCCGTCGGGCTCGCTCGCGTCCGGTGGTGACGACCCGTGCCACGTGCTCGCCCTCGGGGACACCGTGTGGGTCGCCAACTACGGCGACGGCGTCGCCGCCTCGGTGGACGTCGACCCGGCGACGGGCGACCTCGCGGCCGAGGGCGTCGTCGCGCACCCCGGCGTGGGCAGCGGGCCCGTCGTCGAGCGGCAGGCCGGCCCGCACGCGCACTTCGTGGCGGAGGCCGGGGCGGACGTCCTGGTGTGCGACCTCGGCGCCGACGTCGTGCGGCGGTACCCGGCCGCGGGCGCGGACGCGGCCGCCGCGGCCGACGTCGCCGCCGTCCTGCCGCCCGGCACCGGGCCGCGCCACCTCGTCCCGCTGCCGGACGGCTCGCTCGTCGTCGTCGGCGAGCTCGACGCCCGGGCGCACGTGCTGGTGCGCGACGGCGACGGGTGGGCCCCCGCGACCTCCACCCCCGTCTCCCCGGCCGCCGCGCCGGGCCGCGACTTCCCCGCGCACGTCACGCTGAGCGCCGACGGCGCCCGCCTGCACGTCGGCCTCCGGGGCGCGGACGTGCTCGCCGTCCTCGCGGTGGGGACGGACGGCGGCACGCCCGTCCTGGAGCACCTGGCCGACGTCCCGCTCGGCGACGGGGCCTGGCCCCGCCACCACGCCGTCCTGTCGTCCACGCCGCAGGGCTCGGGGTCGGCCGCCGAGACGGTCGTCGTCGCGCTGCAGGGCCGCAGCGAGCTCGCGACGGTCCGGGTCGACCCTGCGACGGGCGCGGGCGAGGTGGTGGCGCGGCACGCGCTCCCGACGCCTCCCGCCTGCGTGCTGGAGTCCTGATGACCACCCCCGGCGACGGCGCGCGGCCCGGGCCGCGGGTGGCGATGCTGTCGGTGCACACCTCGCCCCTCGACCAGCCCGGCACCGGTGACGCGGGCGGCATGAACGTCTACGTCATGGAGCTGGCCCGCGCCCTGGCCCGCCGGGGGGCGGAGATCGAGATCTTCACGCGCGCGACGGCGTCTGCGCAGCCGCGCTGGGTCGACGTGGAGCCGGGCATCCGCGTCGTGCACGTGGCCGCCGGCCCGTACGAGGGGCTGGACAAGAACGACCTGCCCGGCCAGCTCTGCGCCTTCACCGCCGGCGTCCTGCGCGCCGAGGCGCACCGCCCGCCGCACTGGTACGACGTCGTGCACAGCCACTACTGGCTGTCGGGGCAGGTGGGCTGGCTGGCGGCCGAGCGCTGGGACGTCCCGCTCGTGCACACCATGCACACCATGGCGCGCGTGAAGAACGCGGCGCTCGCCCCCGGGGACACGCCGGAGCCCGTGGGCCGGATCGTGGGGGAGGAGCAGGTGGTCGAGGCCGCCGACGGGCTCGTCGCCTCGACCCGCGAGGAGGCCCGCGACCTCGAGCAGGAGTACCGCGCCGACCCGGACCGCGTGCACGTCGTGGCGCCCGGCGTCGACCTCGAGGTCTTCCGCCCGCTGGACCCGGCCCCCGGCCAGGACGCCTGCGACGTGCGACGAGAGCTGCGCGAGCGGCTCGGCCTGCCGACCGACCGGAAGATCGTGCTGTTCGCCGGCCGCGTCCAGCTCCTCAAGGGCCCGGACGTGCTGGTCCGCGCGCTCGGCGTGCTGGCCGACCACGCCAGCTCCGACGACGCGACGCGCGCCGAGGCGTGGTGCGACGGCGGCGGGTCGAGGGTGCCGACGCTCGTCGTGCTGGGCGGGGCGAGCGGGCGGGCGACGGCGGTGCGCGAGCTCGAGGCGCTGGCCCACCAGGTCGGCGTCTCCGACCACCTCGACGTGCGGCCGCCGGTGCCGCGCGAGGAGCTGGTCGACTACCTGCGCGCGGCGGACGTCGTCGCGGTGCCGTCGCACAACGAGTCGTTCGGCCTGGTCGCCGCCGAGGCGCAGGCGGCGGGCACCCCCGTCGTCGCGGCAGCGGTGGGCGGGCTCCAGACGGTCGTGGTGGACGGGTCGTCCGGCGTCCTCGTGCCCGACCACAGCCCGTGGACCTGGGCGCGCGAGCTCGGCGACCTCCTCGCCGACGACGAGCGCCGCGCCCGCCTGGCCGCCGGCGCCCGCCGCGCCAGCGAGCGGTTCAGCTGGGACCGCGCCGCCGCGGCGATGCTCGACGTGTACGCCCAGGCGGCGAAGGTCCACGGGGCACGGGCGGCCCGGTAGCCCGCCCCGGGCGGGCCGGGAATGGATCGCCCGGGCGCGGCATTGCACGGGGCATGCCGATCACCGGAGAGTACGTCCCCAGCCCGTCCGCGCGCGCCGCGAACCAGGTCGAGCAGTACGAGAGCTCGGGCGGCACGAAGGGCACGACGATGCGCGGGATGCCCGTCGTCATCCTCACGACCGTGGGCGCGAAGACGGGTGCGCTCCGCAAGGCGCCGCTGATGCGCGTGGAGCACGAGGGCGCGTACGCCGTCGTCGCGTCGCTGGGCGGCGCCCCGAAGCACCCGGTCTGGTACTTCAACGTCCTGGCGAACCCGCGGGTCGAGCTGCAGGACGGCCCGGAGAAGCACGAGTACGTCGCGCGCGAGGTCACCGGCGACGAGAAGAAGCTCTGGTGGGAGCGGTCGGTCGCCGCGTACCCCGACTACGCCGACTACCAGACGAAGACCGACCGGCAGATCCCCGTCTTCGTGCTGGAGCGCGCCGACTCCTGAGACATGCCTGGTGCGGACGCCGGCGTCCCGGGATCCGACCCGCGGTGCGGGCGCCGGCGTCCAGCAGGCAGGATGGACCCCATGACCTACACCCTCGTGCTGCTCCGCCACGGCGAGAGCGAGTGGAACGCGAAGAACCTCTTCACCGGCTGGGTGGACGTGCCGCTGTCGGAGAAGGGCACCGCGGAGGCGACGCGCGGCGGCGAGCTGCTCAAGGAGTCGGGCGTCACCCCCGACGTCGTGCACACGTCGCTGCTGCGCCGCGCCATCAACACGGCGAACCTGGCCCTCGACGCCGCCGACCGCCACTGGATCCCGGTCAAGCGCAACTGGCGCCTCAACGAGCGCCACTACGGCGACCTGCAGGGCAAGGACAAGAAGCAGGTGCGCGACCAGTACGGCGAGGAGCAGTTCATGCTCTGGCGCCGCTCCTACGACGTGCCGCCGCCCGAGATCGAGCTCGGCTCGGAGTTCTCCCAGGACTCGGACGTGCGCTACGCCGGCGAGCCCATCCCGCGCGCGGAGGCCCTCAAGCAGGTGCTCGACCGGGCCCTGCCGTACTGGGACGGCGAGATCGTGCCGGACCTCAAGGCGGGCAAGACCGTCCTCGTCGCCGCGCACGGCAACTCGCTGCGCGCGATCGTCAAGCACCTCGACGGCGTCGACGACCAGACCATCGCCGGGCTCAACATCCCCACCGGCATCCCGCTGGTCTACGAGCTCGACGAGGAGACGCTGAAGCCGACCAACCCGGGCGGCACGTACCTCGACCCCGAAGCCGCGAAGGACGCCATCGCGGCGGTCGCGAACCAGGGCAAGTGACGCTCGCCCGCTGACGACGAACCCCCGGGTCCCGGACAAGGGCCCGGGGGTTCGTCGTCCCCGCTGGCAGCATGGCCGGGTGACCACCGCGACCACCGGCACCGGCCTCGCCCGCGCCTTCCACGACGACGTCGTCCGCCCCCTGCTGGTGGCGTGGCGGCCCGGCCTCCGGTACGCCGCGGGCCGGCTCGGCAGCGGGTCCGACGTGCTCGGGCTCGACGACGAGACGTCGCGCGACCACGACTGGGGGCTGCGGCTCACGCTGCTCGCGGACGACGAGGACGTCGCGGCCGTCGACGCCCACCTGGAGGCCGCGCTGCCGGCCGAGCACGCGGGCCTGCCGGTGCGGTTCGCCACGACCTGGGACCCGGTGGTGCGCCATCGTGTCGAGGTCGCCACCCCGCGCGGGTTCGCGGCGTCGCGGCTCGGCCTCGACCCGACGACCGACCTCGACGCCGCGGGCTGGCTGGCGCTCACCGGGCAGAGCGTGCTGGAGGTGACCGCCGGTGCCGTCTTCCACGACGGTCCCGGAGAGCTGACCGCGATCCGGGCGCGGCTCGCCTGGTACCCCGACGACGTGTGGCTGCACGTGCTCGCCGCCGAGTGGGCGCGGATCGGCCAGGAGCTGCCGTTCGTCGGACGCACCGGGGTGCGGGGGGACGACGCCGGCTCGAGGGTGCTCGCGGCCCGGCTGGCGGGCTCGCTCCTGCGGCTCGGCCTGCTGCTGGAGCGGCGGTGGCCGCCCTATCCCAAGTGGCTCGGCACCGCGTTCGCGGGCACGCCGTCGGCGCAGACGGCGGGCCCGCACCTGGACCGGGCGCTCGCGGCCACGACGTGGCAGGAGCGCGACGCCGCGCTGGGCGCCGCGTGCGACGCGCTGCACGAGCGCCAGCGCGAGGTCGGGCTGCCGGCCCTCGACGGCCCCGCGACGGAGGCGTTCTTCGACCGCCCGTCCCGCGGCCTGCGCGGCGTCCCCGAGCTGTTGGGAGGCGCCGCCGGGGATGCCGTGCGCGGCCTGCCCGCCGCCGTCGAGCAGTGGGTGGACGCCGTCGACGTCCTGACGGATGCGCGACGGCGCGTCGCGCTGGTCCGCGGCCTCGCCGAGGTAGCACCGATCCCGCCGAGGTAGTCCGGTACCCCGGCCGGAACGGCACTGCCTCGCGGCACGCGGGTGGTTCAGGCGTCGGCGCGCGCGTGCTCGTCGTCGAAGTTGCCGGTGACGAGGAAGGTGATGCGACGCGCGACGGAGACGCCGTGGTCGCCGAACCGCTCGTAGTAGCGGCCGAGCAGCGTGACGTCGACCGTCTGCTGCGTGGTGCCGGGCCACTCGGGGTCGAGCGTCGCGGCGAAGGTGTCCTGGTGCAGGGCGTCGAGGAGGTCGTCGTCCTGCTGCACCTCGGCGGCGAGCGCGACGTCGCGCGTGGCGAGCAGCGCCGTCGTGCGCTGGGCGACGTGCACCGCCGCGCCGTGCATCTTGACGAACGTCTCGCGCGCGGGCTCGGGCACGGCCTGGGCGGGGTACCGTCCGCGGGCGATCTCGGCGACGTGCCGGGCGAGGTCGCCCATGCGCTCGAGCGAGGCGCTGATGCGCAGCGCCGAGATGACGACCCGGAGGTCGGTCGCGACGGGCTGCTGCTGCGCCAGCAGGTGCACGCAGCGCTCGTCGAGCTCGCTCTCGAGCCGGTCGATCGCGTGGTCGGAGGCGATCACCTCCTGCGCGAGCTGGTGGTCGGCCTCCAGCAGGGCGTCGCCCGCGCGCCGGATGGCCGACTCGACGAGCCGGCTCATCTCGATGAGGTCGTCACCGACCTGGCGCAGCTCGGCCTCGAAGATCTCTCGCATCGCTGTCCTCTCGGGGTAAAAGGTCTGCGGCCAGCCTGACACGCCCCGTGGACGCGCCGGGGGCGCCCAGGTGAACTCCGGGCGGGTCGAAGGTGAACAGTGGGCGACGGCTCGCTGAGCAGTTCCGCTCCGCGACGGATTCCCGGGGCACCGCGACCTACGCTTGCCACGTGGACGGAATCATCCAGGGTGTGACCGCGGTCGTCGCGGGCATCATCGGAGTCGTGGTGGGCGTGGTCGCGACCCTCGCCTTCCGGTTCTCCGAGCATGCCCAGCGCCGGTCGCCCGAGGCAGCCCCCGCCGAGCTCGACGAGGGGCTCGTCCGCGTGCTCGCGGTGCTGCGCTCGGCGGCGGTGGTCCTGGACGAGGAGGACGACGTCGTGCGGGCGTCGCCGCCGGCGTACGCGCTGGGCGTGGTGCGCAACGACGCCCTGCAGCACCCGGCGATCGTCGACCTGGTACGCGCGGTGCGCCGCGACGGCGTCATCCGCGAGAAGGAGCTGGAGCTGCCGCGCGGCCCGATCGGGTCGGGCACGGTGCTGCTGCAGGTCCGCGTCGCGCCGGTCGGCCCCGACAAGCTGCTCGTCCTCGCCGAGGACCGCACCGAGGCCCGCCGGGTCGAGGCCATCCGCCGCGACTTCGTCGTCAACGTCTCGCACGAGCTCAAGACGCCGGTCGGGGCGCTCGCCCTGCTGGCCGAGACGGTGCAGGACGCCGCGGACGACCCCGTCGCGGTGCGCCGCTTCGCCGAGCGGATGCAGGCGGAGGCGCAGCGCCTGTCCGCCCTGGTGCACGAGATCATCGAGCTGTCCCGCCTGCAGGTCGCGGGCGCGCTGCAGGAGGTCACGACGATCCCGGTGCGCGACGTCGTCGCCGAGGCGGTGGACCGCGCCCGCACCACCGCGCAGGCGAAGAACATCGCGATCACGGTCGGCGGCTCGTCCGACGTCCTCGTGTACGGCGACCACAACCTCCTCGTCACCGCGGTGCGCAACCTGCTCGACAACGCCGTCGCCTACTCCCCGGAGAACACCCGCGTGGGCGTGGGGGTGCGCGTGCGCCGCGGCCTGGTCGAGATCGACGTCGTCGACCAGGGCGTGGGGATCGCCGCCGACGAGCAGGACCGCGTGTTCGAGCGCTTCTACCGCGTCGACCCGGCGCGCTCGCGCGACACGGGCGGCACCGGGCTGGGCCTGAGCATCGTCAAGCACGTGGCGGCCGACCACGGCGGCGACGTGCAGATCTGGTCCGAGCCCGGCAAGGGCTCGACGTTCACCCTGCGCATCCCCGCGGCCGACGTGCCCCAGGAGATCCCGCGGGACGCCCCCGAGGACGTCCCCGGTCAGGCGGGTCAGGCCACCGAGCAGCACCTCCCTCAGCACACCCATCAGCACGCCCATCAGCACAACCAGCACACCCATGGCACGACGGACGAGGAGGTAGGTGCGTGACGCGCATCCTGGTGGTCGAGGACGAGGAGTCCTATCGGGACCCCCTGACATATCAGCTCACCCGCGAGGGGTTCGAGGTCGTGGAGGCCTCGAACGGGGTCGACGCGCTGGCCGCCTACGACGACGGCGGCGCGGACCTGGTGCTGCTCGACCTCATGCTGCCCGGCCTGTCCGGCACGGAGGTGTGCCGGGAGCTGCGGCAGCGCGGCGACGTGCCCGTCATCATGCTCACGGCCAAGGACTCGGAGATCGACAAGGTCGTGGGGCTCGAGCTCGGCGCCGACGACTACGTCACCAAGCCGTACTCCTTCCGCGAGCTGCTGGCCCGCATGCGCGCGGTGATGCGCCGGCGCGGCCCGGCGGCACCGGAGGCGTCGTCGAACGGGCACGACGACGACGGGGAGCCGGTGCTGGAGGTCGGCCCGGTGCGCATGGACGTGGAGCGGCACACGGTCACCGTGGGCGGCGACGCCGTGTCCCTGCCGCTCAAGGAGTTCGACCTGCTGGAGCTGCTGCTGCGCAACGCCGGCCGGGTGCTCACCCGCGGGCAGCTCATCGACCGCGTCTGGGGCGCGGACTACGTGGGTGACACGAAGACGCTCGACGTTCACGTGAAGCGGATCCGGTCCAAGATCGAGGCCGACCCGGGCGCCCCGCAGCTCCTGCTCACCGTCCGCGGCCTGGGCTACAAGCTCGCGGACGAGCCTGCCTAGAGCCGAGGTAGCACCAAGATCGCCGAGGTAGTTCGGGGCGGCCCACGCTTCTGCGGGCCGCCCCCCCCAAACACGGCGGACTTAGTGGGGCCACCGCGGGGAGCGAGGGCCCACCGCGGC
>NZ_JBHTVT010000034.1:0-30331 GCF_042792795.1 Isoptericola sp. NPDC056605 | reverse complement strand
CCGGACCACCCCGCCCCCCCGCGCGGGGCGGCGGACGACCGCCGCCCCGCGCGTCGTCGCACCATAGAATCCCCGGCGTGAGAGGACGGCTGCCGATGGTGGGATCGCAGTCGTCGCTGCGCGAGGCGAACCGCGCGCGCGTCGTCGACGCGGTGAAACGGCACGGGGGGCTGACGCAGGTCGAGCTCACCGGGGCCACCGGGCTCTCGCCCGCCACGGTGTCGACCATCGTCAAGGAGCTCGTCGCCGCCGAGCTGGTCGAGGTGCGCAACACGATCCGCTCGGGCCGGCGCGCGCAGCTCGTCACCCTCGCCCACCGCGTGGGGCTCGTCGCGGGCGTGCTGGTGGGCTCGCGGCACCTCACGGTGGCCATCGCGGACGTGTCGCACGAGATCCTCGCCGAGCAGGTGCTGCCGCTGCCGGCCGAGCACCGTGCCGACACGAGCCTCGACCGTGCGGCCCTGCTCGTCGTCGACCTGCTGGAGCGGGTCGGGTCGGAGCTCGACGAGGTGCTCGGCATCGGCCTCGGGCTGCCGGCGCCGGTCGACGCCGCCAGCGGCCAGGTCACCGTGCGGGGCATCCTGCGCGGCTGGGACGGCGTGCCCGTCGCGCAGGTGCTGTCCAAGCGGCTCGCTCGGCCGGTGTTCGTGGACAACGACGCCAACCTGGGCGCCCTGGCGGAGAGCACGGTCGGCGCCGCCCGCGAGGTGCACGACGCGCTGTACGTCCGTGCCGGCCACGGCGTCGGGGCGGGCATCGTCCTCGCGGGACGCGTGCACCGCGGGGTCGCGGGCACGGCGGGCGAGATCGGCCACGTCCAGGTGGACCCCGCCGGCAACATCTGCTCGTGCGGCAGCCGCGGCTGCCTCGACACGGTCGTCGGCGACCGGGCGCTGCTCGAGCCGCTGCGCAGCAGCCACGGGAACCTCACCCTCGCCGACGTCGTGCGGCTGACGAACGAGGACGACCCGGGCTGTCGGGAGATCGTCGCCGACGCCGGTACGGTGGTCGGCGGCGTCGTGGCCGGGCTGGCGACGTCGCTCAACCCGGAGCTCGTCGTCGTCGGGGGAGCGCTGGCCGCCACGGGCGAGGTCTTCCTCGGGCCGCTGCGCGAGGCGCTGCGCCGCCGGACCCTGCTGCAGCAGGTCACGCCTCTCGAGGTGGTGCCCGCGGCGCTGGGGACGCGTGCCGAGCTGGAGGGAGCCCTCGCGCTCGCGCTGCAGCACACCGACCTGCTGGAGCAGCCCGACGACGGGCCGCACGGCGCGGTCGCCGTCGGCCAGGTCCGCACAGGAAAGGGGAACCGGTGAGGGGACGCACGCCGCTGCTCGCGCTGCGGCAGGTCAGCAGGTACTTCGGTGCCGTCGAGGCCCTCGTCGACGTGGACCTCGAGGTGCACGCGCACGAGGTGGTCGCCCTGGTCGGGGACAACGGGGCGGGCAAGTCGACGCTCGCCCAGATCGTGGCGGGCGTGCTGAGCCCGAGCTCGGGGCAGCTGGAGATCGACGGCGAGCCCGTGTCGATCCCGTCGCCCTCGGCGGCGAACCAGCTCGGCGTGGCGAGCGTCTTCCAGGACCTCGCCGTGTGCGAGAACCTCGACGTCACCGCCAACGTCTTCCTCGGGCAGGAGCTGCGCGGGCGCGCGGGCCTGCTGCGCGACGGCGAGATGGAGACCGAGACCCGCGCGCTCCTCCAGCACCTCACCATCCGGATCCCGTCGGTGCGCACCCCGCTGCGGCACCTGTCCGCCGGTCAGCGCCAGGCGGTCGCCATCGCGCGCACCCTCATCGGGCAGCCGCGCATCGTGGTGCTCGACGAGCCGACGGCGGCGCTCTCGGTGGCACAGACCGCCGAGGTGCTCACGCACATCCAGCGCCTGCGCGAGCTGGGCCTCGGCGTCATCCTCATCAGCCACAACCTCAACGACGTGCGCGCGGTCTCCGACCGCATCGAGGTGCTGCGGCACGGCCGCAACAACGGGTCGTTCCCGGCGACGGCCGCGCACGAGGAGATCCTCGCCGCGATCACCGGCGCGACCTGAGCGCCGCGGGCCCGGGGCCCGCGGCGCTCAGGCGCACGTGCTCAGCCGCTCAGGACGCCGAGCAGCTGACCTTGGGCCAGGTCCAGTCCCCGCCGTGCATCACGGTGAAGCCGAACGACGTGGACTGGCCGGCGGCCAGCGTCCCGTTGCCGGCCGGGCGCATCGTCATGACCTTGCCCGACGAGTCCCACGTGGGCGTGCCGTTCCAGGTGGCGCTGATCCGCTGGCTGGAGCTGACGGTCACGGTCGAGGTCCACGAGGTGATGTTCCGGTCGGCCCGGACGGTCACGGTCCCGTTGAAGCGGTCGCCCCACTTCTGGCCCTCGGAGTAGGTGGCGGTGCACCCGCTGCCGCCGGTGGGCGGCGGCGTGGTCTCGCCCGGGTCGGGGTCGCCGCCACCGGGCACACCCTGGCCGTCGTTGAGGACGTCCAGGACAGAGGTGTAGGCGGCCTTCTTCTGGCCGTTGCCGTCGAAGAGCAGCGGGGTGCCGCTCGCCCGCCACGAGTCGGAGTCGCGCACGCCCCACACGGTGATGCCGGTGCAGCGCGAGACGGCGAGGCACGCCTGCGTGACGCCCTGGTACTGCTCGGCCTGCGAGCTGCCCGAGCCCTCGATGTCCAGCTCGGTGATCTGCACGTCCACGCCGAGGTCGGCGAAGTGCTGGAGCGTCTCGTGGTAGTTGTTCGGCACCGGGTTGCCGCTGTTGAAGTGGGCCTGGAAGCCGACGCAGTCGATCGGCACGCCGCGGGCCTTGAAGTCCTTGACCATGGTGTAGACGCCCTGCGTCTTGGCGTGGGACCAGTTGTCGGTGTTGTAGTCGTTGTAGCAGAGCTTCGCGTTCGGGTCGGCGGCCCGGGCGGCACGGAAGGCGGCCTCGATCCAGTCGTTGCCGGTGCGCTGGAGGTTGGAGTCCCGGCGGGCGCCCGAGGAGCCGTCCGCGTACGCCTCGTTGACGACGTCCCAGGCGTAGACCTTGCCCTTGTAGTGCGTCGCGACCTGGGTGACGTGGTTGAGCATCGCCTGGCGCAGCTGCGAGCCGCTCATGGTCTGCATCCAGCCCGGCTGCTGGGAGTGCCACGCCAGCGCGTGGCCGCGCACCCGCTTGCCGTGGCTGGTGGCCCAGTCGAGGATCCGGTCGCCGGAGGAGAAGCTGAACTGCCCCTGCTGCGGCTCGGTGGCGTCCATCTTCATCTCGTTCTCGGCCGTGATCATGCCGAACTCGCGGTCGGCGATCGTCGTGTACTGCGAGTCGCCCAGCTTGCCGGCGGCGATCGCGGTGCCGAAGTACCGGCCCTGCTCGGAGGCCGCCGCGTGGAGCGTGCTCCCGGCAGCCTGTGCGCTCAGTGCCGTGGCGGCGAGGATGCCGATCCCGGCCACCGCCGCTCCCACGGACGCGCGCCATCTCTTCGTCGTGCGCTTCATCGATCCCATCCTTCGTTCTCGAGCCTGCTCATCCTTGAGTGGTGCTCGGCCACGAGGCCTCGTCATCGAGCGGTCGGGGTCGCCGACGTCCCGAGAGTAGGTAGAAAACGTTTTCGAAACAAGCCCCGGGCACGGATCTTCCTCAGGGTCGCCGGGGCGCGGGGCCTGGTCGGAGGGGTGGACGACGGCCGGAGGTCAGCGGGCGGAGCGCTCGCCGAGGCCGAAGCGGTCGTGCGGGTCGATGTGCGCGAGGACCTTGTCGAGCGCGCCGGCGAGGGTGCGGACCTCGTCCGGGTCGAGGTCGTCGAAGATGTCCTGCAGCACCGTGCGTGCGTGGCCGGGGGCGCTCGCGACGACCTTGCGCCAGCCCTCGTCGGTGAGGTGGGCGATGGTCGCGCGGCGGTCGTCCGGGGCGGTGCAGCGCTCGACGTAGCCGCGCGCCTCGAGCCGGCGCGCCACGTGCGAGAGGCGGGGGAGCGTGGCGCTGGTGAGGCGGGCGAGCTCGGTCATGCGCAGGGCACGCTCGGGCGCCTCGGAGAGCATCGCGAGCACCATGTACTCGAAGTGGGTGAGGTCGGCGTCGCGGCGCAGCTGCTGGTCGAGCGTGGCGGGCAGCAGCTCGATCACCGCCTGGAGCCGGAGCCACGTGCGCATCTGCTCGGCGTCGAGCCAGCGCGGCTCGTCGTCGGCCGCCGTCGTGCGCCGGGTCGTCGTCACGTGATCGCCCTCCTGGTCCGTCACCCTCGATCGAAGGTTGACGCTACAACTATAGCGGTCTATGTTGGTTGTAGCGTCAACCAAACGGTCGACGACGGATCCTCAGGAGGAACCATGACCACCATCAGCATCCTCGGCACCGGGAACATGGGCTCCGCGATCGCGGGCCTGGCGCTCGCCGGCGGGAACGACGTGCAGGTCGTCGCCCGCGACGTCGCCAAGGCCGCGGCCGTGGACCCCGCCGTCACCGCGGCCACGTTCGGCGAGCCGCTCACGGGCGAGATCGTCGTCCTGGCCCTGCCGTACCCGGCGCTGGACGACGTCGTCGCGACCTACGGCGACCAGCTCGCCGGCCGCACCGTCGTCGACCTCACCAACCCGCTCGACTTCGCCACCTTCGACGCGCTCGTCGTGCCGGCGGACTCCTCCGCCGCGGCCGGGCTGTCGGAGAAGCTCCCCGGCGCTTCCGTGCTCAAGGCGTTCAACACGAACTTCGCCGCGACGCTCGTGAGCGGCACCGTCGGCGACGTGCCGACGGCCGTCCTCGTCGCGGGCGACGACGCCACGGCCAAGTCCGCGTTCGCGGCCGCGTTCGACGGGTCCGCCGTCCGTGTCGTCGACGCCGGGTCGCTGAAGCGCGCCCGCGAGCTCGAGGCCCTCGGGTTCCTGCAGCTCACCCTCGCCGCGGGGGAGAAGACGCAGTGGACCACCGGGTTCGCGCTGCTCTGACCCTCGTCCACCCCAGCACCAGGAGCCGATCATGACCCGCCACCCCGACCTCCTCGCCGCCGAGACCGCGATGGGCGCCGTCACCCTGCACGTGGGCGACCTCGGCGCGATGAGCGCCTACTACCGCGAGGCGATCGCGCTCGAGGAGATCCCGGCCCTCGGCGCCCCGGACCGGGTGGTGCTGGGGCGCGGCGGGGTGCCCGTCGTCGCGCTGCAGCACACGCCGGGGCTGCCGGCGACGTCGCGGAACCAGGCCGGGCTGTTCCACACGGCCGTCCTGTTCGACACGGAGGAGGCGCTCGCCTCCGCCGTCGCGCACGCCGCGCAGCACCCGCTGTCGCGGTTCGCGGGGAACTCCGACCACTGGGTGTCGCGGGCGTTCTACTTCACGGACCCCGAGGACAACGGCATCGAGCTCTACTGGGACCGGCCGCGCGAGGTCTGGCAGCACGACGGCGGCGGGCGCGTGGCGATGGGCTCCGACTGGTTCGACCCGCAGGAGTTCCTCCAGCGGCACCTCACCGAGGACGCCCTGGCGGGCGCCGCGGGGCAGGCCGCGCAGGTCGGGCACGTCCACCTCCAGGTCGGCGACATCCCCACGGCGCAGCGGTTCTACGTCGACACCCTCGGCTTCGAGATCATGGCGACGTTCCACGGCGCCCTGTTCGTCGCGGCCGGCGGGTACCACCACCACATGGCGATGAACACCTGGAACAGCGCGGGCGCCGGCCCGCGTGCCGCGACGCTCGGCCTCGGGCAGGTGGCGCTCACGGTGCCGACGCGCGACGAGGTCGGCGCGCTCGCCGACCGGCTGAAGCACGCCGGCGTCGCGACGCGCGACGACGGCCGGACCCTCCGGTTCGACGACCCGTGGAACACGCTGGTCGAGGTGTCGGTCGCCTGACCCCGTCCCGCCGGCGGCGAGCCGTCAGCGGAAGACGACCGTGCGGTGGCCGTCGAGCAGCACGCGGTGCTCGGCGTGCCACCGCACGGCGCGTGCGAGCGTGCGGCGCTCGACGTCCTCGCCGATCGCGACGAGGTCCGCGACCGCGCGCGAGTGGTCCACGCGCTCGACGTCCTGCTCGATGATCGGGCCCTCGTCGAGGTCGCCCGTGACGTAGTGCGACGTCGCGCCGATGAGCTTGACGCCGCGGTCGTGCGCCTGCGCGTACGGGCGCGCGCCCTTGAAGCTCGGCAGGAACGAGTGGTGGATGTTGATGACCTGGCCCGCGAGGTCGCGGCACAGCTCGTCCGACAGGATCTGCATGTACCGCGCGAGGACGACCAGCTCGACGTCGAGCTCGGCGACCAGCTCCCGCAGGCGGTCCTCGGCCCGCGCCTTCGTGTCCTTCGTGACCGGCACGTGGTGGAACGGCTTGCCGTAGAACGCGGCCATGTCCTCGAGGTCCGGGTGGTTGCCCACGACGCCGACGACGTCGACCGGCATGCCCTGGTACCGCTCGCGGTACAGCAGGTCCACCAGGCAGTGCGGCGCCTTGCTGACCAGCACCAGCGTGCGCAGGCGGCGGCCGACGACGTCGAGCTGCCAGGTCATGCCGAACCGTTCCGCCACCGGCGAGAGCGCGGCGGTCAGGGCCTCGCGTCCCGCCTCGGCGTCGACCTGCACCTCCACCTGCACGCGCATGAAGAACAGGCCCGACGCCGGGTCCCCGAACTGCTGCGACTCGGTGATGTTGCCGCCGTGCTCGGCCAGCACGCCCGCCACGGCGTGCACGATCCCGGGGCGGTCGGGGCAGGAGAGGGTCAGCACCCATTCGGTCGTCACCCGCCCATTGTCACCGAACCTTCTCGACGTGCGCCGATTCGTCCGCCGGTCCTGAGGAGCTTCGCGGCATGCGGCCCGTCAGGTCCTGCCCGTCAGGTCGCTGTCCTGGGGCGCGACCAGGCTGCCCACCCACGCTGCCGCCCACGTCACCGCGACGGCACCGAGAGCCGCAAGCGAGATCCACACGGGCGTGTAGGTCGTGAGGGAGATGCTCGTGCCTCCGAGTGAGGCGGCCAGGCCGCAGAGGTAGCCGAGCGGCACGACGGCGAGCACCGGGATGAGAACCGACCAGCGGCCGACGCTCAAGGCGTCCGCGGGCAGCAGCCCGAGCCGCGCCAGTCGCCCGCGGTCAGCGAATGCGCTCCGTGACCGCTCGATGAGTTCGCGGACGACCGCCGTACCGAGAATCAGCAATGCGGAGAGTCCCCCCGAGATCACCCAGCCGGTCGCAGGGTTCCACGTGGTCAGGTCTCCGGAGACCTGTGCGGGGTTGAAGGCAGCCAGACCCTTCCCTGCCCGGTAGACGGCGGTCATGGGAGCATGGCCGTCCGCCAGGACGAGGACGTCACCGCTCCCTACGTCGGGTGGCGGCGCGGTGGTGAAGCTGACCTCGAGCATCATCTGGTCGAGGATCTGAGCCGCGCCGTCGGCGAGCCCGCCATCCGGTGAGCAAGGGTCGCCTCCCAGCTGTGCGGCCACCGGACGGAGGCTGGCGCACGAGTCGGCGTACGCGACCTGCCCGTACTGGCCGCCCTGGCGAAGGGGCAGCACGACCAGCCCGGCGAACAACTCGTCCAGGTTGCGCACGAGGCGCTGAGCGTCTCCCGGCCGGGGGTCGACCCAGTTGGCGACGACGACGAGCGGTGAGTCGTCGTGACCTCGGGCACGTTCACCGGCCCACGCGGCACCGACGCTCAGCGCGACAGACCCGAGCAGCACCATGACCGACAACAGGCTGGCGGTGGCTGACAACGTGCGGGGGCGGATCCCCACCCGTGCGGTGGCGACCCACACGGACGGACGCGGGGTGCGCTTCCGCCAGGCCTTCGAGAGCAACGAAGCCAGCAGCGGTGCCGCCAGTGGGATGCCGAGTGCGGCCGACAGCACGCCTGCCCCGTAGAGGGTTGCTCCGTCTGCTCCGAACGCGAGTGAGCCGCACATGAGCACCACGCCGGCGAGAGCGGGGACGATGCGCCAGGCGGAGGTCTTCTCGGCGCGCTCCGCGCGCAACGACGCGGTGAGGGGCACCGTGACGGACAGGACCGCGATCACTGCGAGGGAACCCAGGACCACGGTGGCGACGACGCCTCCCGGCAGCGCAAGAGCACCCTGCACGAAGACGGTGTCGGTGAACGGGAGGTGGTTGATGCGGGCGCCTGCCAGCAGGTACAGCGCCGCCGCCGGTATGCACCCGAGCAGGGCCAGTGCGAGGGTCTCGATCATCAAGACCTGCCGCACGCGTGAGTCGCGCACGCCTAGTCGGAGCAGCGTCTCCGACCTGCGGGTGCGTGCCTCAGAACGGGCGCGGCAGGAGAAGAGCAGCAGGAGGAAGGCAGGCAGCACGAGCGCGAGGAGGACGAAGAACTGCATCTGGCTCGGGGACGGAAGCGGAGCTCCGGGTGAGAGAGGGTCTTCGAGAGGCAGCCCCTGGTCCCTCAGATGCTGGGCCTCGGCCATGGTCGAGAAGCGGGCGACCGCCACAGCTCGGTCGGTGAGGGTGCGGTCCTCGACGGGACGCACCCACGCCATCGGCTCGTCCAGCGTGGCCAGACCTTGCTCGCCGATCGCCCCTCCCGGCCCGGAGCCCGCGTCCGAGGGCTCAAACCCCAGCTCCTCGGCCGTGACACCCAGGGCAAGCAGTCCAGGGGACAGGACTGCTTCTCCTGGTCCGGGCATCCGGCTGATCCCCGGCGGGAGACTCTGTGCGGGCACGTCGTCCACGAGCGGTTCGATCCACCGGACCGTGATCGACCGGGCGTCGATCTCGAAGCCACGGAGCTCCACTCGCACCGTCCCGTCGCTGGCGCTGACCGCCGGGATCGGGGCACGGGCTGCCATCCGGAGCTCCGCGGTCTGGGCGGCTCCGATCAACGCCAGACCGAGGCAGGCGGCGAGGACCGCCAGCGCGGACGCCGCAGCGACGCACACGCACCGCCACCGCGCCGACCGCGCGAACGCCAGGTGCAGAGCAAGGGTGAGCGAAGTCCTCATCATCGCGGCCGGTGTGCGACGTGGGACCGCAGGGCCACCTCTCGGCCGCACCGATCTGCGACGTACCGGTCGTGCGTGGCCAGGAGGACCGTGAGGTCTCGCGTCCGAGCCGCCGCGAGGATCACGTCCATCACCTGGCGGACGTTGTCCGCATCGAGCGACGCGGTGGGCTCGTCCGCGACCAGCAACCGTGTCGTCTCCGGGGCCAGGGCGCGCGCGATGGACGCCCGCTGGGCTTCACCTACCGACAGTGCCGTCGGGCGCAGGCTCCCGGCGCCGGAGAGCCCGACCGTGTCGAGCGCCTCCTCGGCGCGTTCCAAGGCTCGGCGTCGACGCATCCCCGAGAAGATCAGCCCGACCGCGACGTTCTCGGCCACGGTGAGTTCCGGCAGGAGGTCGGGAGTCTGGGAGACCTGTCCCATCTGTTCTCTCCGCAGATCCGCGATCTGCCGCGAGGACATTCTTTCGAGATGGTGACCAAGGACTTCCACCCGTCGGGCTGTGGGCTGACGCAGCCCTAGAACGACGTCCAGCAGTGTGGTCTTCCCGCTGCCCGAGGGGCCGGTCAGCGCCACCACCTCGCCATAGCCGAGGTGGAGGTCGACCTCCGGCAGCACGAGGGTGCTCCCGGAGACGACCTCCACCTTTTCAAGGAGCGCTGCGGTCATCAGTGGGACGGATAGCGCGTCGATCCGCATTCGTCCGGAACGATATCGATCCGCGTGCACCCCGAGGGCTGCAGCCGTCGTCGGACTTGACATCCGACGTCGGCAGGACGGCTGTCCGCCTTGGCGCCCTTGACGTCGAGGCTGCCCGGACAACCGTGGTAGACGTGTCCGTGTTCCGGGACGAGGCGTCCGTGGCTGGGCAGCAGAGCACCGGCTGCTCGGTGACTGCCGAACCTGCACCGGTAACCACAAGGTGAGGCACCAATGGGCCTCCTGCGACTGGCCTGGACATGCGTGACTCGATCACTGTTCCTCTTCTCTCGGGAGGTGAAGGGGTCGTGCGATGACGAGGCGCAGAAATGTCGTCGTCGGTTCTGGCTGTCGGCCCGAAAGTAGAGGGGATCGGTTCGATCTGCAACGCATTCTCGCGCTGTCGCTCTGTCGCTCGGCTGGGACGAGTTGGCGGCGCCCCCTCGGGGCGGGTGGCGATGCAGGCTGCAGCGAACCCCCGCGCCGTCTGCCACGATGTCCTCATGAGCGAGGCACGCGGCACTGACGCCCAGGAAGTCCAGCAGGGGAACGGCGACGACACGCTGCGGATCGCGCTGGTCGAGGACGCGCAGGCGGGCGAGCTGCTGACGCTGCGGCGGGCGGCGTTCGTCAGCGAGGCGCAGCTGTACGACGACCCGCACATCCCGCCGCTGACGCAGACGCTGCACGAGCTGCGCGACGACATGGCGCGGGACGACGTCGTGACCGTGGGCGCGTGGGAGGGGCACCGCCTGGTGGGGTCGCTGCGCCTGGAGATCGAGGGCGCCAGGGCGACGCTCGGGCGGCTCGCGGTCGCGCCGGACCAGCAGGCCAAGGGCATCGGCACGTCGCTGATGTTCGCGATCCTGCAGTTCCTGCCGTCCGAGGTGACCGAGGTGTGGGCGTTCACGGGCAAGGACTCGAAGAAGAACCTCGCCATGTACACCAAGCACGGCTACGAGGAGCAGTACGACCGGGCGGCGGGCAAGCTCACGCTGACCTACCTGCGCCGGGTGCTCGACGAGGTCGACGCGAGGAACGCGGCGCAGGAGCCATGACCGACGCCGGCGGGCAGGCGACGCGTCCTCGGTCGCGGCGCCCGTCCATGGCCGACGTCGCGGCCGTCGCCGGAGTCTCCCACCAGACGGTCTCCCGGGTGCTCAACGAGCACCCGAGCGTGCGCGGAGAGACCCGCGAGCGGGTGCTGGACGCCATCGCGACCCTCGGCTACCGGCGCAACAGCGCCGCGCGGGCGCTGGCGACGGCGCGCTCGGCGACGCTCGGCGTGGTGACCACGGGGTCGGCGCTGTTCGGCCCCACCAGCACGCTCATCGCGATCGAGGGCGCCGCGCGGGACCAGGGGTACTTCGTCTCCGTCGCGACGCTGCGGAGCTACGACGCCGCGGCGATGCACGAGGCGCTGGAGCACTTCATGGACCAGGGTGTCGAGGCGATCGTGGTCATCGCGCCGCAGGACGACGTCGCGGCCGCCGTCGAGTCCTTCCGCGCGCCGGTGCCGGTGCTGGTCGTCGCCGCGCTGCAGAAGCTGCCGCGCGACGTGGGCACGACGGCGGCCGGCCCGACGACGCTCTCGCTCGCCGTCGACCAGCGGGCGGGCGCGCGCGCCGCGACCGACCACCTGCTCGGCCTGGGGCACCACGACGTCCTGCACGTGGCCGGCCCCCAGGACTGGTTCGACGCCCGCGAGCGCGCCGCCGGCTGGCGGGAGGCGCTCGAGGCGCGGGGGATCGCGCCGAGCCGCCCGCGGTACTGCAGCTGGTCGGCGGAGGACGGGTACACCGCGGGACGCGACCTGGCCGAGGCCGTGGTGGCGCACGAGGGCCCTACGGCGGTGTTCGCCGGGAACGACCAGCTCGCGCTCGGCATCCTGCGGGCGTTCTGGGAGCGGGGGCTCTCCGTGCCCGACGACGTGTCGGTGGTGGGCTTCGACGACGTCGCGGGGGCCGCGTACTTCGTGCCACCGCTGACCACGGTGCGCCAGCCGTTCGGGGTGCTGGGGGAGCGCAGCGTGGCGATGGTCGTCGCGGCGCTGGCCGGCGGGAGCGTGCCGACCGAACGGATCGTGCCCGAGCTCGTGGTGCGCTCCAGCACGGCGCCGCCGCCCGCCCGCTGACCGCGGTTCGTCGACCACCGCTCGTTGACCGCCGTCGTGGCGGCTGGGTAGATTCGGCGCGTTCGCAGTTCTACATCGTTGTAGAGGAGTCACGATGCGCAGATCTCTCAGGCGGGCCCGTGCCGCGGCGGCGGGGGTGCTCACGACGGCGCTGCTGGGCGCGTCGCTGGTCGCCGCCACCACCGTCGGTCCGGCGACCGCCACGCCCGGCGCCGCCGAGCGCGGCCGCCCGGCACCGACCGCCCCGACCGGCGGCCTCTCCGTGACCGGGGAGACCTCGCCGGTGCACGACCCGGCGCTCGTCGTCGACGACGACGGCACCTGGCGCGTCTACACCACGGGCCTCGTGAACCGGGAGAACGGCGGCACGATCCAGATGTGGTCGAGCCACGACGAGGGGGTCACCTGGGCCCACGACGGCACGGTCTGGGACGAGATCCCCGCGTGGATCGACGAGCGCTTCGCGGCGGACGGCGACGGGGCGCTGCCCGACAACCTGTGGGCGCCCGAAGTCTACGAGCACGACGGCACCTACTACCTCTACTACTCGGCGTCGCGCTTCGGCACGAACACCTCGGTGACGGCCCTCGCGACCAACACGACCCTCGACCCGGACGACCCGGACTACGCGTGGGTCGACCAGGGGCCGGTGATCGACTCGCCGCAGGAGATCGCCGGCGGCAAGACGTTCAACGCGATCGACGCGGGCATCGTCGAGGGTGCGGACGGCACCCCGTACATGGCGATCGGGTCGTACTGGTACGGCATCTTCCTCGTCGAGCTCGAGTGGCCCACCGGCAAGCTCGCCGACGGCGCGCTCGAGAACGCCACGCACCTGGTGGACCGCATGATGCCGGGCAACCCCGTCGAGGCGCCGTACCTCACCAGGCACGACGGCTGGTACTACCTGTTCGTCTCGTTCGACAGGTGCTGCCAGGGTCTCGACAGCACCTACCAGGTGGCGGTCGGGCGGTCGCGCGACGTCACCGGGCCGTTCCTCGACCAGGACGGCAAGGACCTGGCCGACGGCGGCGGCACCGTGCTGCTCTCCTCGCACGGCGCGGTGGTCGGGCCGGGCGGCCAGTCGGTGTCCGACGGCGTCCTCGCGTTCCACTACTACGACGGCGCGAACGCCGAGATCCCGGGCTTCCCGACCCTCGGGCTGCAGCGCCTGGGCTGGGAGGACGGCTGGCCCGTGGTCGACCAGGCCGTCGAGGAGCCGACCGTGACGAAGGGCCCCCGCGACGCGACGGTGCGGGGGAACCGCCCCGCGACGTTCGACGTCCGCGTGGCCGGAACGCCGGTGCCGGTCGTCACGTGGGAGACCTCGGAGGACGACGGCGCGACCTGGTCGCCGGCCCCGGCTCCCGCGACGCGGGCCACCGGCGGCACGGCGCGCTGGACGCTGAAGCACGCCGGGCGCGAGCCGGACGGCCTGCTCGTGCGCGCCGTCGTCGCCAACGCCCACGGCGAGGTGCGCAGCGAGCCGGCGCGGCTCGACGTCGTCGCGCCCGGCCGCCCGACGAGGTAGCCCCCACCGCGTCGAGGTAGTCCGCCTCGCGGCGAGGTAGTGCCGAGCCTGCCGAGGTAGTGGACCAGTCCACTACCTCGGCAGGGTCACGACTACCTCGGCACGCAGTGAACTACCTCGGCCAGACTGGGACTACCTCGGCGAGACCAGAACGACCTCGCGGGTGGGGAGCACCCGATGTGAGCGCTAACATGGATCGACCACCACGACGCCCGGGGCCGGGCGGGGACGGAGCAGGGATGGCGGAGCAGGCCGCGCAGGCGGACGACGTGCGCGAGATCCGGGAGGCGATCGTCGCCGGGAGGGCGGCGCTGGGCATCGAGCTCGGCTCCACCAACATCAAGGCGTGCCTGATCGGGCCCGACCACGCGCCGCTCGCGAGCGGCTCGCACGCGTGGGAGAACGAGCTCGTCGACGGGGTGTGGACCTACGCGCTCGACACCGTTCACGCCGGGCTGCAGGGCGCGTACGCCGCGCTCGTCGCCGACGTCGAGCAGCGCTACGGCGTGCGGCCCACCACCTACGCCGCGCTCGGCGTCTCGGCGATGATGCACGGCTACCTGCCGTTCGACGCCGACGGCGAGCTGCTCGTCCCGTTCCGCACCTGGCGCAACACCAGCACCGGGCCGGCGGCCGCGGAGCTGTCCGCGCTCTTTGGCCACAACATCCCGCTGCGCTGGTCGATCGCCCACCTGTACCAGGCGATCCTCGACGACGAGCCGCACGTGCCCCAGGTCGCGTCGTTCACCACGCTGGCCGGCTACGTGCACCGGGCCCTGACCGGCCGGCACGTGCTCGGCGTCGGCGACGCGTCGGGCATGTTCCCGATCGACCCGGCCACCGGCGACTACGACGCGCGGATGCTGGAGCAGTTCCGCCACCTCGCCGCCGCCAAGCGGCCGGGGCTCGACGTCGAGGGCCTGCTGCCCCAGGTGCTGACGGCGGGACAGGACGCGGGCCGCCTCACGCCCGAGGGCGCGGCCCTGCTGGACCCGTCCGGCACCCTGCAGCCCGGCGTGCTCCTGTGCCCGCCGGAGGGTGACGCCGGCACCGGCATGGTCGCCACCGGTTCCGTCGCCCCGCGCACCGGCAACATCAGCGCGGGCACGTCGATCTTCGCGATGGTCGTCCTCGAGCGGCCGCTGACCACCGCGCACCACGAGCTCGACCTCGTCACCACGCCCGCCGGGGACCTCGTCGCGATGGTGCACTGCAACAACGGCGCCAGCGAGCTCGACGCGTGGGCCGGCGTGTTCGGCCAGTTCGCGGCCGCGCTCGGGCAGCCGGCCGAGCCCGACGCCGTCTTCGGCGCGCTCTTCCGCGCCGCGCTCGACGGCGCGCCCGACGGCGGCGGGCTCCTCGCGTACAACTACCTCGCCGGCGAGCCCATCACGGGCCTCGACGAGGGCCGACCCCTGGTGGTGCGCACCCCCGACAGCCGCCTCACGCTCGCGAACTTCGCGCGCACGCAGCTCTACGGCGTGTTCGGCACGCTCGCGCTCGGCATGCGCGTGCTGCACGGCGAGGGCGTCGCGATCGACACGATGTTCGCGCACGGTGGCCTGTTCAGGACGGCGGGCGTCGCCCAGCGGCTGCTGGCCGGGGCGATCGACGCGCCCGTCGCCGTCGGGCAGACGGCGGGGGAGGGTGGCGCCTGGGGCATCGCCCTCCTCGCCGCGTACGCCGGTGCGCGGGCCGAGGCCGGGACGGACGGCGGGGCGCCCGCCCTCGACGCCTACCTGGCCGAGCGCGTCTTCGCCGACGCCCGGCTCGACGTCGCCGAGCCCGAGGCCGAGGACGTCGCCGGCTTCGCCGCCTACCTGGAGCGGTACTCCGCCGGCCTCGCGGTCGAGCGGGCCGCCACCGCAGCCCTCTGACGACACCCGCAGTCGACGAACCACACCCCGCACTGGAGAAGCACATGAGCACCGTCACCGAGGTCCCCGCGCACCTGCGCGCCGCCGTCGACGCCGCCAAGGAGAAGGTCGCGGCCCTGCACGCCGAGCTGCCCCGCTGGGAGCTCGTCGTGTGGACCGCCGGCAACGTGTCCGAGCGCGTCCGCGACGACCGCACCCCCGACGGCTCGGGCGACCTCCTGGTCATCAAGCCGTCCGGCGTCGCCTACGACGACATCACCCCGGAGTCCATGGTGGTGTGCGACCTGGACGGGAACCTCGTCGAGGGCGACCGCTCGCCGTCGTCGGACACCGCCGCGCACGCCTACGTGTACGCGCACATGCCCGAGGTGGGCGGCGTCGTGCACACGCACTCCACCTACGCGACGGCGTGGGCCGCCCGCGCGGAGGAGATCCCCTGCGTGCTCACGATGATGGCCGACGAGTTCGGCGGCCCCGTGCCCGTAGGGCCGTTCGCGATCATCGGCGACGACTCCATCGGCCGCGGCATCGTCGAGACCCTGAGCGGTCACCGCAGCCCGGCGGTCCTGATGCGCAACCACGGCCCGTTCACCATCGGCAAGGACGCCCGTGCCGCGGTGAAGGCCGCCGTGATGGTCGAGGAGGTGGCCCGCACGGTGCACGTGTCGCGCCAGCTCGGCGAGCCGCTGCCCATCGCGCAGGAGCACGTGGACTCCCTGTACGCCCGCTACCAGAACGTCTACGGCCAGCACTGAGCCCGGCCGCCCGCGAAGCAGACCTGAACCAGACTGATCCAGAGAGGACACCCATGAGCAAGCCGTACGCCGACCGCGAGGTCTGGTTCTTCACCGGCAGCCAGGACCTGTACGGCCCCGAGACGCTGGAGCAGGTCGCCCAGCAGTCGCAGGAGGTCGCCCGCGCGCTCGACGCGTCGTCCGACGTGCCCGCGAAGGTCGTGTGGAAGCCCGTGCTCAAGGACGCGGGCTCCATCCGCCGCGCCATGCTCGACGCGAACGCCGACGACAAGGTGCTCGGCGTCATCACGTGGATGCACACGTTCAGCCCGGCGAAGATGTGGATCTCCGGCCTCGACGCGCTGCGCAAGCCGCTGCTGCACCTGCACACGCAGGCGAACGTCGAGCTGCCCTGGGCGGACATCGACTTCGACTTCATGAACCTCAACCAGGCCGCGCACGGCGACCGCGAGTACGCCTACCTGGCCACGCGCCTCGGCGTCGCGCGCACCACCGTCGTCGGGCACGTGTCGAACCCGGCCGTGACCCGCCGGGTGGGCACCTGGGTCCGCGGCGCGGCGGGCTGGGCCGCCACGCACGAGCTGAAGCTGGTGCGCTTCGGCGACAACATGCGCAACGTCGCCGTCACCGAGGGCGACAAGACCGAGGCCGAGCTGCGCTTCGGCGTCTCCGTGAACACGTGGGGCGTCAACGACCTGGTCGACGCCGTCGAGGCCGTGGACGACGCCGCGATCGACGCGCTGGTCGCGGAGTACGAGGAGCTCTACGAGGTCGTCCCCGAGCTCCGCCGCGGCGGGGAGCGGCACGAGTCGCTGCGCTACGCGGCCCGCCAGGAGATCGCCATGGAGGCGTTCCTCGTCGAGCGCGGCGCCAAGGCGTTCACCACGAACTTCGAGGACCTCGGCGCCCTGCGCCAGCTGCCCGGCATCGCCGTCCAGCGGCTCATGAGCAAGGGCTACGGCTTCGGCGCGGAGGGCGACTGGAAGACGGCCGTCCTGGTGCGCGCCGCGAAGGTCATGGGCGAGGGCCTGCCCGGCGGCGCCTCCCTCATGGAGGACTACACCTACGACCTCACGCCCGGCTCCGAGGTCATCCTCGGCGCCCACATGCTCGAGGTCTGCCCGTCCCTCACGACGTCGAAGCCCCGCGTGGAGATCCACCCGCTCGGCATCGGCGGCAAGGAGGACCCGGTCCGTATGGTGTTCGACGCCGACGCGACCGAGGGGGCCGTCGTCGTCTCGCTCGCCGACATGCGCGACCGCTTCCGCCTCACCGCGAACGTCGTGGACGTCGTCCCGCCGACGCAGGACCTGCCGAACCTCCCGGTGGCCCGCGCCGTCTGGGCGCCGCGTCCCGACTTCACCACCTCCGCCGAGGCCTGGCTGACCGCGGGCGGCGCGCACCACACGGTGATGTCGACGGCAGCCGGCGTCGAGGCGTTCGAGGTGTTCGCGAACATCGCGCGCACCGAGCTGCTCGTCATCGACGAGGACACCACGCGCCGCGGCTTCGCCGACCAGGTGCGCTGGAACCAGGTGTACTACCGCCTCGCCCAGGGGCTCTGAGCACCACCACCGGCGCCGTGCCGGCGGTTCGGTAGGCTGACGCCGCCGAGCCGCCGGCCGGTCGTCCGGTGGACGCATCCCGTGGAGGCCCCGCATGGCGAGTCCCGCCGCCGACAAGCCGAACATCCGGCAGGTCGCGCAGCTCGCCGGCGTCTCGCACATGACGGTGTCGCGGGTGCTCAACGACCACCCGAACATCCGCGAGGCCACCCGGCGCCGGGTCGAGGAGGCCATCGAGCAGCTCGGCTACCGGCCGAACATGACGGCACGGGCCCTGGCCACCCAGCGCAGCCGGCGCATCGGCGTCCTCGTGGAGAGCGCGGCGACGTTCGGGCCGACCAGCACGCTGTACGCCGTCGAGTCCGCCGCCCGCGCGTCCGGGTACGTGGTGAGCTCCGTGCTCCTGCGGGCGGGGGAGGAGATCACCCCCCAGGAGGCCGTCGACCACCTCGTCGCGCAGGGCGTCGACGCGCTCTGCGTCGTGGCGCCGCGGTCGTCGTCGATCGCCGCGCTGCGCCGCATCGCCGTCGGGGTCCCGGTGCTGGTCGTCAAGCCCGACAAGGACCCGACGTTCCTCACCGTGACCGTCGACCAGCAGGCCGGCACGGCGCTCGCCGTCGACCACCTCGTCTCGCTCGGGCACCGCGACATCCTGCACCTGGCCGGGCCGCTCGACTGGCTCGACGCCCGCACGCGCGAGCGGTCCTTCCACGCCCGGACGAAGTCGTGGGGGCTGCGCGAGCGACCCATCGTCGTGGGGGACTGGACGGCGGACTTCGCCTACGACTTCGCGCGCGGCATCCGCGAGCTCCCGGAGTACACGGCGATCTTCGCCGCGAACGACGACATGGCCGTGGGCCTCGTGCACGGCCTGCACGACCGCGGCTTCTCGGTGCCCGACGACGTGAGCGTCGTGGGCTTCGACGACATCCCCCTCGCGCGGCACGTCATTCCCCCGCTGACGACGGTGCGGCAGAACTTCCACGCGCTCGGCGTCTCGGTCGTCGACGTCCTGCGGTCCGCGATCGAGGAGCAGGAGATCCCGACGGTCACGAAGATCCCCCCGGAGATCGTCGCGCGCGCGTCGAGCGCCCCGCCGCGGAAGGCCGCCCGATGACGTCCCGGTCCGAGGCGCAGGCCCCCGTGGTCGTGCTGCGCGGGATCACGGTGGAGCGCTCGGGGGTGCGTGTCCTCGACGACGTGGACCTGGCGCTGCGGCCGGGCGAGGTGCACGCGCTCATGGGGGAGAACGGCGCGGGCAAGTCGACCCTCATCGGTGCGCTCACGGGGACGCTGCCGATCCTGGCGGGGACGGTCGTGGTCGACGGCGTCGCGACCCCGCCGACGAGCGTCGCGCAGAGCCGCGCGGACGGTATCGCGACCGTCTTCCAGGAGACGCACCTGAGCCCGCACCTGACCGTCGCCGAGAACGTGATGATCGGGCACGAGGTGCGCGGCTGGTTCGGCATCGACTGGGGCCGGACCAGGGCGCGTGCGGCGGCCGCCCTCGCCGCGCTCGGGATCGAGGACATCGACCCGCGCGCCCCGTTGTCCGCGCTGTCGCCCGCGACCAAGCAGCTCGTGGCGGTGGCCCGGGCGATCGTCCTCGAGCCGCGCGTGCTCGTGCTCGACGAGCCGACGTCGAGCCTGGACGCGGACGAGGCCGCACGCCTGCTGGGCGTCGTGCGCCGCCTGTGCGACCAGGGGGTCGCGGTGCTGTTCGTCTCGCACTTCCTCGAGCAGGTCTTCGAGGTGAGCGACCGGATGACCGTGCTGCGGGGCGGCCGCGTCGTCGCGGAGTTCCGGACGGCGGACGTCGAACGCGCCGAGGTGATCTCCAAGATGCTCGGCGAGGACATCGACGCGCTCCAGGCGCTGCGCTCCCAGCGGCTCGCGCACCACTACGCGGGCACGGGCGAGGCGACGCTCCGGGCGTCGTCCCTCGGGCGCCACGGCGTCCTCGAGCCGACCGACCTCGAGCTGTCCCGGGGCGAGGTCGTGGGCTTCGCGGGGCTGCGAGGGTCGGGGCGCACCGAGCTCGCCCGGCTGATGAGCGGGGTGGAGCGCCCCGACCGCGGGGAGCTGTGGCTCGACGGCGTCCGGGTGCAGCTCCGCAGCCCGGGGGCCGCCCTGCGGTACCGGATCGCGATGTCGAGCGAGAACGTGCGCGACGACGGCATCGTCGCGGGGCTCACGGTGCGGGAGAACATCGTGCTGGCGCTGCAGGCGCTGCGGGGCTGGTCGCGGCCGCTGTCGCGGGGCGAGCAGGACGCGGTCGTCGACACGTACCTCGACGCCCTCCACCTGTCGGCCGAGGACCTGGACCGGCCGGCCGGCGAGCTGTCCGGGGGCACGCAGCAGAAGGTGCTGCTCGCCCGGCTGCTGGCCACGCGGCCGCACGTGCTGATCCTCGACGAGCCGACGCGCGGCATCGACATCGCCGCCAAGCTGGAGATCCAGCGCCGGGTGGCGCGGCTGGCGGGCGAGGGGGTCGCCGTCGTCTTCATCTCCTCCCAGCTGGAGGAGGTGGTGCGCCTCGCCGACCGCATCGTGGTGCTCAAGGACCGCGAGAAGATCGGCGAGCTGAGCAACGGTCCGGGGGTCACGGTCGACACCATCGTCGAGATGATCGCGGCGGACGTCGACGAGCTCGACGAGCTCGACCCCGGCCACTCCTGACGGTCTCCGCGCCGCGCGCGGAGCACCGGTGGCGGCGTTACGGAACCGTGACGTGGAATCGTGGAGCACCTCTATGTGACCGGTCACATCTCCGCTATGTTAGCGGTCACACAAGCGTTGCCGGAGGGTCAGAGCAGACCCACGGACCGGGTCCCCCGGTCGGCCGGCGTCTCGAGGAGGAGATCATGAGCAAGAACTTCCGGCGCGCCGGAGCGGCGATGTTCGTCGCGGCCCTCACGGCAGCCTCGCTCGTCGCGTGCAGCAGCGAGCAGGCGCCCCAGGGCGGCGGGGACGGGGGCGGCGAGTCGGCCGCGGCCTCGGACACGATCGTCCTCGGCTTCTCGCAGGTCGGGGCCGAGTCCGGCTGGCGCGCGGCCAACACCAAGTCCATCCAGGACACGCTCACCCAGGAGAACGGGTTCGACCTCAAGTTCTCCGACGCGCAGCAGAAGCAGGAGAACCAGATCCAGGCGATCCGGTCCTACATCCAGCAGCAGGTCGACGTCATCGCCTTCTCGCCCGTCGTCGAGACCGGCTGGGACGCCGTGCTCGAGGAGGCCAAGGCCGCGGGCATCCCGGTGATCCTCACCGACCGGGCCGTCGACTCCGAGGACGACACCCTGTACGAGTCGTTCATCGGGTCGGACTTCGTCGAGGAGGGCAAGCGCGCCGGCGAGTGGGCCGTGGAGCAGTACGACGGCGAGGGCTACAAGGCCGTCGAGCTGCAGGGCACCACCGGCGCCGCGCCGATGATCGACCGGCAGCAGGGCTTCGCCGACGCGATCGCGGGCTCCGACATCGAGATGATCGACTCGCAGACCGGCAACTTCACCCGCACCGAGGGCAAGCAGGTGATGGAGGGCTTCCTGCAGAAGTACGACGACATCGACCTGGTCTTCGCCCACAACGACGACATGGGCCTGGGCGCGATCGAGGCGATCGAGGCCGCGGGCAAGGTGCCGGGCAAGGACATCAAGATCATCACCGTCGACGGCGTCAAGGACGGCATGCAGGCGCTCGCCGACGGCAAGATCAACTACATCGTCGAGTGCAACCCGCTGCTCGGCCCGGACCTCGCGGAGATCGCGAAGAAGGTCGTGGCAGGCGAGGCGGTCGAGAAGCGCATCGTCACGCAGGACGAGGCGTTCGACCAGGAGGCGGCGAAGGCGGCCCTGCCGGACCGCCAGTACTGATCGTCGGTACGCTCCACCGAGACCCGCGGTGGGTGCGGAGCGGGACGCCCGCGCCGCACCCACCGCGCTCCACGGAAGGTCAAGGATGACGCCATCGGACGCCGGCGCCGCCGGCAGCAGCCGCGCCGCAGGCCCGGAGGACGTGCGCCCCGTCGTCGAGATGACCGGGATCTCCATCGAGTTCCCGGGCGTCAAGGCGCTCGACGGCGTGGACCTCCGCCTCCTGCCCGGCGAGGTGCACGCCCTCATGGGCGAGAACGGCGCGGGAAAATCCACGCTGATCAAGGCGCTCACGGGCGTCTACGCCATCGACTCCGGCGAGATCCTCGTCGGCGGCGAGCCGCACCGGTTCTCCGGCCCGGGCGAGGCGCAGGCCGCGGGGATCGCCACCGTGTACCAGGAGGTCAACCTCTGCGAGAACCTCACGGTGGCCGAGAACATCATGCTCGGCAACGAGCCGCGGCGGTTCGGGGCGATCGACTGGCCCCGCACGCGCCGCCGGGCGGCCGAGCACCTCGCCACCATGGGGCTCGACGTCGACCCCGCGTCGTCGCTCGGGTCGCACTCGATCGCCGTGCAGCAGCTCGTCGCGATCAGCCGGGCGATGGTGGTGGACGCCAAGGTGCTCATCCTCGACGAGCCGACGTCCAGCCTCGACGCCGACGAGGTCGCGCGGCTCTTCGCCGTCGTGCGCCGGCTGCGCGACCAGGGCGTCGCGATCCTGTTCGTGTCGCACTTCCTCGAGCAGGTGTTCGAGCTCTCCGACCGCATGACCGTGCTGCGCAACGGCGCGCGCGTGGGGGAGTACCGGACGTCGGAGATCACCCGGAGCGAGCTCGTCTCGCGCATGATCGGCCGGTCGATGGAGGTGCTGGAGGACCTGGAGGTCCGCACCGAGCACACCATCGACGCGGCCCAGGGCACGCCCTTCGTCCAGGCCGTGGGGCTCGGGCGGCGCGGCTCCGTGCAGGCGTTCGACCTGGACGTCCACGAGGGCGAGGTCGTGGGGCTGGCCGGCCTGCTCGGCTCCGGGCGCACGGAGGTGGCCCGCCTGCTCGCCGGGGCGGACCGGGCCGACACGGGCACGCTGTCGGTGAAGGGCGCTCTGACCCGGCTGCGCACGCCGCGCGCGGCGATCGAGCGGAAGATCGCGTTCTCGTCGGAGGACCGCAAGGCCGAGGGCGTGGTCGGCGACCTGACGGTGCGGGAGAACATCGTGCTCGGCCTCCAGGCGGAGCGCGGCTGGCTGCGCCGGCTGCCCGGCAAGCAGGTCGACGAGATCGTGCACCGGTACACCGAGGCGCTGAACATCCGCCCCGCCAACCCGGACGCCCTGCTGCGCAACCTGTCGGGCGGCAACCAGCAGAAGGTGCTCCTGGCCCGCTGGCTCGCCACCGCCCCCGAGCTGTTCATCCTCGACGAGCCGACGCGCGGCATCGACGTCGGCGCCAAGGCGGAGATCCAGCGCCTGGTGTCCGACCTCGCCGGCCGGGGCATGGCGGTGCTGTTCATCTCCGCGGAGCTCGAGGAGGTGGTGCGGCTCAGCCACCGCATCGCCGTCATGCGCGACCGGCAGAAGGTCGCCGAGCTGACCAACACCGACACCGTCGGCGTCGACGACGTCGTCGAGCTCATCGCGAGCGGAGGGGACCGCTGATGCCCACATCCCAGGCCACCGGCGGGTTCGGCGCCGTCGCGCGCCACCACCTGTTCTGGCCGGTCGTCGCGCTCGTCGCGCTGCTCGCCGTGAACACGGCCGTCCGACCGGGCTTCCTGTCCGTGTCGATCCTCGACGACCACCTCTTCGGGTCGCCGATCGACATCCTGCGCAACTGCGCCCCGCTGATGCTGGTCGCCCTCGGCATGTCGCTGGTGATCGCCACCCGTGGCATCGACCTGTCCGTGGGCGCCGTGGTCGCGATCTCGGGGGCGGTGGCCCTCACCTTCATCGCGGGCGCACCGGACCCGGCGTCGACGACGACCGTGCTGCTCGCGATCGGGATGGCGCTCGCGCTCGGCCTGGTGCTCGGCGTCTGGAACGGGTTCCTCGTGTCCGTGCTCGGGATCCAGCCGATCATCGCCACGCTCATCCTCATGACCGCCGGCCGCGGTGTCGCCATGCTCATCACCGAGGGGCAGATCACCACGGTCACGAGCGCCCCGTTCAAGATGCTCGGCGCCGGGTACTGGCTCGGGCTGCCCGTCGCGACCCTGGTCGCCTTCGGCGTGTTCGCCCTCGTCGCGCTGCTCGTGCGGCGCACGGCGCTCGGGATGCTCGTCGAGTCGGTCGGCATCAACCCCGCCGCGAGCCGGCTCGCCGGCGTGCGCGCACGGACCATCGTGTGGACGGTCTTCGCGCTGTCCGGCCTCTTCTCCGCGCTGGCCGGCCTGATCCTGTCGTCCAACGTGATGGCGGCCGACGCGAACAACGCCGGGCTGTTCATCGAGCTGGACGCGATCCTCGCCGTCGTCATCGGCGGCACGTCGCTGGCCGGGGGCAAGTTCTCGCTCTCCGGCACCTTCGTCGGCGTGCTCATCATCGCGACGCTGTCGCTCACGGTGACCAACGTCGGCATCTCGCCGCTCGTGACGCCGCTGTTCAAGGCGCTCGTGGTCGCCGCGGTGACGCTGCTCCAGTCGCCCGCCATGCGGCGCAAGCTCTCGGAACGCACGCGACGGCGCGGCAGGACGGCGCCCGTCGCGCCGTCGGACAAGCCCGCGGACGTCGCCACGGACAAGGTGGTGGCCTCATGACGACCCTGGCATCCTCGCGTCCCGGGGCGCCGTCCCCGGACCGCGTGCCCGCCGTCGGACGGCGCCTGCGCGTCGACCGCCGCTACCTGCCCGTGGTCGGCACCCTGGTGGTGTTCGTCCTGCTGCTGGTGGTGGGCGGCGCCCGCTACGACAACTTCCTGTCCGTGGGCGTGCTCGCGAACCTGTTCATCAACAACGCGTTCCTCATCGTGCTGGCCGTCGGGATGACGTTCGTCATCCTCACCGGCGGCATCGACCTCTCGGTCGGCTCGGTGCTGGCGCTGTCGGGGGTGACCGCGGCCTACCTGCTGCGCGCGGGAGTCCCGGCCGGGGTCGTGATCCCGCTCGTCGTGCTCGTCGGCTCGCTGATCGGGCTGCTCGTCGGCGCGATGGTGCACGTCTTCGAGGTGCAGCCGTTCATCGCGACGCTCGCGGCGATGTTCTTCGCCCGCGGCCTGTGCTTCCTCGTCGCCCCGGAGTCGATCCCGATCGACGACGAGACCTTCGTCGCCCTGGCCTCCTGGGACACGTGGGCCGGGGGACAGTGGCGGATCACGTCGAGCGTCGTGATCGCGCTGGTCGTCGTGGCGGTCGCGTTCTACCTGCTGCACTACACGCAGTTCGGCCGCACCGTGTACGCCATCGGCGGCGGGGAGCAGTCGGCCAAGCTCATGGGCCTGCCCGTCGCGCGCACCAAGGTGCTCGTGTACGTCATCAGCGGCACGTGCGCCGGCCTCGGCGGCCTGCTCTTCGCCATGTTCTCGCGGTCGGGCTACTCCTTGACCGGCGTGGGCATGGAGCTGGACGCGATCGCGGCCGTCGTCATCGGCGGCACGCTGCTCACCGGCGGCACCGGCTTCGTGCTCGGGTCCGTGCTCGGCGTCCTCGTGCTCGGCCTCATCCAGACGATCATCACCTTCGAGGGCACCCTCAGCTCGTGGTGGACCAAGATCGTCATCGGCGCGCTGCTGCTGGTCTTCGTGGTCCTGCAGCGGCTGCTCGCCCTGCGGCGCTCCTAGCCGTCCTCCGGCTCCGCGCCTGTCCGGGCGTCGGGTCGTCGGCACACGCCGCCGGCCCGGCGTCCCACCCCCGCACCTGTACGACGACGTACGACACGGAGGTTCTACAACGATGCACACCCGAGCCCGGCAGCACAGACCCCGATGGTCGACGCCCGTGGCGGCAGCGGTCCTCGCCCTCGCGCTGCCCGCCACGGCGGCCGCGGCCGTCCCGCCGCGGGCGGCCCCCGAAGCCGCCGCCGACGACGGCTACGGCGCCTACGTCTTCCCCTACTTCGCCGGCGAGCAGGACGGCGGCGAGAAGATCTACCTGGCCGTCAGCGAGGCGGACGACCCGACCGCGTGGGCGACCCTCAACGGCGGCGAGCCTGTCCTCGAGTCCACGCTCGGCACGAAGGGGCTGCGCGACCCGTTCCTCACCCGCAACCCGGAGACCGGCACGTACTACCTGCTGGCGACCGACCTGAAGATCGCGGGCGGGGGGAACTTCGGCGACGCGCAGGAGACCGGCAGCCGGTCGATGATGGTCTGGTCGTCAGCGGACCTGATCCACTGGTCCGACCAGCACGAGGTCGAGGTCGCGCCGCCGGGCGCCGGCAACCTCTGGGCGCCCGAGGCGACGTGGGACGCCGCCGCCGGGCAGTTCGTCGTCTACTGGGCGTCGGCGCTGTACCCGGACGACGTCGCGCCGGAGGACCGGGACATCGCGACGTCGTACCAGCGGATGCTGTCGGCCACGACGCCCGACTTCTCCGCGGGGAGCTTCTCCGAGCCGCAGGTGTGGATCGACGAGGAGCGCGGTGCGGGTCGGGGCATGATCGACTCGACGGTCGCGGTCGAGGACGGCACCTACTACCGGTTCACCAAGGACGAGGCGGACATGACCGTCCGCGAGGAGTCGTCCGACGACCTGTCCCGCACGCAGGGCGTGACCGACGGCGACGGGTGGGACCTCGTCGCCGAGCGCGTCGGGGTGGGCGAGCCCAACCCGTGGGGCGGCGAGTTCACCGCGGGCGAGGGGCCCACGGTCTTCCCGTCCCTGACCGACGACTCCTGGTTCATGATGATCGACCAGCCGTCGTACCACGGCGGCCAGGGGTACATGCTGTTCCGCACCGACGACCTGGCGAGCGGCGACTGGACCTCGGTGCCCGACGCCGAGCTGCCGAGCCACCCGCGGCACGGCACGGTGCTGCCGATCACCGCCGCCGAGCAGCAGGCGCTGCTCGACGCGTACCCGGAGGGCGAGCCGGAGGTCGTCGAGCAGCGGCTGACGATCGACGCCGCCGCCGAGCGCACGGAGATGAGCGACGACCTGTACGGCGTCTTCTACGAGGACATCAACTACGCCGCCGACGGCGGCCTGTACGCCGAGCTGGTGCGCAACCGGTCGTTCGAGTTCGCGCCGGAGGACAACGCGGGCTTCACCGGCCTGACGGGCTGGGAGCAGACCGGCGGCGGCGAGCTCGCCGTCGAGTCCGAGCGCGGCGAGTGGCTGAACGACAGCAACCGGCACTACCTCACGGTGACCTCCGACGGCACCACCGGCGTCGCGAACTCCTCCTACAACGAGGGCGTCGCGCTGAGCGAGGGGGAGTCGTACGACTTCTCGGTGTGGGCGCGGTCCGACGTCGCCCAGCACCTCACGGCCACCCTCGTGTCCGCCGACGGCGCGACGACGTACGGCACGGCGACGGTCGCCGTCGACGGCTCCGACGACTGGGCGCGGTACACGGCCACCGTGACCGCCTCCGCGACGACGAACGCGGCGCGGCTGCGGGTGGCGTCGGGCGCCGAGGGCACGCTGCGCCTCGACATGGTGTCGCTGTTCCCGCAGGACACGTGGGTGGGGCCGGTCAACGGCAGGAGCACGCTGCGCAAGGACCTCGCGGAGAAGGTCGCCGCGCTCGACCCGAGCTTCCTGCGGTTCCCGGGCGGCTGCGTCACCAACGTCGGCACCTTCGACTCCTACCTCGAGTCCGACGGCCAGGACCGGCAGCGGACGTACCAGTGGAAGGAGACCATCGGCCCGGTCGAGGAACGCCCGACCAACTGGAACTTCTGGGGCTACAACCAGTCGTACGGCATCGGCTACCTCGAGTACCTGGAGTTCGCCGAGGACCTCGGCGCCTTCGCGCTGCCCGTCGTGTCCGTGGGCGCCAACGGCTGCGGGTCGCGCATCCCGGAGATGACCGACGAGCAGCGCCCGCGCTGGATCCAGGACACTCTCGACCTCATCGAGTTCGCCACGGGCGGCACGGACACGGAGTGGGGCGCGAAGCGTGCCGAGCTGGGGCACCCGGAGCCGTTCGACCTGCCGTACATCGGCCTGGGCAACGAGGAGAACACGCCGAAGTTCCAGGAGAACTTCCCGGCGTTCCGCGACGCCATCGAGGCGGAGTACCCCGACATCACGGTGATCTCCAACTCCGGGCCCGACGACGCCGGCACGCGGTTCGACGAGCTCTGGGACTTCAACCGCGAGCAGGGCGTCGCGATGGTCGACGAGCACTACTACAACGACCCGTCCTGGTTCCTCACGAACGACGCACGGTACGACTCCTACGACCGGAACGGCCCGCACGTCTTCCTCGGCGAGTACGCGTCGAAGGGCAACACCTTCGGCAACGCGCTCGCGGAGGCGGCGTACATGACCGGGCTGGAGCGCAACTCCGACGTCGTCGAGCTCGCCTCGTACGCGCCGATGTTCGCCAACGAGGACTACGTGCAGTGGTCGCCGGACATGATGTGGTTCGACAACGACCAGTCGTGGGGCTCGGTGAACTACTACACCCAGCAGCTGTTCATGACGAACGCCGGCGACCAGGTGGTCCCGTCGGAGCTGGGCGACGGGCCCGACGTCGTCCCGCCGGACGTCGACGGCGGCGTCTTCCTGTCCACGTGGGCCACGCAGGCGCAGTACGACGACGTGCGGGTCACCGACAACGCGACGGGCGACGTCCTGTTCGCGGACTCGTTCGACGACGCGTCGCGCTGGGAGGCGCAGCGCGGGGACTGGTCGGTCCAGGACGGCCGGTACGTGCAGTCCGACGCGGGGGTCGAGGACGCCCGGAGCATCGTGACCGGCGCCTACGACGAGGACTGGCACGACTACACGATGGAGGTGACGGCCCGGAAGGCCGGCGGCGCCGAGGGCTTCCTCGTCGGGTTCGGCGCGAGCGCGAGCGACGACTTCTACTGGTGGAACGTGGGCGGCTGGGGCAACACCCGGTCCGTGCTGGAGCGGGCCGACGGCGCGCGCCAGGGCGAGGTCGCCGCGGCGGAGTCCTTCACGCCGCTGGAGAACGGTCGTGACTACCGGATCAAGGTCGTCGTCGAGGGACGCACCGTCACGCTCTACCTCGACGGCGAGCTGCAGCTCACCTACACGGAGCCGGTGACGAAGTCGCTGTTCCAGGTCGTGACCCACGACGAGGAGACCGGCGAGCTCGTGGCCAAGGTGGTCAACGTCGGCGACGCCGTGGCGCGCACCGACGTCGAGGTCACGGGCGGGTTCGAGCCGGCCGCGACGGCGACGGTCACCGAGATGAAGGCCGACCCGTCGGCGACGAACACCAAGACGCGGCCCGAGCGCGTGGTCCCGGTGGACCGGGCGTTCGAGGGGGCGGGGACGTCGTTCACCTACGACTTCCCGGCGCACTCGATCACGTTCCTCCGGCTCGCCGAGGACGGGGCGGAGCCCGAGGAACCGGCCTGGGACGCCGGCGTGACCTACACCGTCGGCGACCGCGTCGCGCACGACGGGGCCGTCTGGGAGGCCGCCTGGTGGACGCGGGGCCAGACGCCGGGCGAGTCCGACTGGGGCCCGTGGCAGGAGGTCGCCGAGACGGCCGACGGCACCGCGGTGTGGACGTCGTCGCGGATCTTCGACGCCGGTGACGTCGTCGAGCACGAGGGCCGGTCGTACATCGCGAGGTGGTGGACCAGGAACCAGGAGCCGGGCGACCCCCACGGTCCCTGGCGGCCCGCGGGCGCCTGACGCACCGACGGCGACGCGCCCCGGGCGGCGAGCTGTCAGGGCCACGTGCAGGGAAACCCGCACGTGGCCCTGACAGCTGCCGGAAGAACGATGCGCAAACGCTGCAAGTCACGCAAGCGGCTTGCGTGATCGCGTGTACAGTCGAGGACATGTCGAGACGACTGGCCGACGTGGCCGCGAAGGTGGGGGTCAGCGAGGCGACGGTCAGCCGGGTGCTCAACGGCAAGCCCGGGGTGTCGCAGGCGACCCGGGACGCCGTGCTCACGGCGCTGGACGTGCTGGGCTACGAGCGGCCCACCAAGCTGCGCGGCGACCGGCCGCGCCTGGTGGGCCTGGTGCTGCCGGAGCTGGCCAACCCGATCTTCCCCGCCTTCGCGGAGGTCGTGGGCGGCGCGCTGGCGCAGCAGGGGTACACGCCGGTGCTGTGCACGCGCACCGCGGGCGGCATCTCCGAGGCGGAGTACATCGACCTGCTGCTGGGCCAGCAGGTGTCGGGGGTCATCTTCGCGGGCGGCTTCTACGCCGAGCGCGACGCCGACCATGCGCACTACGAGCGGCTCCAGGCGCTGAACCTCCCGGTGGTGCTCATCAACGCGTCGATCGAGAGCCTCGACTTCCCGCACGTCTCCTGCGACGACCTCATCGCCACCCACCAGGCGCTGGAGCATCTGGTGTCCATGGGGCACACGCGCATCGGGCTGCTGCTGGGCCCGCGCGACCACGTGCCGTCCGAGCGCAAGCTCGCGGCGGCGCGCGGCTTCGCGGAGCGGCACGGCGTCGAGCTCCCCGACGAGCTCGTCGTGCACAGCCAGTACTCGCTCGAGAGCGGGCAGGCCGCGACGGGCCGGCTGCTCGACGTCGGCGCGACGGCGATCCTGTGCGCGTCCGACCCGCTCGCGCTCGGCGCCGTCCGGGCGGTGCGGCGCGCGGGGCTCGACGTGCCCCGCGACGTGTCGGTGGTCGGCTACGACGACTCCGCGCTGATGAACTCCACGGACCCAGCCCTCACGACCGTCCGGCAGCCGATCGACGCGATGGGCCGGGCCGCGGTCGACATCCTGGCCAGCATGATCGCGGGCGCCACGGTCTCGCGCGACGAGCTGCTCTTCGAGCCGGAGCTCGTCGTGCGGCGCTCGACGGCGGCGGCGCCCCGCCCCGGCGGCTGACGGCCGCACCGCCACCCGCTCCGACCCCGGCGGCCGGCCGGGCGACCTCGTGT
>NZ_JBHTVT010000033.1:0-30689 GCF_042792795.1 Isoptericola sp. NPDC056605 | reverse complement strand
GTGACCCCTCGGGTCACCGCCGCGTCGTCGTGCGCGTCAGCGGACGGTCGTCGCGCGGCGCCGTCGGCGCACCGCGCTGACCACCGAGCCGATCACCAGCAGGGCGCCTGCCGCGGCGAGGAGCACGATGGCGGCCAGCTCGATGTCGATGTGCGCGCCCGCGGCGTTGGCCACGAGACCCACGCCGAAGGCGACGACGAGGAAGCCCCACACGATCGTGCTGGACCGCGGGCCGGTGCTGGCGTGCGGCTCGTCCACGGGCGCGGTCACCGGGGCCGCGGGCGCCGGCTCGGCCGGCTCGGACTGTGCCCACTCCGCCGAGGCAGGCTCGGGCACGGTGGCGCCGTAGCCGGGGGACGGTGTCGCGGGCGCGGAGCCCGCGGCCTGCGTGGCCGCGTGCTCGGTGGACGCCGGTTCCGCCGGGCGCTCCGGCCGGTCGAAGATCGACAGCGGGTCGTCCGGCCCCGCCACGGGGAACGCGCGGGTGTCGCCCGAGCCGGCGAAGGCCTGCGTCTCGTCGGCTGCCGGGAGCGCCCGGGTCGCGTCGGCCGCGGGCAGCGCCTGCGTCTCGTCGGCCGCGGGCAGCGCCTGCGTCTCGTCGGGGGCCGGCAGGGCCTGGGTCTCGTCCGGCTCGGGGCCGGGCGTGGTGGGCTTGTCGTCGCTCATCGGGACTCCTCGATGGTCAGGTTGCCGGCGCGCACGCCGACGTCGAGCAGCAGGCGGGCGCCGTCAGCCTCGCGCGCTTCCTCGGTCGTGAACCGCACGGGACCGTTGGTGTAGGTGTTGACGGAGCGGCCCTGGCCGTCCACGCGCCACTCGGCGTTGCCCGCGATGACCTCGACGTCGGCCTCCACGGCCTGGCCGTCGGGGATCAGGACGGTCGCGTTGCCGGCGGAGATCGTGACGGGGACGACGACGGGGTCGCCCAGCGGGACGTCCGTCAGGTCGAGGTCGGTGAGGTCGACCGTGGCGTCGCCGAACCGCACGTGCACGCCCTCCTCCGCCTCGGCGGTCGTCGTCGGGTGCAGGGTGCCGTCGCTGACGACCGCCGCCGCACCGGACTGCTGCGGGCCGTCGTCCCAGAACTCCCAGGAGACGCGGTCACCGGCGAACGGCCAGGTGATGACGCCGGCGATCAGCGCGAGGATCGCGAAGAACGTCAGGCCGCCGCCGCGCCGGCCGCGCAGGCCCGTCACGACCAGCCCGAGCCCGAGGACCACGATCGACGCGCCCAGCCACGTGGGGCCGAGGGGCAGGTCGAGGTTCCCGGTGCGGTCGGCCACGAGGAGCAGCGCTCCCGCGAGCAGCACGAGCCCGAGGACGATCCCGACCGCGGCGGCGCCGGGGCCGCGGCGCGGGGGCCGCGGCGGGCGCGGCGGACGCGGCGCGGCGACCGGTGCCGCCGGGGGAGCGGCCGGCGCGGGCGCGGCGGCCCAGGTGCCGGACGACGGCGCGGCGGGCGCCGTGGCCCAGGAACCCGAGGGGCCCGGGGTGCTCGAGTGGGTCGAGGCGCTCGTGGGGGCCGACGGGTCGGCCGGGGGCTGCGTCGTGGAGGGCGACGTCAGGTACGGGGCCGGCGGTGCCGGGACGAAGGAGCCCGTGGACGAGGGGCCGCTCGTGGCGGGGTCGTCCGTCGTGCCCGGCGCGGGCGCGGCGGGGTACGGGGGCGCCGCGGGGTACGGGGGCGCGGGCGGGGCGCCGGGGCCGCCGTTGCGCGGCCGGCGGTCGCGGATCAGCTTGACGACCAGCCAGACGATCCCGACCCAGACGGCGATCCACAGGAGGCCGCCGATCCACTCGATCCCGAAGCCCCACCACCCGAGGCCGTTGTTCCACGCGAAGCCGACGATGAGCGCGACGACCGCCCCGAGCAGCGCGACGTCGAAGTCGCCGCGGAACGCCTGCTGCAGGTGGATGCGGCCGTCCCGCTCCGGCAGCAGCGCCCACGCGACCGCGTAGATGACGATGCCCGCGCCGGTGAGGAAGAAGCTGAGGATCAGCAGGCCGCGCACCAGCAGCGGGTCCAGCCCGAACCGGTCGGCCACGCCGCCCGCGACGCCGCCGACCCACCGGTCGTCGGACCGGATCAGGCCGATGCGGCGGATGGAGTCGAAGAAGCCGTCGCCGGTGCGGCGCGGCGGCGTGCCGCCGGCGGCGGGGGCGCCGCCGGCTCCGGGCTGCGACCCGGGCGGCTGGGGGAGGTCGTCGGTGCTCATGGCTCCATCCTGGCGACCGCGCGGCCGCCGCGGCATCGGGTGCTGCCCTGACGCGACCCTGATTCGGCGGGCCGGGCCACCCTGAAACCTCGGGATCGCGCGCCCCGGGGCGCCCCTGACGTGCCAGGATCGGGAGCATGACCACCGAGCGACCCCCGCGCCTCCCGCTGCGCCGGCCCCCTCAGGGGCGGGTGCTCGCCGGCGTCGCCGCGGGCCTCGCCGCCCACCTGGGCCTCCCGGTCCTGGTGGTGCGCCTCGCCTTCCTGCTGCTCACCCTGGTGGCGGGCGCGGGCGCGGTGGCCTACGTGTTCTGGTGGGTGACCGTGCCGTCGGGCGACCCGCGGCAGGCCGCGGACTCCACCCCCACGTCGTTGCAGCGGCTCGCGCCGCGCCTGCGGCTGCGGGGGCCGGTCTCCGCACTGCCGGTGCGCGACGTCCTCGTCGGAGCGGCCCTCATCGCGGGCGCGTTCGTCCTGGTCGCGATCCGCGCGGGCTGGGACGTCGGGGCGTCGTGGGTGCTGCCGGCGCTCGTCGCCGTCGGCGGCCTGGCGCTCGCGTGGAGCCAGCTCGACGCCGCGCAGCGCGGTCGTCTCGGGGACGGCGGCTCCGGCACCCGACGCTCGACGCTCGTGCTGCGGCTGGTGGGCGGCGTCGTCCTCGTCATGGTGGGCGTGCTGCTACTCATCGGCCAGGACGCCCCCGTGCCGGTGCTGCTGCAGGCCGCCGTGGCGTCGCTCGCGGTCCTCGCGGGGGCGGCGCTCATGCTGGCCCCCTGGTGGCTGCGGCTGGTGCGCGAGCTGGGCGACGAGCGCGCCGCCCGCGCGCGCGAGGCCGAGCGGGCCGACATCGCCGCGCACCTGCACGACTCCGTGCTGCAGACCCTCGCACTGATCCGCTCGCGCGCGGACGACCCGGAGGCGGTGGCCCGCATGGCACGCGCCCAGGAGCGCGAGCTGCGCGAGTGGCTGTACACCGACCGCACGGCCCCGGGCACGTCGCTCGCGGCCGAGCTGCGCGCCCTCGTGGCGGAGGTCGAGGACGGCCGGGCCGTCGAGGTCGAGTCGGTCATGGTGGGCGACTGCGTGCCCACGGAGGAGACCTCGGCCCTGCTGCAGGCGTCGCGCGAGGCGCTCGTGAACGCGGTCGTGCACGGCCGCCCGCCGGTGACGGTCTACCTCGAGGTGACCGACGTCGCCGTGGAGGTGTTCGTCCGCGACCGCGGCGACGGGTTCGAGATGGACGACATCGCGCCCGACCGGTTCGGCGTCCGGGAGTCCATCCTGGGCCGGGTGCACCGGCGCGGCGGCACCGCCGACGTGACCAGCCGCCCCGGCTGGGGCACCGAGGTGCGGCTGCGGATGCCGCGCGACGGCGCCGCCGCCCCGGCGGCGGCTCCTGCGGCCGCCGACCAGCCCACCGACGAGCGCACCGACGCGCGCACCGACGAGAACGAGCCGAGCACGACCGCCGACGAAGGAGCACGCACGTGACCACTCCCAGCGACGCGACGCCGCAGCCGACGGGGCCGGTCCCCGTCGTGCTCGTCGACGACCACCACATGTTCCGCACCGGCGTGCGCGCCAGCCTGGACAGTCGGGTACTGGTGGTGGGCGAGGCGGCGGACGTCGACCAGGCGGTCGCCGTCGTGCACGAGCACCGCCCGCCCGTCGTGCTGCTCGACGTGCACCTGCCGGGGGGCAACGGCGGCGGCGGGGCGGAGGTGGTGCGGCGCTGCGCGGACCTGCTGAGCGAGACGAAGTTCCTCGCGCTGTCCGTGTCGGACGCGGCCGAGGACGTGGTGGCCGTCATCCGCGCCGGGGCGCGCGGCTACGTCACGAAGAACATCTCGGCGTCGGACCTGTCCGGCGCCGTCGTGCGCGTGGCGGGTGGCGACGCGGTCTTCTCGCCCCGGCTCGCGGGCTTCGTCCTGGACGCGTTCGGCACGGCGGCCGGCGACGTGGCCGTCGCGGACGACGAGCTGGACCGCCTGTCCAAGCGGGAGCAGGAGGTCATGCGGCTCATCGCGCGTGGCTACTCCTACCGCGAGGTGGCGAGCGAGCTGTTCATCTCCATCAAGACGGTCGAGACGCACGTGTCGGCCGTGCTGCGCAAGCTCCAGCTGTCCAGCCGCTACGAGCTCACGCGGTGGGCCGCGGCCCGCCGGCTGCTGTGACGAGGCCGGCTCGGACAGCGGCGCCGTAGCGCTCGACGACGACGTCCACCAGGCCTGCGGGCGCGTCCTCGTCGGCGACCAGGAGCGGCGCGGCGGTGACGTCCCCGCCCGCCCGGGCGGCGAGGTCCGCGAAGAAGCCCGGCGCGAGCAGGTACGACGCGACGACGACGCGACGGCCCGGCTGCTCGGCCCGGGCCGTGTCCACGACCTCGTGCACGCGCGGGGTGGCGTTCGCGATGTACCCGACGGCGACGGGACGTCCCAGGCGTCCGGCCAGGCGGGCGGCGGTGGTCTCGCAGTCGGCGACGGCTCGGGCGTCGCTCGACCCGGCGGCGGCCAGGACGACGGTGTCGTCGTCGCGCACGCCCGCCTCGGCGAGGCGCTGCTCGAGCACGTCGACCAGGCGGTCGTCGGGCCCGAGCGCCCCGCCGAGCGCCACGACGTCGCCGTGCGCGACGGCGGCGTCGACGTCCTCGCGCAGGTCGACGTGCACGTGGTAGCCCGCCGACAGCAGCAGCGGCACCATGACCGTCGGCGCGTCGAGGTCCCGCAGCCCCGCCAGGCAGGTCGGGACGTCCGGCTGCTGCACGTCGACGAAGCCCGCGTGCACGGGGACGTCGGGCAGGCGGGCGGCCACCGCCTCGACCAGGGTCGCGACGGCGCCCGCGCCGGTGGCGGACGCCGTCCCGTGCGAGACGGCGAGGAGCGCGGGAGCGGTCATGCCGGCAACCCTAGGACGGGCCTCGTCCCGCGCCGTTTCGTCCGTGTGAACCGTCGTCACGACGACCTCACGGCCCCGGTCACGATGCTGTGAACGGAGCTGTGCGCGGACGTGGGCCCGGTCCACGCCGGGCTGCGCCGCACGACGTCGCCCACGACGGTCACGGCCGGGGCCCGCACGCCCACGGCGCGCGCCCGGTCGGCGATGTCGGCGAGCGTGCCGACGGTGGTGCGCTGGCGGGCGCCGAACCCGTCCTCCACGACGGCGACGGGCGTGTCGGCCGGGCGGCCCGCCGCGACGAGCGCGCGGGCGGTGTCCGCGAGCCGGGTGACGCCCATGAGCAGCACGAGCGTGTGGTCGGTGCCGCCGGGCACCTGACCGACGTCGTCGTGCGCGGTGAGCACGCTGAAGCCGCGGGCGAGCCCGCGGTGGGTGACCGGGATGCCGGCCGCCGCCGGCACGGAGACGGCGGACGTCACGCCGGGCACGACCTCCACCTCGATCCCGGCGGCGCGGCAGGCGTCGAGCTCCTCGCCGCCGCGGCCGAAGACGTACGGGTCGCCGCCCTTGAGGCGCACCACGTCGCGCCCGGCGAGCGCGTGCCGCACCAGCAGCGCGGTGATCTCCTCCTGCGGCACGGGATGGTGCCCGGACGTCTTGCCGACGTCGACCACCTCGACGTCGTCGGCCAGCCCGGTCAGCAGGGACCGGGGGGCCAGGCGGTCGACGACGACGACGTGCGCCGCGGCGAGCAGCCGCCGCCCGCGCACGGTGACGAGGCCCGCGTCCCCGGGCCCGCCGCCGACGAGGGCGACGCGCCCGATGCGCGAACCGCCGCCGGGCCCGCCGGCGGGGTCGGCGGAGCGCACGGCGCGCAGCGGCAGGCTGCCGTCGTCGAGCCCGGCCACGACGGCGTCGCGCACCCGCACGGCGCGGCGCGGGTCGCGACCGGCGGTGACCGCGACGGCGAGGTCGCCGGCGGGCCGCCCGGCGGCGTCCGTCACGGGGGTGCGGGCCACGGCGGGCACCCAGGCCGAGCCGAGCCCGGCGTCCCCCGCGGTGACGCAGAACGTCCGCAGCAGCTCGGCGTCGCCGGCGACGCGGGCGTCGACGTCTGGGTCGCCGGTCGCGGTGTGCACCAGCCACGCGCCGTCGAGGTCGCCGTCGCAGTAACCGCGGGTGATCCGCTCGATCGCGCCCGCGGAGACGAGCGAGGCGAGCTCGGGGACGACGTCGGGCGCGATCACGCGCACGCGGGCCCCGGCGGCGAGCAGGCCGCGCACGCGCCGCAGCGCCACGGGGCCGCCGCCCACGACGATGACGAGACGGCCGCCGACCCGCAGGCCCAGCGGGTAGGTGTCGTGCGGCGCGGCGGGCCGGGCGGCGCGCGGCGCGTTCGAGGACGTCCTGCGGCGGCTCATACGTGCAGCCCGCACTCGTCCTTGTCCCGGCCGGCCCAGCGGCCGGCGCGGGCGTCCTGCCCGGCCTCGACCCGCTGCGTGCAGGGCTCGCAGCCCACGGACGGGTACCCGTCGCCGAGCAGGGGGTTCACCACCACGCCGTGCGTGCGGGCGTACTCCTGCACCTCCTCGTCGGTCCAGGCCGCGAGGGGGTTGATCTTCACGACGCCGTTGCGCTCGTCGAACGCGACCAGGGGCGCGTTCGCGCGGGCCGCGGTCTCGCCGCGGCGGACGCCGGTCGCCCAGGCCTCGTAGCCCTGCAGGGCCTGCCGCATGGGAGCCACCTTACGCATGGCGCAGCAGGCCTCGGGGTCCCGGTCGTGCAGGCGGGGGCCGTGCTTCGCGTCCTGCTCGGCGACGGTCAGCTCGGGGCGGACGTCGACCACGTCCACGTCCATCTCGATCTCGACCGCGCCGCGCGTGCCGAGCGTCTCCGCGAAGTGGTAGCCGGTGTCGCCGAAGAGCACGTCGACGAACGGGAGCTGCCGGGAGACCAGGTGCGCGAGGACGAGGTCCTGCATCGACGACGCGACCGCGAGGTACGGGCCGAACTCGCGCACGGCCCAGGCGACGACCTCCTCGGCGGTGGCCTCGGGGCGGTCGCCGTCGGCGTGCAGCTGGGCCTGGCCCCGCTCGACGACGTGGCGCAGCTCCTCGGTGGAGCGGCGGTGCCGGGCCGCACGCGCGCGCCGCCGGGCGTCGCGCGACTCCTCGCGCGCCGCCGCCCGGGCCCGCACCTCGGCGAGCCGGCCGCCGCCCGCCGGGGAGGTGAGCAGCGTGACCGGGGAGGAGACCTCGACGGCGGTCATCGCAGGGCCTCTTCGTCGGCCCGGTGCGCCCACTGGGCGAACGTCTCGCCGCCGTCGTGCTCGGCGTCGTACCGCCGCACGACGCGCTCCACGTAGTCGCCGACCTCCGACGCCGGCACCTTGAGGCCGCGCACCGTGCGGCCCAGGCCGCCCTCGTCGCGGCCCTCGCCGACCAGACCGCCGCCCAGGTGCACCTGGAAGCCGGGCATCTGCTCGCCGTCGACCGTGATGATCTGGCCCTTGAGCCCGATGTCGGCGGTCTGGATGCGGGCGCAGGAGTTGGGGCAGCCGTTGACGTTGAGCTCGATGGGCCGGTCGAGCCGGTCGGTGACGTCGCCGAGCCGGTCCTCGAGCTCGCCGATCACGCGCGCCGCGGTGTCCTTGGTGTCGACGATGGCGAGCTTGCAGAACTCGATGCCCGTGCAGGCGATGGTCGAGCGGCGGAACAGGCTCGGGCGGGCGGTGAGGCCCAGGGGCTCGAGCCCGTCCAGCAGCTCGTCGACGCGGTCGGCGGGCACGCCGAGGACCACGACCTTCTGGTGCGCGGTGAGCCGGGCGGAGTCCGCGCCGACCTGCTCGATGAGGTCGGCCAGCCCGGTGAGCGTGTTGCCGCCGACCCGCCCGACGACGGGCGCGGCGCCCACGTAGAAGCGGCCGTCCTTCTGCTCGTGCACCCCGACGTGGTCGCCGGGACGCGTGGCCGGCGCCGGCGCGGGGCCGTCCGGCAGCGGGTGGCCGAGGTACTCGTTCTCCAGCACCTCGCGGAACTTCGCGGTGCCCCAGTCCGCCAGCAGGAACTTCAGGCGGGCCTTGTTGCGCAGCCGCCGGTAGCCGTAGTCGCGGAAGATGCGGATGACGCCGTGCCAGACGTCGGGCGCCTGCTCCTCGGTGACGAAGACGCCGAGCCGCTCGCCGAGCCGCGGCGTCGTCGACAGCGCCCCGCCCACCCACAGGTCGTAGCCGGGGCCGAGCTCCGGGTGGACCACGCCGACCAGCGAGATGTCGTTGATCTCGTGCACCACGTCGAGGCTCGGGTGCCCGGTGATCGCCGTCTTGAACTTGCGGGGCAGGTTCGCGAGCTCCGGGTCGCCGATGTACCGGCGCTTGATCTCGAGGATGACCGGGGTCGGGTCGATGATCTCGTCGGCCGCGATGCCCGCGACCGGGCTGCCGAGGAAGCCGCGAGGGGAGTCGCCGCAGGCCGTGGTCGTCTCGAGGCCCACCGTGTCGAGACGGCGCCAGATCTCCGGCATGCTCTCGATCTCGATCCAGTGGTACTGGATGTTCTGCCGGTCGGTGATGTCGGCCGAGCCCCGCCCGAAGTCCGCCGAGATGCCGCCGAGCACCCGCAGCGCCGCCGGCGAGAGCGCCTGGCCGTCCGACCGGACCCGCAGCATGAAGTAGCGGTCCTCCAGCTCGTGCGGCTCGAGCGTCGCCGTGCGGCCCCCGTCGATCCCGGGCTTGCGCTGCGTGTACAGGCCCCACCAGCGGAACCGGCCGTGCAGGTCGTCGTCGGTGATCGAGTCGAAGCCCTCGCGCGCGTAGGTCGACTCGATGCGCTCGCGGACGCCGAGCGGAGCCGCCTCCTGCTTGAAGACCTCGTTGTGGTTCAGGGGCTCGGTGCCGTCGACCTTCCACTGCCCGTTCGGGCGCGCCGTACGCGGGGGGCGCACGCGCGCGGGGGTGTTGTCGCCGGTCGGGGCGGGTGCGGTGGTCTGCGTCGTCATCTGGGGGAGTTCCTCGGGTCCTCGGGGGCGGGACGCGCGACGACGAGAGACTCAGCGGGGGTGGGCCGAGGACCGACGGCGCGCGCCGGTGCTCAGGAGCCGCGCGGGAGCGGCGGGGCTGAGGTAGGGCGCGATCAGCGACAGCAGCACAGACAGCTGCGCATGCTGCGACGCACGCACGCCGGCATCTCGTGACGAGTCGTCACGAGGAGGCGGTGCGCGGCCGTGGTCATGGGGATGACCGTAGCCGCACCGGACGGTCTCGCGCGAGACAGGGTCCACATGGTGGGACCACATGTTGGGACGATGGGGGGAAGGCTTGCGTCGGGTCGCCCGAGTGTGATGTGTGACCGGTTGCGGACACCGGTGTCAGATCCCGCTCCGCGCGCGGCTAGGCTGCCCGCATGGAGTTCCTCTACCACGTCTTCGTCGCGCTCCACTTCGTGGGCTGGGCGATCGTCCTCGGTGGCTACATCGCGTCGATCAAGAGCCCGGGCCTCTACCGCGGGGTCTTCCACGGCGCCGCGACCGCGCTCGTCGCCGGCGTCCTCATGGTCGGCGTCGCCGAGATGGCCGACCTCTGGGCGGACGGCGGCCCCAGCATGGCCAAGATCGGCGTCAAGCTCGTGATCGCGCTGATCATCGCGGTGCTCGCCTTCGTCGCCAAGCGCCAGGGCTCGAAGGGGGACAACGGCACGGGTGCCGTGGCCCCCGGGCTCAAGCACTCGATCGGCGCCCTGACGCTGGTCAACATCCTGGTCGCCGTCTTCTGGTGATCGTCCCCGTCTGCCCGGGGCGGTCGCGATGAGCGTCCTGGGGGAGGTGCTGGTCGGGCTGGCGATCGCCGTCGGCCTGGTCGGCATCGTCGTGCAGGTGCTCCCCGGCAACGTGCTCGTGCTGGGGAGCATCCTCGTGTGGGCGTGGGTCACCGGCGGCACGACGGCGTGGGTGTGCTTCGCCGTCGCCGCCCTCGCGGTCGTGGCCGCAGAGACGGGTCAGTGGCTGCTCGCGGGGCGGCACATGCGCCGGGCCGACGTGCCCTGGGGCACGCTCGCGGTCGCCGGCCTCGCGGGGGTCGTCGGGTTCTTCGTGGTGCCCGTGGTCGGGCTCTTCCTCTTCTTCGCCGGTGCCGTCTTCCTCGTGGAGCTGGCCCGACGTCGCGACGCGGCCGTCGCGTGGACGGCCACGCGGGCCGCCCTGAAGGCCACGCTCATCACCATCGGCGTGCAGCTGGCCGGCGGCGTCGTCGCCACGCTCGCCTGGGTGGTCGGGCTGCTCCTCACCTGAGCCCGGCCCGGCGAACAGGGCGGCGCCCGGCTCAGCGGCCCGTCGCCGCCGGGACGCGGAAGTCCCCGAGGCCGATCCGCGAGGCCGGCGGCGCCTGCTCGAGGGGCGCCGGGTCTCGTGCCCCGTCGCCGACCACCTCGTCGGCGACCGTGAGCGCGCCGGCCGCGAGCAGCGCCCCGCACACCACGGCCGCCAGCGTGCGCAGGCGGCCGTGGCGCGCCCCGGGGGTCGCGTGGTCGGGCGCGTGGTCGGGCGCGGCGGGAGCGCCCCCGACGCCGAGCGGGGAGATCTCGATCGTCCAGGACATGGCACCCCCTCCCGCACCCTGGTCCGACGATGCGGCCGGGCCGGCGCGGCGCGCATCAGGGACTTCCCTCGTCGTGCGGGAGCTCCCCCCGCCCCGCGAGCGCCCCGAGCTCGGCGCGCGACCGGATGCCGAGCTTCGCGTAGGCGCGGGACAGGTGCGCCTCGACCGTCTTGGCGCTCATGGACAGGGCCACCGCCACCTCCCGGTTCGTCCGTCCGGCGGCGGCCAGGGCGCACACCCGCGCCTCCATCGCGGTGAGCGACGCGCCGGGCGACGGCCCGGACACCCGGTCCGCCTCCGCCCGCGCGACGTCGCCCCAGAGCGTGCAGCCCACGGCCTCCAGCTCCCGGACCGCGCGCCGCGCGGCGTCGCCGGCGGCGGCGCGGCGACGGGCACGCCGCTCCAGCCGGGCGAGGTCGAGCAGGGTGCGCCCGCGCTCGTACCCGGGCGGGAAGGCGGCGAGCGCGTCGTCGAGGAGGCCACGCGCCCGCCCGGTCTCGCCCGTCCCGGCGGCGACGCCCGCCCACCCGCGGGCGAGGACGCCGCGGAGCCACGCGCCCCCGGGTCGGGCCGCCGCCTCGCCGTAGCCGTCCAGCACCTCGGCCGCCGCGGCCGTCCCGCCGGTCGCGGCGAGCGCCGCCACGAGGTCGGTGACGACGCCCGCGAACCCGGGGTGGCGGTACCCGCAGGAGAACACGTGGCGCTCGAGCGGCAGCAGCAGCTCGACGACGGCGGGAGCGTCGCCGGCCGCGAGGAGGACCGCGCCGAGCGCGGCGGCGGGCAGCACGGCGACGTGCGGGGCGCCGAGCTCCGTGAACCGCGCGGCGGCGGCCCGCGCGGTCGGCAGCGCGGCCGCCGCGTCCCCGGTCCAGGCGCCGAGGTGTGCCCTGGCGGTGGCGGCCATGAGCGCGAGGAGCGGACCCTCCGTCACGCGGGCGCGCCCCTCGAGCCGCGCGGCGGCGCCCTCCGCGACGCCGAGCTCGCCGACGAGGGTCGCGGCCCGCGCGAGGTAGAACTGCACGTACCAGAGGTCGGTCTCCTGGCCGCGGTCGACGCACCGGCGTTCGGCGTCGAGCAGGAGCCCCAGCGCGTCCGCGGGCCTGCCCGTGAAGAAGAGCGCGGAGGCGACGTTCACCGTCGGCCACCGGATCGCCGGCACGGCGCGGCCGGGGTCCTCCGCCGCCAGGGCCCGTCGTGCCAGGGACTCGTCGTAGCCCCGGCCGGTGAGCTGGTCGAGGACCGCCCGGCCGGCGAGGAGCTCGGCGCCCGCCCCGTCGTCCGTCCCCGAGGGCGTCCGCCCCGCCGCCGCGTCGACCAGGCAGGTCCGGCCGAGCTCCACCTGGCCGCTGTTGAGGAGCCCGGTCGCGAGGTCGCCGAGGAGCGAGACGTGCAGGTCGGGGTCCGCCCCGGCCAGGGCGACCGCCTCGGAGAGCGCGGCGACCGAGCCCGCGAGGTCGCCCAGGCGGAACCGCGCCCGACCGGCCGTGCCGAGCGCGCGCGCCCGCTCGAGCGGGCTGGTGAGGTCGGGCAGCGCCTCGGCCGCGAGGCCGAGCGCCCGCCCGTAGGCGTCGGTGCGGAGCTGGTCCTCCGCCGCCCGCAGCAGGCGGGCCGGCTCGCGGACGCCGAGCCCGAGCGCGAGGTCCTCCAGCTCCGCCGCGACGGAGGTCGCGCCCCGCCGCCGGGCGGCCTCGGCCGCCGCGTCGAGGGCCCCCAGGGTCTCCGGGTCCGCGCCGGTCGCCGCGTGCGCGAGGTGGCGGGCACGGGCCTCGCCGTCGCCGACGACGTCGGCGAGCGCGCGGTGGCGCGCGCGGCGGCCGCCCGGGGACGTGGCGTCGAGGACGCCCGCGGCGAACAACGGGTGCGTGAACCGGACGCGGCCCTGGTCGAGGCGCACGACCCCGGCGTCCTCCGCCGGAGCGAGGGCGTCGCCCACCGCGGCGTCGCCGTCGTGCAGCACGGCGAGGTGCGCGAGCCGCGGGTCCGCGAGGCAGGCCGCCGAGAGCAGCACCGTGCGCGTCCCGACCGGCAGCCGCGACACCCGCGCGTCGACCAGGGCGCGCAGCGTGGCGGGGAGGCCGTCGGGTCGTCCCTGGGCGCGCCAGTGCTCCGCGAGCTGGATCGCGAAGAGCGGGTTGCCGCCGGCCGCCGCGACGAGGCGCGTCGTGGCCACGGCGTCGAGCACCACCCCGCGGTCCTGGACGACGGCGAGCAGCTCGTCGGGGGCGAGCGCGGGCAGGGCCAGGCGCACGAGCCGACGAGGGTCGGCGGGCTCGAGCGCGGGGACGGATGCGTCGTGCGCCGCGGGGCCCGGGCCGTCGGACGACCGCGCGCAGGAGAGGACCGCCAGGAAGCCCGTGGCACGGCGGCAGGCGAAGGAGATCGCCTGCCGGCTCGACGGGTCGAGCCACTGCAGGTCGTCCACGGCGACGAGGACCGGGCCGCGCGCCGCCGCGTCGCCGACGAGGGCCCGCACGGCGGCCGCGACGAGCTGCGGCCCGCCGGCCGGGCCCGAGGTCTCGAGGCCGAGGGCGGCGTCCAGCGCGCGCCGCTGGGGGAGGGGGAGGCGTCTCGCGGCGGCGGTGAGCGGCGCGAGCAGCTCGGCCAGGCCGGCGTACTCGAGGCGGACCTCCGCGGGCGCCGGGCGGCCCGCGAGCACGGTGGCGCCCTCGTCGCGCGCCCGGTCCACGGCCGCGAGCCACACGGTCGTCTTGCCGATGCCGGGGGGACCGGTGAGCGCCAGCCCCGCCGGCGCCTCCCGTGCGGCCCCGAGCAGGCCGTCGACGGCTGCCAGGGCGTCGGCTCTCCCCACCACCCGGGGGCCTGCCACGAGCCGACTATCCCACCGCGCGGGGGCACGCACCCGGCACGGGCGGGCTCTTCACCCGCGCCCGCGAGGCCCGCCGGGCGGTGTCAGGCGGCCGCCTCGCGGGGGGCGTACATGATCACCGCGACGCCGGCGAGGCAGATCAGGGCGCCGGCGACGTCCCAGCGGTCGGGCCGGAACCCGTCGACGACCATGCCCCAGACGAGCGAGCCGGCCACGAAGACCCCGCCGTACGCGGCGAGGATGCGGCCGAAGTTCGCGTCCGGCTGCAGGCTCGCGAAGAACCCGTACGCGCCGAGGGCGACGACGCCCGCGCCGATCCAGATCCAGCCGCGGTGCTCGCGCACCCCCTGCCACACCAGCCAGGCGCCGCCGATCTCGAAGACGGCGGCGGCGAGGAAGAGCAGGATCGAGCGGAGCACGGTCATGCGCAGGAGTGTGGCGTGCCCGGCGGGCCCGCCGCGAGCCGGCGCGGGTCAGCCTGCGGGGTTCTCGGTGACGTACAGGGTGTTGCCGTCGGGGTCCCGGAACGAGAACATCGGCGGCGCCGACTCCCACAGCAGGAGCTCGCCGACGTCGGCCCCCGCGTCCTCCAGCGCGGCGTGCGCGGCGCGCGCGTCGGGCGTGACGAGCCGGATCCCGGTGTCGACGCCGGCGGGCAGCCCGTCGCCCGCGCGGACCAGCGCGAGCGACGTCGCGGCGTCCGGTGCGGCGACGTCGACCCACCGGAAGCCGGGCTGCAGCTCGGCGTCGAAGCGGACCTCGAACCCGAGGCGTCCGGTGTAGAAGGCGAGCGCGGCGTCCTGGTCGCGGACGGGGACCGCGACGGTCTGGACCCCGGTGAATCGTGCTGCGGCCACGGTGGTTCCTCCTCGGGCGACGACCCGGCGCCGGTCGCGGCGGGTGCGGTACGGGTGGGACGGTCGCCGGGGGCGGATCTCATCGGCACGCGGCTTAGGGTGTCGGGCGGCAGGCACGGCACGAGGGGGACCCCATGACGACGCAGGACGCGGCAGCGCGGCACGACGACCGGTGGACGGTGCGCGTCGCGACGCTCGACGAGCTGGACGCGCGCACCGCGTACGAGGCGTGGCGGCTGCGCCAGGACGTGTTCGTCGTCGAGCAGGAGTGCGCGTACCCCGACCTCGACGGCCGGGACGCCGAGCCGACGGCGCGGCACGTCGTGCTGCTCGACGGCGCACGGGACGGACGTGTCGTCGCGACGGCCCGCGTGCTCGACGACGGCGACGTGCAGCGCGTCGGCCGCGTGGTGTGCCACCCGGACGTGCGCGGCTCGGGGGCGTCGGGCGTGCTCATGCGCGCCGCGGTGGAGGTGGCCACCGCGGCCGCCCCGCAAGCCGACGTCGTCCTCGGCGCGCAGTCGCCGCTGACCGGTTTCTACGGGCGGTTCGGCTTCGTCCCCGACGGGCCCGAGTACCTCGAGGACGACATCCCGCACACCCCGATGCGGCTGCGCCGCAGGCCGGACGGTGGTTCTGGAGTCGTGAGCTAGTCGGCCGGCGTTCCCAGGCGGACGGCCGCGACGACGCGCCGCGCCCGTTCGGGGGCGTCGGGCACGTCGTCGAGCCCGGCGTAGACGGCCAGGAACGCCTCGAAGAGGGCGGCCCCGGCGAGGGTGCGGGACAGAGCCTCGGTGTCGGTGCCGGGGTCGAGGCGCCCGGCGGCTGCCTCGGCGTCGAGGTAGGCCTGCACCTGCAGGGCGGGCCCCTGCGGCCCAGCGCCGCGGCGGCCGAGGCCCTCCCGGTGCGCCGCGAGCAGCTCCGGCGCGCCGAGGATCGACGCCGCCATGGGGAACGAGCGTGCGTAGAACGCGAGCAGCTGGCCGACGAGGGTCGTGACGTTCTCGACGACGGTCGCGCGACCCACGAGATCGGCGGGCGCGTCGAGCCGGGGGGCTCGTTCGGACAGCACGCCGAGGAACAGCTCCTGCTTGTCCGTGAAGTGCTTGTAGAGCAGCGCCTCGGAGCAGCCTGCCGCGCGGGCGATCTCCTTGGTCGTGGCCCGGGCGATCCCGCGTTCGCGCAGCACCGTGGCCGCGGCGTCGAGGATCCGGTCGCGCGTGCCCATGAGTTCTCCCTGTCCCGTTGACATGCCTGTGCGGCACCCCCATCCTAGGGGTGAGTAAACACTTACTCACCAGACGAACGCGAGGAGCAGCAGATGAAGATCGCCGTCCTGGGTGCCACGGGCCGCACCGGCCGCCTGGTCGTCGAGGAGGCACACCGCCGTGGCCACCACGTGGTCGCCGTCGTGCGCGACCCGGCCCGGCTGCGCGGGCTGACGCCCGACGACGTCGCGACGGCGGACGGCCTCGACGCCCCCGCGGTCACCGCCGCGCTCGCGGGGGCCGACGCCGTCGTCTCCGCGGTGGGCCCGGTGCCGGGCAGCGAGGCGGGGGTGCAGGGGGAGCTCACCCGGGTGCTGGTGCGCGCCGCCCGCGACGCCGGGGTGCGCCGCGCCGTGGTCGTGACCGCGAGCGGCTGGGTGGTGGACGGCGACGACCCGCTGTCCCGATACCTGGCCAAGCCGATCCTGGCCCGGGCGCTGCGCGACGCGAACGCGGGCTTCGCCGTCGCGGAGCCGGCGGTGCGGGAGTCGGGGCTCGACTGGACGATCGTGCGGCCGCCCATGCTGCGCGACGGCGCGGGCCGCGGCCGCTACCACCAGCGCCGGGACGGCAACGTCCGGTGGCGCTGGTCGATGCGCCGCGCCGACCTGGCAGCGGCCGTCTGCGACCTGCTGGAGGACCCGACGGCCGTCGGTACGACGGTGTCCGTCGCGGGCTGAGCGTACGGTCGGCCCGGGCGGCGCCGGGATGTCGGCCGCGGAGCCTAGGCTTGGTCCACGATGACCTCCCTGTTCGACAGCCTGTCCCTGCCCGGGTTCGACCACGCCGCGAAGGACGACACCGCACGCCTGCCGTCCACCGCGCCGCGCTGGGACGACGACGCCGCCGACCCGGAGTCCGGCGCGCCCGCGTGGGTGCGCGACGCCGCGGTGGAGGCGCACGACGGCGCCCACGACGGCGGCGCGGCCGAGGGGCGGCCGCGGTCGCGGGGGGCGTTCTCGCACCTGGACCCCGACGCCCTGCTGGACGGGCTGAACCCGCAGCAGCGGGCCGCCGTCGAGCACGCGGGCTCGCCGCTGCTCATCGTCGCGGGCGCCGGGTCCGGCAAGACGCGCGTGCTCACGCACCGCATCGCGTACCTGCTGGCCACGGGCCGGGCGCGGGCGGGGGAGATCCTCGCGATCACGTTCACCAACAAGGCCGCGGCCGAGATGCGCGAGCGCGTCGAGCACCTGGTGGGCCCGGCCGGCGGGCGGATGTGGGTCTCGACGTTCCACTCCGCCTGCGTGCGGATCCTGCGCAAGGAGGCCAAGACCCTCGGCCTGCGCTCCAGCTTCTCCATCTACGACGCGGCGGACTCGCAGCGCCTCATCACGCTGGTGACGCGCGAGCTGGACCTCGACGCGAAGAAGTACCCGGCGCGCTCGCTGGCGCACAAGATCAGCGACCTCAAGAACGAGCTGATCGACCCCGAGACGTACGCGCAGAGCTCGGGCGCCGACGCCACGGAGGAGGGCTGGCGCGAGCGCGCCGCCCGCGCCGCGTCGTCGGGCTCGCTGCCGTCCCAGGCGCCGGAGTTCGACACCGTGCTGGCCGACGTCTACCGCCGCTACCAGCAGCGCCTGGCGCAGGCGAACGCGCTCGACTTCGACGACATCATCATGACGACGGTGAACCTGCTGCAGGCGTTCCCGAACGTCGCGGAGCACTACCGGCGCCGGTTCCGGCACATCCTGGTGGACGAGTACCAGGACACGAACCACGCGCAGTACATGCTGGTGCGGGAGCTCGCGGGTGCCACCGCGGACGGGCCCGGCGCCGACGGCCTCGACCCGGCGGAGCTGACCGTCGTGGGCGACGCCGACCAGTCGATCTACGCGTTCCGCGGCGCCACGATCCGCAACATCGTGGAGTTCGAGGAGGACTACCCCGACGCCACGACGATCCTGCTGGAGCAGAACTACCGCTCCACGCAGACGATCCTCACGGCCGCGAACGCCGTCATCTCGCGCAACCCGGACCGCAAGCCCAAGCGGCTGTGGACCGACGCGGGCGCGGGGGAGAAGATCGTCGGCTACGTGGCCGACGACGAGCACGGCGAGGCGCGGTTCGTCGCGGAGGAGATCGACCGGCTCGGCGACTCCGACGGCGTGCGCCCCGGGGACGTCGCGGTGTTCTACCGCACCAACGCGCAGTCCCGTGCGCTGGAGGAGGTGCTGATCCGCGTCGGCCTGCCGTACAAGGTGGTGGGCGGCACCCGGTTCTACGAGCGCCGCGAGATCAAGGACGCCGTCGCCTACCTGCGTGCGCTGGCGAACCCGGACGACGACGTCAACCTGCGCCGCGTGCTCAACGTGCCCAAGCGCGGCCTGGGGGACAAGGCCGAGTCGCTCGTGGCGTCGTTCGCGGACCGCGAGCGCATCTCCTTCGGGGCGGCGCTCGAGCGCGCCGACGAGATCGGCGGCATGACGTCCCGCACGTCCAAGCCGCTCACGGCGTTCCGCGACATGATGCGCGAGCTGCGCGCCCTCGTCGACGACGGCGAGCCGCCCGCCACGATCCTCGGCGCGGTCCTCGACCGGACGGGCTACCTCGCGGAGCTGCGCGCGTCCGACGACCCGCAGGACGCGTCCCGCGTCGAGAACCTCGCCGAGCTGCACGCCGTCGCGGCGGAGTTCAGCGAGCTGGACCCCGAGGGCGACCTCGCCGACTTCCTCGAGCGCGTGTCGCTGGTGGCCGACGCCGACCAGATCCCCGACGAGGACGTGGCCGACGGCGAGGCGGAGCAGGAGCCCAAGGAGGACCAGGGCGTCGTCACGCTGATGACCCTGCACACCGCCAAGGGCCTGGAGTTCCCCGTCGTCTTCCTCACGGGCATGGAGGACGGCACCTTCCCGCACATGCGGTCGCTGCACGACGACTCCGAGCTCGCCGAGGAGCGGCGGCTGGCGTACGTCGGGATCACGCGCGCCCGGCAGCGGCTGTACATCTCGAGGTCGGCGGTGCGGTCCGCCTGGGGGGCGCCCAACGAGTTCCCGCCCAGCCGGTTCCTCGAGGAGATCCCCGACGAGCTCTGGGACTGGCGCCGGCGCGAGTCGTCCACCCAGTACCTGCGCCGCGGCGGGTCCGCGTGGGGTGGTCAGGCACGGGGCGGCACGGCACGGAGCGGGTCGGCACGCGGTGGGGCGGGCTCGTCGGGCAGCACCTGGTCGCCTCAGCGGCGCTCGCCGTCCGAGGGTGTCGGCGGGCGGATCGGCCGGCCGAAGGAGGCGGGCACGACGACGGCGAGCACGGGCGCGACGTTCGGCTCCGCGACCCCGCGCAAGGACGCGGACGTGCCGTCGCTCGACGTCGGCGACAAGGTGACGCACGACGCGTACGGCCTCGGCACGGTCGTGTCGCTGGAGGGGAGCGGCCCGAACTCCGTCGCGCGGATCGACTTCGGCGCGGACGGCACCAAGCGGCTGCTGTTGCGGTACTCGCCGGTCACCAAGCTCTGACCTCGCCGGGCGGGGGCGTGCCGCCGCTGGCATCGTGACCGTGTGCTGCTGGACGCGAGGACGCTGCGCGGCCTGGCCGACGGGACGGTCACCCACACCTACCGCCGGTGGGCCGTGGTGCGGGTGCGTCCTGGGTCGACGATGCGCACCCGGGTGGGCGTGGTCGAGGTGACGGCCGTGGACCCGGTGACCCTGGAGAGCGTCGACGACGCCGGCGCCCGCGGGGCGGGCTTCCGGTCGGTGGCCACGGCCCGGGCATGGATCGAGCGGCGCGGCGAGGGCGACCTGTACCGCGTGGGCCTGCGCCTGGCCGGGCCGGACCCGCGGGTCGCGCTGCGGGAGGACGACGACCTCGACGCCGCGGCCGTGGACGCGATCCGCGCCCGCCTCGCGCGCATGGACCGCGCGGCGCCCGAGCCGTGGACGCGCGCCTACCTGGAGCTCGTCGCGGCGCGGCCGGCCGTCGTCGCGCGCACCCTGGCCGAAGGGCTGGGCATGGAGCGCGACCCGTTCAAGATCCGCGTGCGCCGGCTCAAGGAGCTGGGCCTCACGGAGAGCCTCGACGTCGGGTACCGGCTGTCGCCTCGCGGCCGCGCGTATCTGGCGGCCACGGCCGGCGACGCGTCGGTCAGGGACGCGCCGTCGGCGCGCTGACGGCGGCGCAGGCCGGACAGGTCAGGCGTCGCAGGTCAGGCAGCGCGCGACTCGTGCTCGGCGGCGGCGCGGAGTGCGGCGACGTCGCTGCCCGCGTCGTGCAGGGCCGACTCGAGGATCCGGCCGCCGGGGCAGTCGGCACGCAGGAGGCCCAGGAGCAGGTGCCGGTCGTCGATCCCCTTGTCGCCGAGGCGCACCGCCTCACGCAGCGAGAGCTCCAGCGCCTTGCGCGCGTCGGCGGTGAAGGGCCAGTGCTTGCGCCGACGCGAGCCCTTGCGGGCGGCCCGGTCGAGCGCGCCCTTGCCGAAGGTCTCGTCGGCGCGCCGGCTGACCTCGTCGAGGTCGATCCCGACCGCCGCGAGCGCCTCGGCGTCGAGCACCTCACCCCGTCGGACGGCGTCGCGGGCGCGCGCGGCGACGTCGTCGGGCCTGACGCCGCAGCTCACGAGCGCGGCGGGGGTGCGCCCTGTGCCCTCGGCGAGCGTGATCACCAGGTGTCGGGTGTCGATCGACTCGGAGCGCTCGCGCTCCGCGATCTCCGTGGCACCCTGCACCGCCGTGCGCGCCTCCTTCGTGAACCTCTCGAACATCAGAGCCTCCTGCCGTGCTTCTTGTGGACCGCCTGCTTGGTCACGCCGAGCGCGTCCGCGACGTCCTGCCACGACCAGCCGAGCTGTCGCGCGCGTTCCACCTGGAGCGTCTCGAGGCGGTCCGCCAGGTCGCGCAGCGCGCGGACGGCGCGGAGCCCTTCCGTGGGGTCGTCGCCGGCGGCCGCGCCGACGAGCGTCTTCTCCGTCATGCCGTCAACTATGGTTGACGAGACGAGCACATGTCAACCCTGGTTGACGCTGCGGTCTGTCAGGACGGGCGCGCGGTATTCCCCGCGGCGGCCCTGACAACTCGGGCGGGTCGCTGTGGGATCGGTCACCTGCGGCGGGGGAATGCAGGGCCGATGTTCCCGGCGTCGTGCCGGTCGGACTACCCTGTTCGGGGATGTCTTGATGTCGAGACATCCGTTCGTGCCGGCCTCTGCCGACCCAGGGGCACCACCGATGGAAGGACGCAGCAGGGTGGACCTGTTCGAATACCAGGCTCGCGACATCTTCGAGAAGCACGGCGTGCCCGTGCTCGGCGGCGTCGTCGCGACGACGCCCGAAGAGGCTCGCGCAGGTGCAGAGAAGCTCGGCGGCGGGACCGTCGTCGTCAAGGCCCAGGTGAAGGTCGGTGGCCGCGGCAAGGCCGGCGGCGTCAAGCTGGCCCACTCCCCGGCGGAGGCCGAGGAGAAGGCCGGCGAGATCCTCGGGATGGACATCAAGGGCCACACGGTCCACCGCGTGATGATCGCGCAGGGCGCCAAGATCGCCGAGGAGTTCTACTTCTCCGTGCTCCTGGACCGCGCGAACCGCAACTACCTCGCCATGTGCTCCGTCGAGGGCGGCATGGAGATCGAGCAGCTCGCCGTCGAGCGCCCCGAGGCGCTCGCCCGTGTCGCCGTCGACCCGATCGTCGGCATCGACGAGGCCAAGGCGCGCGAGATCGTCGACGCCGCCAACTTCGCCGAGGACCTCAAGGCCCCCGTCGCCGACGTCATCCAGAAGCTCTGGACCGTCTTCACGGCCGAGGACGCCACCCTCGTCGAGGTGAACCCGCTGGTCCGCACCGAGGACGGCTCGATCGTCGCCCTCGACGGCAAGGTCACCCTCGACGACAACGCCTCCGAGGTGCGCCACCCGGACCACGAGGCGCTCGAGGACAAGGCCGCGGCGGACCCGCTGGAGGCCAAGGCCAAGGAGAACGGCCTCAACTACGTCAAGCTCGACGGCGAGGTCGGCATCATCGGCAACGGCGCGGGGCTCGTCATGAGCACCCTCGACGTCGTCGCCTACGCCGGCGAGGAGCACGGCGGCGTGAAGCCGGCGAACTTCCTCGACATCGGCGGCGGCGCGAACGCCACCGTCATGGCGAACGGCCTGGACGTCATCCTCAACGACCCGCAGGTCAAGAGCGTGTTCGTCAACGTCTTCGGCGGCATCACCGCCTGCGACGAGGTCGCCAAGGGCATCGTCGGCGCGCTGGAGATCCTCGGCGACGAGGCCAGCAAGCCGCTGGTCGTGCGCCTCGACGGCAACAACGTGGACCTCGGCCGCGCCATCCTGCGCGAGGCGAACCACCCGCTGGTCACCCTGGCCGAGACCATGGACGGCGGCGCGGCCAAGGCCGCCGAGCTCGCCCACCTCTGAGCGCCCCGCCGACGTCGAAAGCAGAGATTTCAGAACCATGTCGATCTACCTGAACAAGGACAGCAAGATCATCGTCCAGGGCATCACCGGCGGGATGGGTGCCAAGCACACCGCCCTGATGCTCGACTCCGGCGCGCAGATCGTGGGCGGCGTGAACGCCCGCAAGGCCGGCACCACCGTGACCCACAAGGACCACGAGGGCAACGACGTCACGCTGCCCGTCTTCGGCACCGTCAAGGAGGCCATGGCGGAGACCGGCGCGAACGTGTCGGTCCTGTTCGTGCCCCCGGCGTTCACGAAGGACGCGGCCATCGAGGCCGTCGACGCCGAGATGCCGCTGATCGTCGTCATCACCGAGGGCGTCCCGGTGCAGGACTCGGCCGAGGTCTTCGCCTACCTCCAGGGCAAGAAGACCCGCATGATCGGCCCGAACTGCCCCGGCGTCATCACGCCGGGCGAGTCGCTGGCCGGCATCACGCCGCACACCATCACGGGCAAGGGGCCGATCGGCCTCGTGTCGAAGTCGGGCACCCTGACCTACCAGATGATGTACGAGCTGAAGGACCTCGGGTTCTCCACCGCCATCGGCATCGGCGGCGACCCGGTCATCGGCACCACGCACATCGACGCGCTCGAGGCCTTCGAGAACGACCCGGAGACCCAGGCGATCGTCATGATCGGCGAGATCGGCGGCGACGCCGAGGAGCGTGCGGCGGCGTACATCAAGGAGCACGTCACGAAGCCGGTCGTCGGCTACGTCGCGGGCTTCACCGCCCCCGAGGGCAAGACGATGGGCCACGCCGGCGCCATCGTCTCGGGCTCGGCGGGCACCGCGCAGGCCAAGAAGGAGGCCCTCGAGGCCGTGGGCGTGAAGGTCGGCAAGACGCCGTCCGAGACCGCCGAGCTCATGCGCGAGATCCTCAAGTCGCTCTGACGCTCTGACACCACGCACGACGGCGTCCGTCCCTCCGGGGGCGGGCGCCGTCTGTGTGTCTGCGGGGTTCTGCCGGGCGCCCGGGTGACGATGAGCCGGTGAGCGCACCACCCGGCACCCGCACCGCCCGCACCGTCGACGGCGACCGTCCCGCGCGGACCCTCGGCCGGGGGAGCGAGCGGTTCGCGGCCGCGACGTCGGGCGCGTGGTCCACCGTGCAGGGTGTCGTGCTGTCCGGGGCGGTCGTCGTGCTGCTCGCCGTGGTCGGGGTGCTGGGCGGGTCGCCGGACTCCGCGTGGACGGGGGCCGTCGGCGTCGCCACGGGCCTGTGGCTGCTGGGGCACGGTGTGCCGATCGACGCGGGCGGCGGCGTGATCACGCTCGTGCCGCTCGGGATCGGCGCCCTTGCCGTGTTCACCACCTACGTGTCCGTGAAGCGGTCCGCGCTGCCCACCCTGGCGGCCTGGGTCGCGGCGACCATGACCTATGCCGCCCTGACCGTCGCCCTCGCCGCGGCGACCGCGGGCGTGGCGGGGGGCGACGGGCTCGCCGCCGCCGGGCCCCGGCTGGCCCTCGCGGCGCTCGGCGGCGCCGTGGTCGGCGGGGCGGGCGCCGCGCTCGGCGTCCTCGTGCCGCCGGACCGGCCCGAGGTCGTCGTCCCCGGCGGCCCGCTCGACCGCCTGGTGCCCGACGTCGCCCGGCTGGGCCTGCAGGCGGGCACGGTCGCGCTCGTCGCCCTGACCGGGACGGGTGCGGCGCTCACCCTCGTGTGGGTCGTGGCCGGGCGGGCGACGTCGGAGGACGTGGTGACCGGCCTCGACCCGGGCTGGATCGGCGGGGTCGTGTTCGCCGTCGCGCAGCTCGCGCTGCTGCCCAACCTCGTGCTGTGGGCGACGTCGTGGATCGCCGGCCCGGGGTTCGCCGTCGGGCAGGGCACCGTGTTCGCCCCGGGCGGCACGGAGGCCGGCCCCCTGCCCGCCGTGCCGCTGCTGGGCGCGCTGCCCGGCCCCGACTGGTCCGGCCCGACGGCGACGGTCGCCGGCCCGCTGGTCGTCGTGGCCTGCGGCGCGCTCGCCGGCTGGTTCGCGTGGCGGCGGCTCGACCCCGAGCGGGTCCGCTGGGTCGACCTGGCCCAGGTGCTCGCGGGGGTGGTGCTGCTCGCGGGCGTCATGACCGGGGTGCTGCAGCACTGGGCCGGGGGCGCGGCGGGCGCAGGACGGCTGGCGCAGGTGGGCGCGGACCCGCTGCTGACCGGTGCGGTCGTGGCCGTCGAGGTCGGGGTCGGGGCGGCGGTCGTGCTGGCGAGCGCGCACGCGCAGGTCGGTGCGCGGCTGCGTCGGGAGTAGGGCGCGGACGCCTCCGAGGCCGCCACGGGGCGACGAAGGGTGCGCGGGTAGGGTGACGTCGTGCAGACCCCGTCCGGCCACCCCGTCGCGTCCACCTCCGCCCAGGGCACGGCCCAGGCCCGGCTCGTCGTCCTGGCCTCCGGCGGGGGCTCCAACCTCGCGGCGCTGCTCGCGGCCCACGACGACGCGGCGTACGGCGCGCGCGTCGTCGGCGTGGTCTCCGACAAGCCCGGCGCCGGGGCGCTCGACCTGGCCCGCGACGCGGGCGTGGCGTCGGTCGTCGTGGCCCCGCAGGACTTCGACGACCGCCCCGCCTGGAACGTCGGCATGGCCGAGGCCGTCGCCGTCTTCCGGCCCGACTACGTGGTGCTCGCCGGGTTCATGCGCATCCTCGCGCCCTCGTTCGTCGAGCGGTTCGCCGGGCGGATCGTCAACACCCACCCCGCGCTGCTGCCCTCGTTCCCCGGGGCGCACGGCGTGCGCGACGCCCTCGCCTACGGCGTGAAGGTCAGCGGGTGCACCGTGCACGTGGTCGACACCGGCGTCGACACCGGGCCGATCCTCGCCCAGGCCGTCGTCCCCGTGCTCGACGGCGACGACGAGGCCGCCCTGCACGAGCGGATCAAGGTCGCGGAGCGTGCCCTGCTGGTCGAGACCGTGGGCCGCGTCGCCCGCGAGGGCCTGAGCGTCGACGGGCGCCGCGCGACCGTCGGCTGAGGGTGCCCCTCAGCCCTTCGCGTCGGTGTCCGCGTCCCCGCGGGGGTCGTCCCGCGGCGCGACCGCGGTGAGCAGCTGGTACACCTCGCGTGGAGTGACAGGCTCGTCGCGGGACGCGGCCAGGCTGCGCTCCGACCAGCGGTTGAGGAGCTGCGAGAGCTCGAGGATGAGCTCGTTCGCGTCGTCGCGGGTGAGCATCATGGTGGTGAGCATGAACGTGCGGCCGGCGTCGCGGGTCTCCTCGTGGCCGCCGTGCGCGAACACCTCGGAGAGCCACTCGACGGTCGGGCGCAGGATGAGGTCGGCCGCGTCACCGGCCGCGGGCTTCACGTTGTAGCTCGTCGCGACGTTCTTCCACACGCGGTCTCGTCTGTCGCGGGCGTGCTCCGGTGCCTCGACGATCATCCCGGCTCTGGCGAGCACCCGGAGGTGGAAGCTCACGGAGTTCGCGGGCTGGCCGATCGCCTCGGCCAGGTCGGCGGCACGGGCGTGCCCGACCACCGCGAGCTGCATGAGGATCCGTTGCCGCACCGGGTTCGCGATGGCGCGCAACGACTCGGGGTCGCGGATGTCCATGGTCTCCAGCACGCGCCGAAGCCTAGCAAGGTCCCGCAACGTTCAATGCGCAATGACTATTGCGCAAATATGGTTGCGGGAATATCGTCCTTCCCATGAGCCAGCCCGCGGCGGCCGCGACGCCGTCCTCCACGAGTCAGTCCGCCTTCCCCGACCCGGGATCCGTCACGACCGAGATGCCTGCGCCGCTGCGCCGCAACCGGCCGTACCTGCTGCTGATGTCGGGGCTCACGACGCAGTCGCTGGGCGGCAGCATCACGAAGTTCGCGGTGCCGCTGCTGGCCCTCGAGCTCACGGGCTCGGCCATCGCGGCGGGGGTGGTCGCGGCCGTCGGGCAGACGGGAGCTCTCCTCGCCGCGCTGCCGGCGGGGGTCGTCGCGGACCGGGTCGACCGCCGTCGCCTCGTCGTCGGGTCGGCCGCCGTCGCGGCCGCGCTGTGGGGGACCGTCGTGCTCGCGGGCGCGCTCGGCGGCCTCTCGGCGTGGCACCTCGCCCTGGTGCTCTTCGGAGCGTCCGTGGCGACCGCGTTCCTGGACCCGGCGATCAGCGGGGCGTTCCGCGCCGTCGTCCCGCCGTCGCAGCTCCCGACCGCCTACGCGACCGCCCAGGGGCGTGACGCCGTGGCGGGGATGCTCGGAGGGCCGCTGGGCGGCGTGCTCTACGGCGTGGCGCACGTCGTGCCGATGATCGGCGCGGTCGTGGGTGAGGCCGTCACGGCACTGTGCGCGGCCCTCGTCAAGGAGCCGTTGAACGGCGACGTCGCGGACCAGCGCGCGTTGCGCCCCGTCGTCGCGCTGCGGCAGGGGCTCCGCTTCGTGTGGTTGCTGCCCCTGTTCCGGGCCTGCCTCGGGATGTTCGTCGTGGTCAACGTGGCGCTGGGCGGGATGCTCATCGGCATCCACCTCGAGCTGGCCGGGACCGGCACCCCGCCCGTGCTCATCGGCGTCCTCGACATGGTCGCAGCGGGATCGATGCTGCTGGGGGCCGTGATCGCGCCCCCGCTCGTGGCGAGGCTGCGGCTCGGGGCCCTGACGGTGCTGGCGCTCGGACTGCTCGTCGTGGCCTTCACGGCGATGGCGGTCGTGCAGGAGTACCTCGCCTACGTCGTGCTGGTCGGCGTCGGGGTGCTGCTGGTGCCGGCCGTCAACGCCGCGATGGCGGGCTACATCGCGGCGATCACGCCGGGGGAGATGCAGGGGCGGCTCGCCTCCGTGCTCGGGCTGAGCGGGGTGGCGGCCATGCCGCTGGCGCCGTTGGTCGCGGGCGTGCTGCTCGACGCGGGCGGGATCGGCGTCGTGCTGTGGGTGCTGGTCGCGCTGCTCGCGGTGACGACGGTCGCGCTCGGCCTGGTGCGCTCGTTGTGGCGGGTCGGCACCCCGGACGCCTGGGCCGACGACGCCCTGCCGATGCCCGCCGAGTGACGCCCCGAGCTGTCAGGGCCGGCGCGGGGTGCACCCCGCGCCGGCCCTGACAGGTCGGTGGTCAGACGGCCGACCAGCCGCCGTCGGAGGCGAGGATCGCGCCGTTGAGGTTCACCGCGTCGGTGGACAGCAGGAACGTGATCGACGCGGCGAGGTGCTCGGCCGTCGCGATGCCGGGGATGTTGCCCATGTACCGGCCCAGCCGGGCGCCGCCGAACTCGGCCTGCGTGGGCACCTGGATGCCGGTCGCGACCCCGCCGGGCGCGACGGCGTTCACCTGCACGCCCGAGCCCGCGTACATGACGGCGGACGACTTGGTGAGGCCGACGACGGCGTGCTTCGACGCCGTGTACGCGGCGCCCGCCGCGGACCCGCGCAGCCCCGCCTCGGAGGCCACGTTGACGATGCGGCCGCGGCCCGCGGCGAGCATCCCGGGCAGGACGGCGCGCATGAGGCGCATCGTGCCGTCGACGTTGACGCGCATCACGCGCTCCCACGTCGCGTCGGTGAGCTCGTGCACCGCGCCCATGTCGTCCATGATCCCGGCGACGTTGGCGAGGGCGTCGACGCGGTCGCCGGCGGCGCGCACGATCTCCTCGACCGACTCGGCCGACGTGATGTCGCCCGCGACGGCGACGACCTCGGCGCCCGGCGCGGCCCCCGCGAGGGACGCGGCGAGCTCGTCCAGCTTCTCCTTCGCGAGGTCGACGGCGACGACGCGGCCGCCCTCGCGGGCCACGCGGGACGCGACGGCACGGCCGATGCCGGAGGCCGCACCGGTCACCACGACGGTCTGGCCCGCGAAGCGGCCCGGCGTGACCTGCTCGGCCCAGGCCGCGGGGGCGGGGGAGCCGTCGGCGGGGTCGGCGGCGGCGTCGTCGGGCGCCTGCTCGCGGTAGGCGGCGACGAGGCCGTCGACCATCTCGGCGGGGAACTGCCCGTTCGACAGGGCGACGAGCTGCTCGAGCGGCAGGTTGCGCGCCGGGGCGAGCGCCTCGGCCGACGCGCCGGCCTGCTCGAGGACGGCGCCGAGGATGCGGCCCCCGACGGGGTGGTCGAGCCACTCGCCGACGGTCGAGGATGCGGACAGGGCCATGGTGGTCTCCTTAGCTGGTGGATGCCGAACTCGTCGGACAACTAACCGGACAACTAACCGGACAACACTGTCCGGTTGCTAGTCTATTCCAATGCCCACCGCCCGGAGCAACCCGCACCCGTCCGCCCGGAGCAACCCCGGCCCCGCGGCGGCGCCCCGCAACCGTGCGGCGCTCCTGGAGGCGGCGCACGCGGTCTTCGCCGAGTCCGGCACGGCCGCGCCGCTCAGCGCGGTCGCGCGCCGCGCCGGCGTCGGGCAGGGCAGCCTCTACCGACACTTCCCGGACCGCGTCTCCCTCGTGGCCGCCGTCGTCGAGGAGAACGTGGACGCGCTGGAGGCGGCGTCGGCCGCGGGCGCCGCGCTGCCGGAGCTCCTCGGGCTCGTGACGCGGCACGCCATCGAGTCCGTCGGGGTGGTCGACCTGCTGGTCGAGGACCGGCCGGGGCGCATGCTGGAGCTGCGCGAACGGGTCGCGGCCGTGCTCGCCGCGCACCACCAGGCGGCGCTCGACGCCGGGCAGGTGCCCGCCGGCACCACCGTCGAGGACCTCATGCTCGGCGTCGAGCTCGTGGCCGGCGCGCTCACCCGGCGGCCCGCGGCGGACCGCGCGGACACGGCGGCCCGGGCCTGGCGCCTGCTCGGCATGGAGGTGGCGCTGCCGTGACCCCTGTCGCGACCGATGTCGTGACCCCCGTCGTGACTCGTGAGGACGACGTTCGGTAGACTCGCCGCGGCCGTGACTGGCGAGGGTGGGTCACCACCGGGGAGCGGCCGACACGTCCCGCCATGCGCGCCGCCCGCCTGGGTGCGAGGGTCTTTCCGCGAGAACCCGCCCGAGGAGAAGACACTCATGTCCGGAGCACCCACCGCCCCCGACGTCCAGCTCGCCGACGACGCGCAGCGCCCCGTGCGCCGTGCGCTGCTCAGCGTCTACGACAAGACCGGCCTGACCGAGCTCGCCACCGCCCTGCACGCCGCGGGCGTGGAGCTCGTCTCCACCGGCTCCACGGCCACGAAGATCGCCGACGCCGGCGTCCCCGTCACCCGCGTCGAGGAGCTCACCGGCTTCCCCGAGTGCCTCGAGGGGCGCGTCAAGACGCTGCACCCCCGCGTGCACGCCGGCATCCTGGCCGACACCCGCAAGGCCGACCACCTCGCCCAGCTCGCCGACCTCGGCATCGAGACGTTCGAGCTCGTCGTCGTGAACCTGTACCCGTTCGCGGCCACGGTCGCGTCCGGCGCCGGCCCGGACGAGGTCGTCGAGCAGATCGACATCGGCGGGCCCTCGATGGTCCGCGCCGCGGCGAAGAACCACCCGAGCGTCGCCGTCGTCGTCGACCCGGCGCGGTACGACGACGTGGTCGCCGCGGTCCAGGGCGGCGGCTTCACGTTCGCGCAGCGCAAGCGCCTCGCGGCCGCCGCGTTCGCGCACACCGCGCAGTACGACGTCGCCGTCTCCTCCTGGTTCGCGAGCGCCTACGCGCCCGACGAGACGGCGCTCGAGTCGCACATGCCCGACGTCGCGGGCGCCACGTTCGAGCGCGCCGCCGTCCTGCGCTACGGCGAGAACCCGCACCAGCGGGCCGCGCTGTTCACCCGGACCGACGGCGGCACCGGCCTCGCCCAGGCCACGCAGCTGCACGGCAAGGCGATGAGCTACAACAACTACGTCGACGCGGACGCCGCGTGGCGCGCCGCGCACGACCACGAGGGCCCCGCGGTGGCGGTCATCAAGCACGCGAACCCCTGCGGCATCGCCGTCGGCGACGACATCGCGCAGGCGCACGCCCGCGCGCACGCCACCGACCCCGTGTCCGCGTACGGTGGCGTCATCGCGGCCAACCGGGTCGTCACGAAGGCCGCTGCGGAGCAGATCGCGCCCGTGTTCACCGAGGTCGTCGTGGCCCCGGGCTTCGAGCCCGAGGCCCTGGAGATCCTTCAGGCCAAGAAGAACGTGCGCCTGCTCGTCGTGGACACGCCGCCGCACGCCGTCGCGGAGAACCGCCCGATCTCCGGCGGCATGCTCGTCCAGGAGGTCGACCGGTTCCAGGCCGAGGGCGACGACTCCGCGTCGTGGACGCTCGCCGCCGGCGAGGCCGCCGACGAGGCCACCCTCGCCGACCTGGCGTTCGCGTGGAAGGCCGTCCGCGCCGCCAAGTCCAACGCCATCCTGCTCGCCTCGGGCGGCGCCGCCGTCGGCATCGGCATGGGCCAGGTCAACCGCGTCGACTCCTGCCGGCTGTCCGTCGAGCGCGCGAACACGCTCGCCGACGGGCAGGAGCGGGCGCGCGGCGCGGTCGCCGCGTCCGACGCGTTCTTCCCCTTCGCCGACGGTCTGCAGGTGCTGCTCGACGCCGGCGTCCGCGCCGTCGTGCAGCCCGGCGGGTCCATCCGCGACGCCGAGGTGATCGAGGCGGCCCAGGCCGCCGGCGTGACGATGTACCTCACCGGGACGCGCCACTTCGCGCACTGACCCCTGCCGAACAGGCGGTTGCGCACCGTGTACCCGCCCAGGAACGGGGCCCCCCCCCGGTGGGGGTGTAGGGGGGGGCGGGGGCGGTTTCCGGACGGGGGGGGGGGGGGGCCCGGCGG
>NZ_JBHTVT010000032.1:0-31513 GCF_042792795.1 Isoptericola sp. NPDC056605 | reverse complement strand
GTTGCGCACGTTCTCCGCTCCGAGAACGTGCGCAACCGCCTGTTCGGCGTCAGGGGGCGACGGCGGACTTGAGCCGGACGGCGGGGTCGGTGGCCCGGGCGAGGTCCAGGCGCAGCGGCTCGCCGCGGCTCATGAGGCGCCGCACGCCGCCGACGTCGCGCGGCGAGTCGACGAGGAGGACGGCGCGGACGGTCGCGACGCCGTCGGGCGCGCCCTCGACGGCCGGGTCCTGGGCCGGGTCCAGGTAGAGCGCCGCCCACGGGCCCTCGCCGGGCGTGCCGCGCAGCACCACGGGGGAGGCGTCGGGCCCGGCGGTGACCGGCAGGCCCAGCAGCGCCAGGTCGTGCCCGAGCTGCTGCGAGAAGACGTACGGCGCGTGCCCCCCGCCGGCCTGCTCGACGCCGAGCATCGCGCGCACGGTGGGGTCCGGGTCGTGCAGCGCCGCCGACCAGTGCCCGCCCGGTACCGTGCCGAACACGGGGTGCGCCCGCGACGCGACGTCGCCGACCGCCCAGACCCTGGGGTGGCCGGGGACACGGCCGTCGCCGTCCACGAGGAGCGCGCCGCGCGGGTCGAGCGGCAGCGCGCCCTCCAGCCAGCCCGACGCCGGCCGGGCGCCCACCGCGGTGAGCACCAGGTCGGCGGGCACGTGCTCGCCGTCGGCCAGGACCACCCCCGAGTCCTCGACCGCCGCCACCGCGGCGCCCGTGCGCAGGCGCACCCCGGCCTCCGCGTACCAGCCCGCGAGGCGTGACCCGACGTCGTGACCGAGCTGGCGCGACAACGGGGCGGCGGCCGCCTCGAGCACCGTGACGTCCGCGCCGGCGCCTGCCGCGACCCCCGCGACCTCGGCGCCGATCCAGCCCGCGCCGACGATCACGAGGCGCAGCCCGTCCGGGCGGCGCAGCGCCGCCCGCAGGCGGTCGGCGTCGGCCGCCGTGTGCAGCAGCGACGACGCGGCGAACCCCGGCGGGACGAGCGGGACGGAACCCACCGCGAGCACGACGGCGTCGGCCGCGACCTCGCTCCGCGCCGTCGTGACGACCACGCCGCCCGGCCCGGACGTGAGCGCGCGGGCGGGCTCGGCGAGGCGGACGTCGTCGGCCAGCGCGTCGACGTCGACGCCGAGGTCCGCGCTCAGCCACACCGGCTCGGGCCGCGTCAGGAGCTCCTTGGACAGGGGCGGCCGGTCGTACGGAGGCACGCCCTCGGCGCCCAGCAGCGTGATCCGCCCGTCGAAGCCGTGCGCGCGCAGCGCGGCGACGGTCTGGGCGCCGGCGAGGCCGGCACCCACCACGACGACGGACCGGGGGAGGAGGGGGGAGGCGTCGGGGGTCGGCTCGGGCACGGTCCTCACGGTAACCCGCGGGCGTGGAGGTCCGGCGCCCGCCCCGGTCGGGCGGCGGTAGGCTCGGCTGCCGTGGATCCCCGTGCGCTGCCCGACCCTCCGCGCGACCCCGGAGGGGCCGAGCCCGCGCCCCGGTGGCACTCGGTCGAGGCGAAGGCCGACGCGCCGGCTCGGCACCTGCCCGGCCCGGAGCGCGCCATCGTCACCGTGCTCGCCGGCATCGTCCTCGCCGTCGTGCTCGGCGTGCTCGTCGGTGCCCGCGTCGGCACCGGCACCATCGCGCTGACCCTCGCCGTCGCAGGCACCTGGCGGGCCACGTCGTCCACCGGACCCGTCGGGCTCGTCGTGCGGAGCCGGGGCTTCGACGTCTTCCTGTGCTGGGGCGGTGCCGTCGTCATCGGCGTGCTCGCCCTGACCGCGCCCGGCCTGGGCTGAGAGCCGCCCGTCAGCAGGCCGCGTCCGCGAGGCTCGTGGCGAGCGGCTCGGGGTGCCGTGGGTGCGTCCTCCGCGGACGCCACGAGGGCCGGCACCCCTGCGGGGTACCGGCCCTCGTGCGCGGGTCGGGACGTCAGGCGCGCGGGGTGTCGCCCTTGCCCTCGGTGCCCTCGTCGCGGGGGCCGGGCTCGTCGACGTCCGCCCCGTCCCACTCGCCCTCGTTCTCGTCGACCTCCGACCGCGCCGGAAGGGCGCCGTCGTCGACGACGTCGTGCTGGCGGGGCTCGTCGTCGAGGTCGTCGCCGGCCGCGGAGCCGACCTCGACCTGCACGACCGCGGGGACTGGGGCGAACGCCCGGTAGAACAGGGCGGCGAGCGCCCCGCCCACGAGCGGGGCGACGACGAACACCCACAGCTGGCCCCAGGTCCAGCCGCCGCCGAAGACCGCCGAGGCGAACGAGCGGGCCGGGTTGAGCGAGGCGTTGGTGACCGGCCAGGCGACGACGAGCATCGCGCCGAGCGTCAGGCCGATGACCACCGGGGCGAACGTGACCGTCGAGCGCTTGCTCGTCACGCCGAGGATGACGCCGACGAAGACCGCGGTGACGACGACCTCGACGAGGATCGCGGCCCACATCGAGAACTCGGCGGGCGAGCCGCCGCTCTGGGCGGCGGACGCGGTCAGGGCCGCGAGGGGCGAGTGCGCGCCGAAGCCGTTCGCCGTGCCCTGGAAGACCGCGGCCTTGTCCGCCGCGCCGGTCAGCGCCGGGAACGAGTCGGGGATGATCGAGAACATGACGGCCGCCGCGGCCGTGCCGCCCACGAGCTGGGCGAGCCAGTACGGCGCGAGGTCGCGCCAGGCGGAGCGGCCCGCGAGCGTCAGACCGAAGGTGACGGCGGGGTTGAAGTGGCCGCCGGAGACGCCGCCGACAGCGGCGATGGCGCCCATGACGAGGATGCCACCGGCGAGTGCCACCGGGAGGATCTGACCGTTGTTGACGGCGTTGAACGTCGCGGTGCCGACGATTCCGAGCACCAGCACGAACGTGCCGAAGGCCTCGGCGGCGAGCCGCGCGAACAGGCCGTGCTCCGGGTGGTCGGGCGCCGTCTCGACGTCGACCGAAGCCGTACCGCTCTCGGCGGCGATGTCCTGGGACATGAGGGTCCTTCTCTGCTCGGGAGACGGGCGTCTCGGTGTGCCCCTCGCGGTGGAGAGGGGCCGGTCGTGCGTGACCGGCCTCACGGCCGGCTGCGCGGGCATGCTTCCACCGTGGTCTGAACGGTTGCTGAGCGCGGGCCGACGGTGGCGCTCCTGGCACGTTACCGCGCGTCGTCCCAGGTCGCGCTCCGCCACGACGGTCGGCGCGCCGGACCCGAGCCCGCCCGGAGTGGCGGTCGACCCCGGCGCCCGGCTGCGACAGAGTAGGGGCATGACCACACCAGTGAACGTGACCGTCACCGGGGCGGCGGGCCAGATCGGGTACGCGCTGCTCTTCCGGATCGCGTCGGGCGCGATGCTCGGCCCCGACACCCCCGTGCGGCTGCGGCTGCTGGAGATCCCGCAGGCGGTGAAGGCCGCCGAGGGGACCGCTATGGAGCTCGACGACTGCGCCTTCCCGCTGCTCGACGGCATCGACATCCACGACGACCCGACGGCCGGCTTCGCGGGCACGAACGTCGCCCTCCTGGTGGGGGCCCGGCCGCGCGGCCCGGGCATGGAGCGGGCGGACCTGCTCGAGGCGAACGGCGGCATCTTCGGTCCGCAGGGCCGGGCCATCAACGCGGGCGCGGCCGACGACGTGCGCGTCCTGGTCGTGGGCAACCCGGCCAACACGAACGCGCTGATCGCGGCGTCGAACGCGCCGGACGTGCCGAAGGACCGCTTCACGGCGATGACGCGCCTCGACCACAACCGCGCGCTGTCGCAGCTCGCGAAGCGGGCGGACGTGCCGGTCTCGCAGGTGCGCCGCGTGACGATCTGGGGCAACCACTCCGCGAGCCAGTACCCGGACGTGTTCCGGGCCGACGTCGGCGGGACGCCGGGTTCCCGGTACGCGGACGAGGACAAGCTCTGGCTCGCGGACGACTTCATCCCGACGGTCGCCAAGCGCGGTGCCGCGATCATCGACGCGCGCGGGGCGTCGTCGGCGGCGTCCGCGGCGAACGCGGCGATCGACCACGTCCACGACTGGGTGCTGGGCACCCCCGCGGGCGACTGGACCAGCGCGGGCCTGTGGTCGACCGGGCAGTACGGCGTCCCCGAGGGCCTCGTCTCGTCCTTCCCGGTGACGTCGTCGGGCGGGGCGTGGGAGGTCGTCGAGGGACTCGAGATCGACGACTTCTCGCGCGAGCGCATCGCGGCCAGCGTGCAGGAGCTCTCCGAGGAGCGGGACGCCGTGCGTGCGCTGGGCCTGATCTGACGAAAAATCTGCGGCGGAGCGTCGGGGGCGCCGCATAGGCTTCTCGGGCCATGATCGACGCCCCTGCCGCGCGCGCGGACCACGCCACGTCCACCTCGACCACGACGACCGACCCGGCCCGCCGCCTCGACTGGCGGCGGCTGCGCGGACCGGTGGCCGCGGTCGCGCTGGTCGCGCTCACCCTCGGAGCGGTGGGCGCGGCGCTCGGCACCGTCGTCGCGGGGCGCCTCGCAGAGGACCCGACGGGCGCGCTGCTGTCGCTGCTCGCGCTGTGCGTGGTCGGCGCCGCCCTGTTCGACGCGGCCGGGCAGGTCGTGTGGGCGGGCGTCGTCGACCGCGCCGAGGGGCGGCTGCGCGGCGACCTGCTCACGGCGGCGCTGCACCAGCCGCTCGCCACGCTCACCGAGCAGGCGGTGGGCGAGGTGCTCGACCGCGTCGACGACGACACGCACGCCGTCGGCACGCTCGTGCGCCGCCAGCTCTGGGGCGCGGGGCGCACGGTCGTCGGCGTCGTGCCGATGTACGTGGTCGCGGGCCTCACCTGGTGGCCCGCGTGGGCGCTCTTCCCCCTGCTGGGTGCGCTCGCGGGCGTCCTCGTGCGGCCGATGCTGGGGGAGATCGCCCGCCGCAAGGTGATCGAGGAAGCGGCCTGGACCGACCACGCCGCCGCGTTCGAGGAGTCGGTCGCCGCCCGCGACGACCTGCGCACCAGCCTCGGCCAGCCGTTCGCGGTCCGCCGCCTGGCGCAGCGCTCGGCGGACGTGCACCGCAAGTTCCGCGACGTGGTGGTCGTCGAGTCGACGATGCTGCGCCGGGCCGGCCTGGTGCTCGCCGCGCTGCTCGCCGGCGTCGCCGTGGCCGGTGCCGCGCTGGCGTCGGGCGGCACCCTGGAGGTCAAGGACCTCGTGACGTTGTTCCTGGTCACCTCGATGTTCGTGGGGCAGGTGGACAACCTCATCCACCACCTGCCGGACATCCAGGAGGGGCTGGGCGCGATCACGCGCATCAGGCAGATGCTGTCCGTGGAGCCGGAGCCGACCGGCGGTCGTGACCTGCCCGAGGGGCCGGTGGGCATCGAGCTGCGCGACCTGCACTTCTCGTACGCCGAGGGCACCTTCGCGCTGCAGGGCGTGAACCTGCGCGTCCCGGCGGGGCAGACCGTGGCGCTCGTCGGGCGCACCGGATCGGGGAAGTCGACGCTCGCGTCGCTGCTGTCCCGCGCCGTCGAGCCGGAGCCCGGCACGGTGTTCCTCGGCGGCGTCGACGTGCGCGACCTCGACCTGCAGAAGCTGCGCGCCGCCGTCGGCGTCGTCACGCAGCGCACCGAGATCCTCGCCGGCACGCTCGCCGAGAACATCGCGCTGTTCGCCGACGTCCCGCGCGAGGACGTCGAGGCGGCCGTGCGCGAGCTGCGCCTGGACGCCTGGGTCGCCGGCCTGCCCGACGGCCTGGACACCCTGCTCGGCCCGGGCGGCACCTCGCTGTCCGCGGGGGAGGAGCAGCTCGTCGCGTTCGCGCGCCTGCTCGTGCGCGACGTCCAGGTGGTCGTGCTCGACGAGGCCACGGCGCGCATGGACCCGCTCACCGAGGCGCGCGTGGTCGCGGCGTCCGAGCGGCTGCTCGCCGGCCGCACGGGCGTGCTCGTCGCGCACCGGCTCACGACCATCGAGCGGGCCGACCTGCTCGCCGCGCTCGACCACGGCCGCATCGTCCAGCAGGGGCCCCGGGGCAGGCTCGCCCGCGAGGACGGCCCGTACCGCGACCTGCTCGTGGCGAGCGACGCCGCGGACGCGCCCGTCGCGAGCGCCGGTGCCGCCGAGGAGGTCGCGTCGGCCCTCACCGGGCACGAGGCGGCGCCGGCGAGCACCGCCGTGGCGGCCGCGCAGGCGACGTCGCACGTGGGCGGCAGGCGACGCCGCGGCGCGGCGCCCGAGCTCGCCGACCCGGGGGAGGGCCCGAGCCTGGCGCGGGGCGTGCTGCACGCGCTGTTCGTGCGGCCCGCGTGGGGCGTGGTCGGCGCGGCGCTCTTCCTCGTGGCGAGCCTCGTCTCCGCGCAGGGCGCCCTCACCGGGTTCCTCTGGGGGCGGGCGGTCGAGGGCCTCGACGCGGGCTTCCCCACCGCGCTCATGGTCGCGTTCGTCGTGCTCCTCGTCGTCGCGCCGCTGGCGCTGGCGTGGGCGCTGTACGTCTACCCGCGGTGGTGGGTGGAGGTGCTGCTCCGGGTGCGCATGTCGGTGATGTCGGGCCAGACGCGCCAGGAGCGCCTGCGCGCCACCCCGCCCGGCGAGGTCGTGGCACGGGCCATGGACTCCGACCGCTTCGTGCGCTACGCCGACCGCTGGGTCGACTTCGTCAACGGCCTGGTCATCGCCGGCGTGACGGCGCTGCTGAGCGGGTCGTGGCTGGCCGGTGGCGTGCTGCTGGCCGTCATGGTGGTCTCCGCGGCCGCGTCGGCGGTCGGCCGGCCGATCGCGGGCCGCTCGGCCACCCGGTCGTCGGCCGCGCGCGCCCGGTTCGGCCGCGCCCTCGTCTCGGCGCTCGACTCCGCTCGCACGGTGAAGCTCGCGGCGCGCACGCCCGAGGTGCACGGCCACCTGCGGCAGGTCGACGCCGGCCGCGTGCGGGCCGCGATCTTCGAGCACCGGATCCAGGCGGCCCTCGACGGCGTGCCGATGATCATGGTGCAGCTCGGCGTCGTCGCCGCCTGGGCGGGCCTGCTCACCGGCACCTGGGGGCTGGCGACAGCGCTGCTGGTCGCGAACGCCGTGAACGGGTTCGGCTGGTTCGGCGTCGTGGCGGGGGCCGTCGTGACGGAGGCGCCGGGCACCCGGTCGTGGCAGCGGGCCACCGGCCGGTTCGCCGCCGGAGCCGACCTCATGGACCTGCCCGCGGGCGTCGACCTGCTCACGGGCGACGCGCCGCGGCCGTCCGCCGGCCCGCGCGAGGCCCTGGAGCGGCTGCGCCTCGAGGGCGTCACCGCCGTGCACGACGACGGCACCATCGGCGTGTCGGGGGTGGACCTGGAGGTGCGGCGCGGCGAGCTCGTGCTGCTGCTCGGCCAGGTGGGGTCGGGCAAGTCGAGCCTGCTGTCCGCGCTCAGCGGCCTCATGGAGCACACCGGCAGCATCCGGTGGAACGAGCGGGAGGTCGCGGACGCCCAGGCGTTCCTGCGCCCGGGGCAGGTGGCGCACGTCGCGCAGGTGCCCCGCGTGCTGTCGGGGACGTTCAGCGAGAACGTGCGCCTGGACCACGAGCGCGACGTCGACGGCCCGGTCGCGGCCGCGCGCCTCGGGCAGGACGTCGACGAGGCCGGCGGGCCGGACGCGCTCGTCGGGCACCGCGGGGTCCGGCTGTCCGGCGGCCAGGTGCAGCGGCTCGCGCTCGCCCGCGCCCTGGCGACGGACGCCGAGCTGCTGCTGGCCGACGACGTGTCCAGCGCCCTGGACGCCACCACGGAGATCGAGCTGTGGGCGTCGCTGCGCGAGCGCGGCACCACCGTCGTCGGCGCGACCTCGAAGCGCGCGGCGCTGTCCCGCGCCGACCGCGTCGTCGTGCTCGCCGACGGCGAGATCGCCGAGATCGGCCCGTGGCACGAGCTCGCCCCGCGCTGGGGGCACCTGGCGGGCTGACCTGCCAGGTGCCGGGCCGGTCGTCGGCTCAGCCGGCGGCGGGCCCGGCCGCGGCGCCGAGCACGCGGGCCGCGGCGACGTCGGCGCCGGCCAGCAGCGGGGACGGCACGCCGGGGCTGGCGCCGATCGCCGACCCGCGCTGGACGGCCTCGGCGGGGATGCCGAGCACGACCACCCGGTCGTCGGCGTCCCCCGCGGCGTCGACGAGGGCGAAGCCGTCCCGGGTCACGTCGAGGCTGTCCGAGGCGACGGCGCCGCCCGCCCCGGTGGGGAGCGGGTGCGCCCGGGCGCGGCCCGTGTCGAGGAGCGCGCGCAGCAGGGGGTCGTCCGTGGGCCCGACCGCCCCGCGGGACATCCGGGTCTCGACGAACGCCCGCGCGCGCACGGGCCCCCGCACGTCGCTGCGCGCCACGAACGCCCCGTCCTCCACCGTCACGCGGGTGCCCTCGCCGAGCAGCTCGACCACACCCGCGCGCACGAGCGCGAGCAGCTGGGCGGCGCGCCGCGGCGGCGGGCCGGACGCGAGGGCGAGCCCGAGGGGGACCAGCATCCCCTCGCCGGTGGACTGGAGCGACGCGCCGTCGACGACCCCGGCGCGGGTGAGGCGCGCGACCTCGCCGCGGAGGGTCTCCATGGCCTGGTTCACGCGGGCGCGCGGGGACGTCGCCGGCGAGGCCACGGACTCCTGCTCGTCGTCGACCCAGCGCGCGACCCACGCGGGCCAGGCCGCGGCGCCGACGCGCGGCGGCCGGTCGGCCCGGGCGGGGTCGAAGGCGTCGGCGGGGTCGCGCACGAGGTCGGCGCACAGGGCCGCCGGGTCGTCCGCCGCCGCGACCAGGGCGACGAGGTCGTCGGCCGCGACGGGGGAGCGCAGGGCCGACGGGCGGTGCTCGGCCAGCGCCGTGAGGTGCGCCAGCACGAGCTCGCGGGCCAGCAGCGGCCAGACGTCCCGCGCCAGGTCGAGCACCGGGCGCCCGCCCGCCCGGTCCCGCAGGGCGTCGAAGCGCTCGCGGGTCGCGTACCGCGCCGCGTACGGGGCGGGGACCCCGTCGGCCAGCGCGCCCTTCCCGCGGTAGGGCAGGCCGCGGCGCGAGCCGGCCAGCAGGTGCGGCTCGGCCCCGCTCGGCACGTAGCGCAGGGCGTCGCCGGCGTGCGGGCCGTCGGCGCCGCCGTCGTCGCACGACCGCCCCGCGGCGTCCACGGGCGAGCCCGTGCGGGCGTCGACGAACCGGCCGCCGCGCCCCACCGTGAGGAGCGCGAGCACGTCGAAGAAGTTCGCGCCGAGGCCCACCACGAGGACGTCCTCGCCGGCGGGCACGGCGGCCCAGTCGCGCTCCGCGGGCATGCCGGGCTCCACGTAGACGAGGCCGTGCCGTCGCGCGGCGTCCCGGTGCTCGCGGGTCTGCGGGGAGCGGACCGCCTGCACCATGCCCTGCGCCAGGACGACGACGGGGGCCGCGAGCACCGCGGGCCCGGCGGCGCCGGGGCTGTCGGGGCTGTCGGGGCTGTCGTCGCCCGGGGCCGGTGCGAGGACCACGTGCCGCACGCCGGGCTCGGGCGAGCGCACGTCCACGACCTCGCCGTGCACCGGCACGACCTCGACGGCGCCCCGCCGTGCGGCCTCCGCGAGCTGGTCGCGGTAGTACGCGCCCTGGAGCCGGCGGCTGGGGTACGAGCCGGGGCCGAGGGCCCGCGCCTCCGGGCGCGCCCACGCGTCGCCCGGCGCGGCGTGGGCCCACGCCACCAGGTCCGGTCCCGGCACGACGGGGCCCGTCATGGGGGTCGTGGCGTCGGCGTGCGCGGTGGTCCGAGCGGCCCAGGTGTTGTTGAGCAGCAGCGGCGACTGGTCGGTGCGCCAGGTCGCCCCGGCACCCACCTCCACGCGGTCGACGACGGCGACCCGCAGCGGGGGCAGCGCGGGGTCCGCGGGGGCTCCCCAGGGCGCGTCGGGCCGGCGCCGCGCGGCGAGGCGCGCGACGACGGCGACGGCGCGCGGGCCGCCGCCCACCACGACGGCGTCGAACGGCGTGGGGCGGCCGTCCGCCTGCGCGGGCGCGGTCACGCGGGCTCGGTCACCGCGGCGACGGCCGCGGCGAAGGACCGTCCGGCGGCGTCGATCGCCGCGTCGTCGGCGTCGACGCCCGGGAAGCGGGGCGGCAGGCCCGCGAGCACGCCCCGCAGGATCTCCCGGCGGCGGGCGGCGCGGGTCGTCGTCGGCAGCGTGCGCAGGTGCACGTCGAGCCGGTCGGCCAGCCCGGGCGGGAAGACGCGCTCCCAGCGCTCCCGCTCCGGCCCCAGCCCGTGCCGGGACGCGCCGGCCGCGCTCCCCGCCGCGGCGGCCCGGCGGCCGCGCTCCGCGGCCGTGGCGCCCTCGTCGAGCGCGCCGTCGCGCAGCACGACGCCGTAGGCGTCAAGCGCGTGCGCCGGCGTGACGAGCCCGGCGCCGACGTCGGCGAGCACGGCGTGCGGGTCCCGCTCGAGGGGGTCGCCGTAGCCGCCCGCGCCGGACGTGCGCAGCACCACGCGGTCGCCCGCGCGCAGCGGGTGGACGTCCACGACCGACAGGCGCTGCTCGTCCGCGCGCCCCTCGTTGACCACGAGCTCGGTGAGGGCGCCCGGCAGGCCGCCGGCGAAGCCCCACGGCCGGAACCGCAGCCGCTCGAGCCCACGGGCCAGGAGGCCGCCGTCGGTGAGGGCCTCGAACTCGAGCTCGAGCCCGCTGCCGCCGCGCCACCGCCCGGCGCCGCCCGAGTCGGGGCGCAGGGCGTAGCGCCGCACGCGCACGGCGACGTTCGCCTCGACGGTCTCGACGGGGTTGTTGGACAGGTTGGAGATGCCGGAGTCGCGGCCGTCCGCGCCGTCGGCCCCGTGCCGGGCGCCGGTGCCGCCCACCATCGGCTCCACGACGTCCACGCGCGACCCGTCGGCCGCGGCGAAGACCACCGGCACGACGAGGCCGCTCGACGCCGCGGGCAGCACCTCGGGCGCCGCCTGGACGAGGGCGCCGGAGACGACGTCGTTGACCCGCGAGGTCGTGGCGTGCCGCACGCCCGTGGCGGCGGTGCCGGTGGCGTGGAGCAGCGTGCCCTCGGGGGCCGTGAAGCCGATGACGTCCATGAGCCCGCCGTTGAGCGGCACCGCCGGGTCGAGCGTGCCGATCAGGGCGAACAGCCGCGTCACGACCCACGAGTGCGCGCGCCCGAACGTCACCATGTTCAGGGCTGCCTCGACCTGCGGGTCGGTGCCCGTGAGGTCGAGGTGCACGGTGCCGTCGTCGACGGTCGCCGTGACGACGACGCGCAGCGGGACGTCGCTCACGCCGTCGTTGTCGAGGAAGTCCTCGAAGCGGTACGTGCCGTCGGCCAGCGTGCGCAGCGCGGCGCGGGCGCGGGCGGCGCTCTGCTCGCGGGCGAACGCGCCGACGTCCGCGAGGCCGGCGGGGCCGAGGTCGGCCGTGAGCTCGGCGACGCGCCGGCGCCCGGTGTCCAGCGCCGCGAGCATCGCGTGCAGGTCGCCGCGGTTGGCGTCGGGGGTGCGGGAGTTGGCCGCGAGGATCGCCTCGACCTCGGGCACCACCTCGCCGCCGCGCACGTAGCGCACGGGCGGCACGCGCAGCCCCTCGGCGAAGACGGAGTCGTTGACGACGCTCACCGAGGACGGCACGCGACCGCCCACGTCGGAGACGTGCACGAACGCCCAGCCGTAGCCGACCAGCTCGTCGCCGTCGAAGAACGGCGCGACGGCGTGCACGTCGGGCAGGTGGGTGGACAGCCCGCCCGACAGGTACGGGTCGTTGGTCAGGACGACGTCGCCGGGGCCGAGCGGCCCGTGCGCGGTCGCGGCCTCGATCGTCGGCGTGAGGTCGAGCCCCACGAAACCGGAGACGCCCACGTCCTGCGGGTAGGCGACGAACCGGCCCGACAGGTCGGCCACCGCGCAGGCGAAGTCCGCCGCGTCGCGCACGTACAGGCTGCGGCTCGCCCGCCGCAGCGTGAGGCACATCTCCTCGACGGCGGCCTGGAGCCGGGTCTGCGCGACGTCCTTCTCGACGGTCGTGAGCCCGGTGCCGTGCCCGGTGCCGAGCCCGCTCGTGGGTCCTGTCGTCGGGGTGTGCGTCGGCACGGTCAGTCCTCCTGCTCGGAGCGGTCCCGCACGAGGTGCAGGTTCCCGCCGTCGTCGGTCGTCGCCGTCCAGCCCGCGGGGACCAGCACGGTCGTGTCCGCCTTCTCGACCACCGCGGGGCCGGCGACGGACGCCTCGCCGCCGTCGGCGGCGAGGGCCCACACGCCCGCGGGGCGGGGCACCGCGTCGTACCGGACGTCGCGGGCGCCGGTCTTGACGAAACCGGAGCCGCCCCGGCCGGTCCGCACCTCGCCCGGGTGCACGGTGACGCTCGCCCGGACCGTCTCGGCGCGCACGGTCGCGGCGGCGTCGACGAAGCCGTGCACCCGCTCGTGCTGCTCGGCGAACCGCCGCAGGCCGACGTCGGCGGCGAGCCGCAGGGGAGCGGTCGCGGCGTCGGTCGTGGACCGCGCGGCGAGCTCGACCTCGAGCGTCGTCGGCTGGCCGGCGTAGCGCAGGTCCGCGCTCAGGGTCACGGTGCCGACGGCGTCGACGTCCTGCGTGCGCAGCCAGCCGAGGACCTCGGCCTCGAGCTCCGCGCACGCCGCGGTGAGGTCGTCGAGGGTGGCCTCGGCGACGACGGTGCGCACGGTGCGGGCCACGTCGCGGCGGACCGGCGCGATGGCGGCGCCGAGCGCGCAGAACGTGCCCGCGGCGGCCGGGACCAGCACGCGCGAGACGCCGACCTCGTCGGCGAGCAGCGCGGCGTGGGTGCCGCCCGCGCCGCCGAACGCGACGAAGGTGTAGCGCTCCGGGACCTCGCCGTGCGCGGCGAGCACGGTGCGCAGCCGCGCCGCCATGCCCGCGGACGCGACGCGGAACGCGGCGTCGGCCGCCCCGTCGGCCCGCGCGTCCGGCGTGCCGACGTCCGAGCCGTCGTCCGTGCCGTCGTGCTCGGCCACGCGCGCCAGCGCCGCGGTGGCGAGGTCGCCGCGCAGCGGGAAGGTGCCGCCCAGGAACGTCGCCGGGTCGATGATCCCGGCGTGCACGTACGCGTCGGTGAGCGCGGGCTCGGTGCCCCCCGCGTCGTACGCCGCCGGGCCGGGGACGGCGCCCACGCTCGTCGGGCCGACGCGCAGGACGGACCGGGACCCGGAGCGGTCGTCCCAGACCACGGAGCCGCCGCCGGCGCCGATGGCCGAGACCTCGACCACGGGCGTCATGAGCGGGTGCGGGCCCACGGTGGCGGTCGTCGTGAGGACGGGCCGCCCGCCGCGCAGCACGCCGATGTCGCTGCTGGTGCCGCCCATGTCGAGCGTCACCATGTCGGTGCCGGGCCACGCGGTGGCGGCGGCGGACACGCCGCCGGCCGGGCCGGACAGCACGGTCTGCACGGGCCGCCGGATCGCGGAGTCGATGGACACGGACCCGCCGTTGGAGGTGGTGATGTACACGCGGGCGTCGACGCGCAGCCGCGCCAGGCGCTCGCGCAGGGCGGTGAAGTAGCCCGTCATGAGCGGCGTGATCTGGGCGTCGAGCAGGGCGAGGGTGGTGCGCTCGTACTCGCCGGCCTCCGGCCACACGGCGGCGGCCGACGTCACGGGCACGTCGAGGGCCCGCGCGAGCCGGTCCGCGAGCTCCTGCTCCGCCTCGCGGGCCGCATAACCGCCGAGGAGGCTCACGGCGACCACCTCGGGCGTCAGCGCGCGGAGCCGGGCCACGAGGCGGTCGAGCTCCGCGGGATCGACGCCGGCGCCCACCGCGTCGCCGTCGGACGCGAAGCGGTGGTCGGTCTCCAGCACGTGCTCGCGCGGCACGATCGGCGCGGCGGGCGTCGCGTGCAGGTCGAACGACCGCGGCATGCGGGCGCGGGCGATCTGCAGCACGTCCCGGTGGCCGCGGCTGGTCACCAGGGCGGCGCGGGCGACCCGGCCCTGCAGGATCGCGTTGAGCCCGATGGTCGTGCCGTGCGCGACGGACGCGACGTCCGCGACGTCGATCCCCCGCTCCAGGAGCTGGGCGAGCCCGGTCTCGACCCCCTCCGACGGGTCGTGGGGCGTGCTCGGCACCTTGTGCGTGATCGCGTCGGCGAGCGACCAGGAGGAGCCGTCGCCGGGGACGGCGACCAGGTCGGTGAAGGTGCCGCCGACGTCGATGCCGATGCGCCACCGGCGGGGGGCTGCGGTTGCTGCCATGGTCTACAGGAACCTCGAGACGTGGACGGTGCGGTCGAGCACGGCGATGGTCACCACGCTCACGAGCAGCAGCAGCGTCGAGACGGCGGCGACCGTCGGCTCGAGCTGGACCTGCACCGCGGAGTAGATGCGGACGGGGACGGTGGCCTCGCCGGCGCCCGCGACGAGCACGGACACCGCGACCTCGCCGAGCGAGATGACCGCGCCGAGGAACGCCCCGGCCACGATGCCCGGCCGCAGCAGCGGGACGGTGACCGTGAGGAACGTGCGCAGCGGCGACGCGCCGAGGGAGCGCGCGGCGCGCGACAGCGCGGGGTCGAGCGCCGCGGCGCTCACCGCGACGACGCGCACGCAGAACGGGAACGTCACGACGAGGTGCGCCAGCCACAGGCCGGTGGCCGAGCCCACCGTCCCGGTGCGCTGGAGCTGGTAGAGCAGCGCGAGCCCGACCATCACGCCGGGCACCGCCATCGGCGACAGGAACAGCAGGCCGAGAGCGCGCCGTCCGGGGAACGTGCCCGCTCCGACGGCGTAGCCGCCGAGGGTGCCGAGGATCACCACCACCGGCACGACCAGGAGCACCAGGGTCAGCGAGTAGCCGAGCGAGTCGAGCCACTGCGGGGAGCCGAACACCTCGCCGTACCAGCGCAGCGAGAACCCGGACGGCGGGAACCGGAAGTTGTTCTCGGCGTTGAACGAGCTCAGCGCCACGACGGCGAGCGGGAGCAGCAGGAACGCGCAGACGAGGACGACGGGCACGAGGCTCAGCGCGCGGCGGGCGCGGGCGCCGCGGCCGGCGGCGCGGGGGAGGCGACGGTCAGCCACGACGACCCCTCTCGGCGAGGCGGCCGAGGAGGCCGACGAGCCCGCAGACGACGAGCGTCACCGCGAGCAGCACGAAGCTGAGCGCGGCGGCGCGGGGCTGGTCGAACGCCACCATCGCCTCCGTCTGGATGCGCAGGCCGGCGAGCGACTGGTTCGCCCCGCCCACCATGAGCGGCGTGACGTACACGCCCATGCTCAGCGAGAACACGATGACGGTGGCCGCCACGACGCCCGGCGTGGCCAGCGGCAGCACGACGGACCGGAACGTGCGCAGCCCCGACGCGCCGAGGTCTGCGGACGCCTGCAGCAGGCGGGGGTCGATCGCGCCGAGCGAGGCGGACAGCGCGAGCACGGCGAACGGCAGCAGCACGTGCACGACGGCGAGGAACACCGTCCACGGCGAGCGCAGCAGCGGCAGCGACTCGTCGATCAGGCCGAGCGACTGGAGCAGCACGTTCACCGGCCCCTCGCCGGCCATGACGACCCGCCAGCCGAAGGACCGCACGACCTCGCTCGTGAGCAGCGGGGAGAGGGTGACGACGAAGACGAGGCTCTTGCCGACGGGCGACGTCGAGCGCGCGAGGTACCAGGCGACGGGGAACGCCAGGATCAGGCAGGCGGCGCACACCCGGACCGCGAGCCACAGGCTCTCCACGACCGAGCCCCACAGGTAGGGCGTGGAGAAGACCTCGGCGTACTGCGCGCCGGTGATGCCGGGCAGCACGTTGTTCATCGCGTCCGTCGGGCGCAGGCTCAGCACGAGCAGGCCGGCGAGCGGCACCAGGAAGGCGACCACCACGAACAGGGTGGGCACGATCGCGGCGACGTGGCCGCGCAGGTCGCGCGGGCGGCGGGTACGGCGGGTCCCGGCCGCGCGGGGCGGCGCGGCCGACGCGGCGGGGGCGGGGGCGGCGAGCGTCACGTCAAGCCGCCCCGAGCGGCAGCAGGGCGTCGTCCGACCAGGTGACCCCCACGGCCTCGTCCTCGGCGAACCGCCGCGACGCGCCCGCGGGGCTGGCGAGCAGGTCGGTGCCGTCCGCGGTGCGCAGGCGGTACTCGTACCGCTCGCCGGCGAACCCGACCGACAGCACGGTGGCCGGCGCGGCGTCGCCGCCCGGCTCCACGAGCCGCACGTGCTCGGGGCGCAGCGCGACCGTGGCGCCGGCGTCGTCGGGCGCCGGCCGGCCGAGCACCGTGCGGCCGCCGTCGGCGTCGCGCACCGCCAGCAGGTTGGCGGCCCCCACGAAGTCCGCCGCGAAGCGGGTGCGCGGGGCGCGGTACAGCTCCTCCGGGGTGCCGAGCTGCTCGAGACCGCCGTGCGCGAGCAGCGCGACGCGGTCGGACAGCGCGAGCGCCTCCGCCTGGTCGTGCGTGACGAAGACGGTCGTCGTGCCCACCTCGCGCTGCAGCTCGCGCAGCTCGTGCCGCATCTGGCGGCGCAGCTTGGCGTCGAGGTTCGACAGCGGCTCGTCGAGCAGGAGCACCCGCGGCCGCGTGACCAGCGCCCGCGCGATCGCCACGCGCTGCTGCTGCCCGCCCGAGAGCTGCTGCGGGTAGCGGCCCGCGAACTCCTCGAGGTCGACGAGCCGCAGCGCGTCGGCGACGCGGGCGGCCCGCTCGTCGCGCGGCACGCGCCGCGTGCGCAGCCCGTACTCGAGGTTGCGCCGCACCGTCATGTGCGGGAACAGGGCGTAGCTCTGGAACACCAGCCCCGTCTCGCGGCGGTTCGGGGCGACGTGCGTGACGTCGTCCCCGTCGATCGCGACCGTCCCGGTGGTCGGCGCGACGAACCCGGCGAGCACGCCGAGCAGGGTCGACTTGCCGCAGCCCGACGGGCCGAGGACGGACACGAACTCGCCCGCCTCGATCGTCAGCTCGTCCAGCTCGAGCACCGGCGGGCCGCCGTAGCCGACGCTGAGCCCGCGGATCTCCACCCGTCCCTGCGTCGTCGTCGTGGATGCCGGGGTCGTCGTCGCCGTCATCAGCCGAAGATCTCCTGCCAGCGCGCCTGCAGGTCGGGCAGCTGCGGGGTGATCGCTTCGTAGTCGACCCACACGAAGTCGTCGTAGGCGCCGGGCCCGCTGGTGATCTGCTCGTCGAACTGCTCGGTGTACGTGTTCTCGTCGTTGGACGCGGCGTACCAGGTGCCCTCGGAGAACACGGGCTGGTAGTCGCTCGAGGCCACGTAGTCGAGGAACGTGTACGCGAGCTCCTCCTCCTCGGTGCCCTCCGTGACGAAGAGCGACGTCAGCGCGCCGACGGAGCCGGACTCGGGGTAGGCGAAGCCGATCGGCTCGCCCGCGTTCTGCTGGACGAACGCCCGGCCGTCCCAGTGCGCGGCGATCCACGCGTCGCCGTTCGCGAGCGCGGTCTCGACGCTCGTGCCGTCGGCGGGGAACGCCGACGCGCAGTCCTTGAGCGTCTGCAGCTGCTCGAACGCGGCGTCGACGTCGGCCGGGTCGGTGATGGACCCGCCCGCCTCGTTGATCAGGCCCGCGACGAACTCGATGCCCGTGTTGAACGTCAGCGGCGAGACGGCGACGTGGCCGCAGTACTTCGGGTCGAGCAGGTCGGACCAGTCGGTGGGCGCCTCGTCGACCTTGTCGGTGCGGTAGGCGATGCCGGTGGAGCCGACCGTCAGGGGGACGCCGTACTGCGTGCCGTCGACGTCGCTCTGCTCGGCGAGCACGGTGTTGAGCTGGTCGAACTCGGCGATGCGGTCCGTGTCCAGCGGGGCGACGACCCCGGCCGAGACGGCGCTCGGGACGACGTTGGGCGTGAACGCGACGACGTCGTAGGCGGGGGTGCCGCCCTTCGACGAGCGCAGCGCCGTGAGCCAGTCCGCGGGCCCGCCGGGCACCAGCTCGACGGTCGCGCCGGTCTCCTCCTCGAACGGGTCGACGAACGCCTGGGTGAAGGACTCGCCCCAGGAGCCGGCGTAGACGGCGACCTTGAGGGTGCGGCCCGACAGGTCGCCGGACGCGGCGTCGCCCCCGCCGTCGCCGGACGAGCACGCGGCCAGCCCGCCGGTGAGCGCGAGCACGGTCGTCACGGCGAGCGTGCGGGTCAGGGGCCGGGCGGCCCGGCGCGTGGTGCGGTGGGTCATCGCAGTCTCGTTCCTTCGGGTGCGGCGCCGGCAGGGTCGCCGGCGTGGTGGGGCGGGAGGCGTCGTTCCCAGGCGTGGTGCCGTTCCAGGACGCGGCCGAGGCGCAGCAGCAGACCCTCCCCGCCCTGCGGGGCGAGGAGCTGGGTGCCGAGCGGGAGGCCGTCGTCGTCGAGGTGGGTGGGCAGGGTGAGCGCGGGGACGCCGATCATGCTGGGGACGGTGGTGAAGGCGAGCGTGCGCTCGTAGACGACCGCGTCGCGGGCCGGGGCGTGCCGCTGCAGCTCGTCCAGGACGACGCCGACGCGCGGCACGCGGGTCGCGGTGGTGGGCGTGACCACCACGTCGACGTCGCGGAACAGGTCCGCGGTGACCTCGCGGGCGAGCGCGCGGACCCGCACGGCAGCGCGGACGTAGTCGGCGGCGCCGAGGGCGTCCGCCTGCGCCATGACGCGGTGGATGTAGGGCTGCAGACGCTCGGGGCGGTCGAGCGGGACCTGCCGCAGCCACGCGGGGATGACGACGGAGGGGTAGAGCTCCATGAGCTCCGCGCCCTCGTCGGTCGCGCCCAGCCCGACGACGGTGTGGCCCGCGGCGCGCAGCACCGCCGCGGTGTCCTCGGCCGCGGCGACGCACGCGGCGTCCACCGCGATCCGCGCGTCCCACGAGCGCGTCAGCACCCCGACCCGGAGCGGCGCGGGCGCGCGCTCGAGGTCGGCGAGGTAGTCCGGGGCGGCGGTCGCGGTGCGCGTCCAGGCGAGCGGGTCGGGGGCGGCGAGGTGCCCGACGACGGCGGCGGTGTCGCGCACCGTGCGCGTGACGACCCCCTCGGTCGCGCCGCCCTCCCAGCCCTGCACGCGCTGGGGCAGCAGCCCGCGGCCGGGCTTGAGGCCGACGACGCCGCAGAACGCCGCGGGGATCCGCAGCGACCCGCCCCCGTCGCTCGCCAGGGCGGCGGGCACGATGCCGGCGGCGACGGCCGCGGCCGACCCGCCGCTCGACCCGCCGGGCGACCGGTCGAGGTCCCACGGGTTGTGGGTGGTGCCCGAGCGCGGGCTCTCGCACGACGTCGTCATGGCCAGCTCGGGGGTGGCCGCCCGACCGACCTGGACGAAGCCCGCGGCGAACGCGGCGGCGGGCAGCAGGTCGGTGGTCGTGGCCGGGGTCTCGTCGACGGCGAGGGAGCCGCGGGTCCAGGGCTGGCCGGCGACGGCGAACGTGTCCTTCACGGTGACCGGGACGCCGGCGAACGGGGGGAGCGGGGCGCCGGCGGCGCGCGCGCCGTCGACGGCATCGGCCGCCGCGAGGGTCGCGGCGTCGTCGCGCCACACGAGCGACCGCACGGCCGGGTCCACGGCGTCCGCGCGGGCGAGGGCGCGCTCGGCGACCGAGCGCGCGCTCTCCCGGCCGGAGCGGATCCGGTCGGCCGTGTCCATCACCGACATATGTGATGGAAGATTCGTGGTCACGGGGAGACGTTAAACCATGGCAGGGCGATCGACTCAAGCCCGGTGCCGTCAGCGTCCGCCAGATGAGACCGGCGGGGCGGGAGAGCGCCAGCGGTCGAGCGAGCCTTGCCCCACCTGATATATATCTGGATGAAATAGCGCCCCGTCGCCGCGGGGTGCGCTGGCCACGACGGGCGAGGAGCGATGACGACCACAGGACCCGACGCCGGACCCGACGCCCCGGGCCTGCCCGCCGACCTCGTCGCCGAGGTGCGCGGGCTGTCCGGCCCCGCGCTGGCCGAGCGGCTGACCGGCTGGATCGAGGAGGGCGTGCTCGCGCCCGGCAGCCGGCTGCCCACGATCGAGGAGCTCGCCACCGCCGCGGGCCTCGGGCGGTCCACGGTGGCGGGCACCTGGTCCCTGCTCGTCGACCGCGGCCTCGTCCGCACGCGGCGCCGGGGCGGCACGTTCGTCGTGGGCCCGGTCGCGGCCCCGGGGTGGCCGCGGGCCGGGCGGGCGCCGGAGTTCGCCGGCTGGTCGTCGGTGGACCTCGCCTCCGCGCACCCCACCACCGACCGCCTACCCGACCTGCTCGAGGCGTTCGCGCACAGCCTGCGCGAGCCGCAGACGAACTCGCTGCGGCGGGAGGCGATCTCGCCCGCCCTGCTGGAGGCGGTGCGGGGGGACTGGCCGTTCGAGGCGGCCGAGTGGGTCACGGTGAGCGGCGCCGGCGAGGCCACGCTGCTCACCGCGGAGGCCGCCACACCCCCCGGCGGGGCGATCGCGGTCCAGGAGCCGGCCGTGTCCGGGACGATCGGCAACCTCCGGTCGGTCGGGTTCGACGTCCTGGGGGTCGCGTCCGACGCGTCCGGCCCGCTGCCCGACGCGCTGGAACGGGCGCTGGTCGCGGGGGCGCGCACGGTCGTCTACCAGCCCGGGGGCGAGTTCTCCCTCGCCGGCGGCGTGACCCCGCGGCGGCTCGCGGAGCTGGCCGACGTGATCCGCGCCCACGCCCCCGACGCCTGGGTGCTGGAGGAGGACGTGCTCGGCCCGCTGGCCCCGGTGCGCCCGCTCAGCCTCGGCGAGCTGCTGCCCGGCCGCGTGGTCCGCGTGACCTCCTTCTGCCGGGCGTTCGGCCTCGACCTGCGGACCACGGTGGTGGGCGGGGCCCGCGACGTCGTGCTCGGGGTCCGCCGCCTGCGCAGCCACGGCATCCTCGCGCAGAGCCGCATCCTGCAGAACGCGCTCGCGCACCTGCTGACCACCCCGAGCGTCGGGGAGCTGGTCGCGGACTCGGGCCGCTGGTACGCCGCGCGCGCCGCCGACCTGGCGGCCGCTCTGGGCCGTCACGACGTGCCGACCGCGGTGCCGCCGGGCGGCCTCGTCGTCTGGCTGCGCGCCGAGAACGAGGACGAGGCCCTCGCGGAGCTGGGCGCCCGCGGGATCGTCCTCACGCCGTCGTCGCGCACGTTCGTCGCCCCGCCCCGGCCCGCCTGGTTGCGCGTGGCCACGCCCCAGCTGCCGGCAGACCCCGAGCGGGTCGAGGAGCTGGCCGACGTGCTCGCGAGCGCCGCCCGGGGCGCGCTGCTCGCCGGCTGACCACGCCGGCACGGCACGGCCCGGCACAGCACCGCACAGCACGGCACGGGTGGGCCGGTCCGGCGACGACGCTGGTCGTGGGCTCGGAGACCCTCCGCGATGTCTTGCTGCAAGATTGCAGCAACGGTACAGTCGCGGCGGGTCGCGACCCGCGCGCCCGGACGACGAAGGAGTCCTCCCATGCCTCGTGCTGCCCAGGCCCGCGCCGGTCGACGGCGCCCGACCCGTCGCGCGGCGGCATCGCTGACCGCCGTCGCGCTCACCGTCCCCGCGCTGTCCGCCGGACTCGGCGGGCTCGCCCTCACGTCGGCGCCCGCCGCGGGCGCGGCGGACCGCACCGCCACCCTCGTCGGGAGCCTCCAGACCGAGCTCGGCTGCGCCGAGGACTGGGACCCGACCTGCGCGGCGACGGCGCTCGCGCCGGCCGGCGACGGCACGTTCGGCGCCGACGTCGACCTGCCGGCGGGCACGTACGAGTACAAGGTCGCGCTCGACGGCGCCTGGGACGAGTCGTACGGCCGCGAGGGCACCGACGAGAACGCGCCCCTGGTGCTCGGCGGCGACGCGCGCGTGCGGGTCACCTACGACGACACGACGCACCGCGTCGCGCTCACGCCGCTCACGCTGGCGGGCGCCTACGACGACGCGGCGGACGCCGACCTGGTGGCGCCGCCGGTGCGCCAGCCAGGCTCGGACGAGCGGTTCTACTTCGTCATGACCGACCGGTTCGCGAACGGCGACACGTCGAACGACACCGGCGGGATCGACGGCGACCGGCTCGACCACGGCTTCGACCCGACGGACAAGGGCTTCTACCAGGGCGGGGACATCGCCGGACTGCGCGAGCGGCTCGACTACGTCGAGGGCCTGGGCACCACGGCCATCTGGCTCACGCCGTCGTTCCTCAACCGGCCGGTGCAGGGCACGGGCGACGACGCGAGCGCGGGCTACCACGGGTACTGGATCACGGACTTCACGCGGATCGACCCGCACCTGGGCACCAACGACGAGCTGCGCGCCCTGATCGACGAGGCCCACGCGAAGGGCATCAAGGTCTACTTCGACATCATCACCAACCACACGGCCGACGTGATCGACTACGCCGAGGGCGAGTACGGGTACGTCGACCAGGCCACGTCGCCGTACACCGACGCCGCAGGGAACGCCTTCGACCCGGCGGACGTCGCGGGCTCCGCGGACTTCCCGGAGCTGGACGCCGCGACGTCGTTCCCGTACACGCCGGTGGTCGCGGACGAGGACGCCGACGCCAAGGTCCCGGCCTGGCTCAACGACCCGACGCTCTACCACAACCGGGGCAACTCGACGTGGACGGGCGAGTCGGTCACGTACGGCGACTTCGACGGCCTGGACGACCTCATGACCGAGGACCCGCGCGTCGTGGACGGCTTCGTCGACGTCTACTCCGACTGGATCGACCTCGGCATCGACGGCTTCCGCATCGACACGGTCAAGCACGTGAACCCGGAGTTCTGGGAGACGTGGTCGGCCGAGGTCATGGACTACGCGCACGCGCAGGGCAAGGACGACTTCTTCATGTTCGGCGAGGTGTACGACGCCGACGCGGCCAAGACGTCGCCGTACGTGCGCGACACGGACATGAGCTCGGTGCTCGACTTCTCCTTCCAGGCGGCCGCGACCAGCTACGCGAGCGGCAACAGCGCCCGCGGCCTGGCGAGCCTGTTCGCGAGCGACGACCGGTACACGACCCCGACGAGGTCCGCCTCCGCCCTGCCCACCTTCCTCGGCAACCACGACATGGGCCGCGTCGGGTACATGCTCGCGGGCACGGACGAGCCGCTGGCCCGGGACGAGCTGGCCCACGACCTCATGTACCTCACGCGGGGTCAGCCGGTCGTCTACTACGGCGACGAGCAGGGCTTCGCGGGCGCGGGCGGGGACAAGGACGCCCGCCAGACGCTGTTCGCCACGCAGGTCGACGAGTACGCCGACCAGCCGCTCGTCACCGGCGAGCCGGCGGGCAGCACCGACCGGTACGCCACCGACGCGCCCCTCTACTCGCGCATCGCCGACCTGGCCGCGCTGCGGGAGGCGCACCCGGCGCTCGCCACCGGCGCGCAGGTCGAGCGGTACGCCGAGAACGGGGCCGGGGTCTACGCGTTCAGCCGGATCGACCGCGAGGAGAAGGTCGAGCACCTGGTCGCGGTGAACAACGCGGCGCAGGCGAGGAGCGCCACCTTCACCACGCTCACGCCCGGGGCGTCGTACGACGTCCTGTACGGCGGCGGCGAGGCCGTCACCGCGGACGACGCCGGCGAGGTCACGGTGCAGGTGCCCGCCACGTCGGCGGTCGTGCTGCGCGCGGACCGCACGGTGGGTGCGGACTCGGACGGCACGCTCGAGGTCGCGGTCCCCGCGGCCGGCGCGGCGGTCTCGGGCACCGCGGCCGTGGCGGCCGACGTCGACGACGACGCCTGGGCGGAGACGTCCTTCGCCTGGCGCGAGGTCGGCACCGACGAGTGGCACGCGCTCGGCACGGCGGAGGACACGACGCCGCGCGTCTTCCAGGACACGAAGGGCCTGGCCGAGGGCACCCTCGTCGAGTACCGCGCCGTGACGCAGGACGCCGACGGCGACCGCGCGGCCGCCTCGACGTTCGCCTCCGTCGGCGTCGACGTGTCCGGCGTGGTCGGCGACGAGGAGCCCGAGCCCGAGATCGACCTGGTGACCGTGCCGGGCAGCCACAACAGCGAGATGGGCTGCGCCGGCGACTGGACGCCGGACTGCGAGGGCGCCCGCCTCACCGAGCGCCCGGACGGCGTGTGGGCCGGGACGTTCGACCTGCCGGCGGGGGACTACGAGTACAAGGTCGCCGTGAACGGCTCGTGGGACGTCAACTACGGCGCCGGGGGAGTGCGCGACGGCGGCAACGCGACGTACTCGCACGAGGGCGGCGAGGTCACGTTCTACTGGGACCCGGTGAGCCACGACTTCTCGTCCACCGCGCAGGGCCCGGTCGTGACGCTGGCGGGGTCGTTCCAGGACCAGGTGGGGTGCCCGGGATCGTGGGCGCCCGACTGCCTCGCGTCGTGGCTCAAGGACCCCGACGGCGACGGCACGTACACGTGGTCCACGGACGACCTGGCCGCCGGCGCCTACGAGGTCAAGGTGGCGCACGGCCTGAGCTGGGCCGAGAACTACGGCGTGGGCGGTAAGCCCGACGGCGCCAACTACTCCTTCAGCGTGCGCGAGGGTGAGACGGTGGCCTTCTCCTACGACCTCGCCACCCACGTGCTCGAGATCGGCGTGGAGAACCCGCCGCTGCCCGGCACGGGGCAGCAGGCCGCGCACTGGGTCCGCCAGGGCCTGGTGCTCGCGCCCGGCGACCTCGGCTCCGGCGACGACTGGACCCTGTGGACCGCGCCGGAGGGCGGCCTGGCCGTCGCCGACGGCCAGGTCCGCGGGCCGGACGGGGGAGACCTCCCGGAGGGGGCCGCGTCCTACGACCTGGCACCCGCGGGGGACGTGCCCGACGACGTCGCGCGCGACTTCCCGGCGCTCGCCGGCCACACGGCGCTGGCCCCGGTGGGCGACGACGGGAAGCCGCTGGGCCGCGCGGCCGTCGAGAAGCTCCTGACGGGTCAGCTCCTGGTGACCCGGGCGTCGGGCGAGGGCCTGTCGGCGGCGACCGGCGTGCAGGTGCCCGGCGTCCTCGACGACCTGTACAGCGAGCAGGCATCGAAGCGTACGTTCGGCGTTCAGCGGCACCCGAGCGGCAGGTGGGCGTCGTTCGCCCTGTGGGCGCCGACCGCGCGGGACGTGGACCTGCTGGTGTGGCCCGCGGGCCGTGACCTGGGCGAGGACCCCGAGCGGTTCGACGCCGTCCGCGAGCGCGACGGCTCGTGGACCCTCGACGGCAAGCGGGCGGCGAAGAAGCTCGCGTGGGACGGCGCCCGCTACCGGTACGCGGTGACGGTCTACGTGCCGGGCACCGGGAAGGTCGAGACGAACGTCGTCACCGACCCGTACTCCGTGGGCCTCACCCTCGACTCGACGCACTCCGTGGTCGTGGGGCTGGACGACAAGCGCTGGCAGCCGAAGGTCTGGCGCACCACCCGCCAGCCGGTCGTGGAGCGGGCCGTGGACCAGACGATCTACGAGCTGCACGTGCGTGACTTCTCCGTCTCCGACGAGACGGTGCCGGCGAAGGAGCGCGGCACGTACCTCGCGTTCGCGCAGCGGCGCTCGGACGGCATGACGCACCTGCGCGAGCTGGCCGACGCCGGCATGACGACGGTGCACCTGCTGCCGACGTTCGACATCGCGACGATCCCCGAGGACCGCGCGGACCAGGCGGCCACGGGCGACCTGTCCGGGTTCGCTCCCGACGGCGAGGAGCAGCAGGCGGCGGTGGCCGACGTCGCCGCGAGCGACGGCTTCAACTGGGGCTACGACCCGTTCCACTTCTCGGTCCCCGAGGGCTCGTACGCCGTCGACGCCGAGGGGGGCGCGCGCGTGGCCGAGTTCCGCACGATGGTGGGCTCGCTGCACGACGCGGGCCTGCAGGTGGTGCTCGACCAGGTGTTCAACCACACCGCGGCGAGCGGGCAGGACGCGAAGAGCGTGCTCGACCGGGTCGTCCCGGGCTACTACCAGCGGCTGAACCCGACCACGGGGGCGGTCGAGACCAGCACCTGCTGCCAGAACGTGGCCACCGAGCACGCGATGGCGGGCAAGCTCATGGTCGACTCGGTGGTCACGTGGGCCCGCGACTACAAGGTGGACGGCTTCCGTTTCGACCTCATGGGCCACCACTCGAGGGACAACATGCTCGCCGTGCGCGAGGCCCTCGACGGCCTCACGCCGCGCAAGGACGGCGTCGACGGGTCCGCCGTCTACCTGTACGGCGAGGGCTGGAACTTCGGCGAGGTCGCGGACAACGCCCTGTTCACGCAGGCCACGCAGGGGCAGCTCGGCGGCACCGGCATCGGCACGTTCAGCGACCGGCTGCGCGACGCCGTGCACGGCGGGTCGCCGGTGGACGCCGCGTCGCGGTTCACGCAGGGCTTCGGCACGGGGCTGTTCACCGACCCGAACGGACGCGAGGCCAGCGAGGGGGACACCGGCAGCGTCAACGACGGCTCCGCCGACGAGCGCGCGGACCTCGGCCACCAGAGCGACCTGGTGCGCCTCGGCCTCGCGGGCAACCTGCGGGACTTCGCGTTCCGGGCCTCGGACGACGGCGCCGGCGAGACGACGCGGGGCGAGGAGCTCGACTACCGCGGCGCGCCCGCGGGGTACGCGGACTCGCCGGAGGAGGTCGTCACGTACGTCGACGCGCACGACAACGAGACCCTGTTCGACCTGCTGACGCTGAAGCTGCCGCAGGACACCGCGATGGCGGACCGGGTCCGGATGAACACCGTGTCGCTCGCGACGACGGCGCTCGCCCAGACCCCGTCGTTCTGGCACGCGGGCACGGACCTGCTGCGTTCGAAGTCGCTGGACCGCAACTCCTACGACTCGGGCGACTGGTTCAACGCGATCGACTGGTCGGGGCGGGACAACGGCTTCGGTCGCGGCCTGCCTCCGGCGGCGGACAACGCCGACGCATGGCCGGTGATGGCGCCGCTCCTGGCGGACCCGTCGCTCAAGCCCGCGCCGTCGGACATCGCGGCGGCCTCGGGGGCGGCGCGCGAGCTGCTCGAGCTGCGCTCGTCGACCCGGCTCCTCCGGCTCGGCAGCGCCGCGGCGATCGAGCAGAAGGTGTCGTTCCCGGGCGCGGGTCCGGACGCGACGCCCGGCGTCGTCGCGATGGCGGTGGACGACACCGTGGGTCGGGACGCGGACCGTCGCCTCGACGGTCTGCTGACGGTGTTCAACGCGTCGCCGGAGCCCGTGACGCTCGAGCTGTCCGAGCTGCGCGGCCGGGACTTCCGGCTCTCGGGCGTGCAGCGCTCGGGGAGCGACGCCGTCGTCAAGCGCACCCGGTGGGACGCGCGCACGGGCACGGTCACCGTGCCCGCCCGGACCGTGGCGGTGCTGGAGGACCCGCAGCGCTGACCGACGCACGCCCTCGCCGTCGTGTTCGTCGTTGTGTTCGACGTACGAACTGACCGCCGAGGGTCCGCCATCTCGAGGGCCACGGGACGGAACGCCGTCCCGTGGCCCTCGTCGCGCTGTCAGGGCTCGGGCGGAGGGCCGTGACGCGATCGTTATCGCTTTCCACCCGCCGAGGCTTTGACTTCGGAACTCGAACGCAGCAGTCTGTACCGCGGACCGGCTCGGCCGTCCGGGGGAGACCTCGGCGTCCGGGCGCCGGCGGCGACGGTCGCTGCCGGGGGACACTCGACGACGAGAAGGAGCGCGAGGATGCGACTCGCCAAGACGATGGGCGCGGTGGCCGCCGGTGCGGCGCTGACGCTGGGACTCGCCGCGTGCGGCGGCTCCGGGGCCGGCGGCGGCGGCGGTGCGGACGGCGCCGCGGGGAACGGCGACGACGACGTGAAGATCGGCGTCGCGATGCCGACGCAGACCTACGAGCGCTGGATCCAGGACGGCAACAACGTCAAGAAGGGCCTGGAGGACCTCGGCTACTCCGTGGACCTGCAGTTCGCCAACGACGACATCCCGACCCAGACGCAGCAGATCGACTCGATGATCACCGAGGGCGTCGACGTCCTCGTCATCGCCTCGATCGACGGCACCGCGCTGACCAGCCAGCTCGACGCGGCCGCCGCGGCGAACATCCCGGTCATCGCGTACGACCGCCTGATCCGCGACAGCGAGAACGTCGACTTCTACACGACGTTCGACAACGAGGCGGTCGGCGTGGCGCAGGCCAACGCCCTGCTGCGCGGCCTCGGCTACCTCGACGCCGACGGCAAGGAGACCGGCGAGAAGGGCCCGTACAACATCGAGCTCTTCGCCGGCTCGCCGGACGACAACAACGCCGGGTTCTTCTTCGACGGCGCGATGTCGGTGCTGCAGCCGCTCATCGACGACGGCACGATCGTCGTCCCGTCCGGCCAGACCGACTTCGGCCAGGTCACGACGCAGCGCTGGGAGCTGGAGACGGCCCAGAAGCGCATGGAGGACCTGCTCACCTCGACGTACCAGGGCGGCGAGAAGCTGGACGGCGTGCTCGCGCCGGCCGACGTGCTCTCCCGCGGCATCATCAACGCGCTCCAGAGCGCGGGCATGGGGCCGACCCTCGAGGAGGGCCTGCCGGTCGTCACCGGTCAGGACGCCGAGATCGCCAACATCAAGCTCATCGACGACGGCGTCCAGTCCTCGACGATCTTCAAGGACACGCGCCTCCTCGCCGAGCAGGCGGTCAAGGCCACCGAGTCCTTCGTGAAGGGCGAGGAGCCCGAGGCGAACGACACCGAGACGTACGACAACGGCGTCAAGGTCGTGCCGTCGTACCTGCTCGAGGTCCAGACGGTGTTCAAGGACGACATCCAGCCCGTGCTGATCGACGCCGGCTACTACACCGCCGACGAGGTCAAGGCCGGTCAGGCGGACGACTGATCCGCAGGTCATGACCCGCACGGGCGGGCCCGCCCGTCGCCGCTCCCGCTCCGGGACGGACGACGGGTGGGCCCGCCCCCGGGGCCGCCGCGGACCTGTCCGGCGGCGGCGCACCCCACCGAAGGAGGGACGAGAGCGCAGATGAGCACGATCCTGGAGATGCGCTCCATCACCAAGGAGTTCCCCGGCGTCAAGGCGCTGTCGGACGTCACGCTGACGGTCGAGCAGGGCGAGATCCACGCCATCTGCGGCGAGAACGGCGCCGGGAAGTCCACGCTCATGAAGGTGCTGTCGGGCGTCTACCCGCACGGCACCTACGACGGCGAGATCGTCCTGGACGGGACGCCCGCGGAGTTCGGGTCGATCAACGACTCCGAGGACCGCGGCATCGTCATCATCCACCAGGAGCTCGCCCTGGTCCCGTACCTGTCCGTCGCCGAGAACATCTTCCTCGGCAACGAGACCCGGGGCCGGTTCGGGATGATCGACTGGAACGCGGCGAACCGGAAGGCCCACGCCCTGCTCGAGCGGGTGGGCCTCGACGAGAACCCGACGACGCCCGTCAGCCAGCTCGGCGTCGGCAAGCAGCAGCTCATCGAGATCGCCAAGGCGCTCTCCAAGGAGGTCAAGCTGCTGATCCTCGACGAGCCGACCGCTGCGCTCAACGACGACGACTCCGAGCACCTGCTCGAGCTGCTGCGCCAGCTCAAGGCGCACGGCATCACGTCGATCATCATCTCCCACAAGCTCAACGAGATCGAGGAGATCGCCGACCGCACGACGATCATCCGCGACGGCCGGACCATCGAGACCCTCGACATGTCCGAGCCGGGCTCCACCCAGGACCGCATCATCCGCGGCATGGTGGGCCGAGACCTCGAGCACCGTTACCCCGAGCGGGCGTCCGTCGTCGGCGACGAGGTGCTCCGTGTGGAGCACTGGAACGTCGACCACCCCACGCAGATCGGTCGGCAGATCATCGTCGACGCGTCGTTCAACGTGCACGCCGGTGAGGTCGTCGGGATCGCCGGCCTCATGGGTGCCGGGCGCACCGAGCTCGCGATGAGCATCTTCGGCCGCACCTACGGGCGCAACATCCGCGGCGAGATCTTCAAGGACGGCAAGCCGATCCAGGTCCGCAACGTGTCCGAGGCGATCGGGCACAACCTCGCGTACGCGACCGAGGACCGCAAGCACTACGGCCTGAACCTCATCGACGACATCCGGCACAACATCTCCGCGGCGGGCCTGCCCAAGCTCGCCCCGCGTGGCTGGGTCAACGGCAACGAGGAGCTCCGGGTCGCCGAGGACTACCGCGGCTCCCTCAACATCAAGACGCCCAACGTCCTGGTCGACGTCGGCAAGCTCTCCGGCGGCAACCAGCAGAAGGTCGTGCTGTCCAAGTGGCTGTACACCGACCCCGACGTGCTCATCCTCGACGAGCCCACCCGAGGGATCGACGTCGGCGCCAAGTTCGAGATCTACACGATCATCAACAAGATGGTCGCGGCGGGGAAGGCGGTCGTCGTCATCTCCTCCGAGCTCCCCGAGCTGCTCGGCATCTGCGACCGTGTGTACACCCTCGCCTTCGGTCGGATCACCGGTGAGCTCCCCGTCGCCGAGGCGACGCAGGAGCGCCTCATGGAGCTCATGACGATCGAGCGCGACCAGCCCCTGCCCACGAAGGAAACCGCCTCATGAACGCCATCGACTCGGTCCGGGACATCCTGACCCGGAACATGCGCCAGAGCGGCATCGTCATCGCCTTCCTGGCGATCGTCGTGCTCTTCGCCGCCCTGAACCCGAACTTCCTCTCGCCCACGAACCTGACGAACATCGTCCTGCAGTACTCGTACATCCTGATCCTCGCGATCGGGATGGTGATGATCATCGTGGCGGGGCAGATCGACCTGTCCGTCGGCTCGGTGGTGGCCCTGACCGGGGCCGTCAGCGCCGTCGTCGTCGTGCGGCAGGGCCTGCCCTGGTACGTCGGCGTGCTGGCCGCCCTCCTCGTCGGCCTCCTCGTCGGCATCTGGCAGGGCTTCTGGGTGGCGTACGTCGGGATCCCCGGCTTCATCGTGACCCTGGCGGGCATGCTCCTGTTCCGCGGCCTGACGTTCCTCGTGCTGGACAACAAGTCGCTGTCGCCGTTCGGCGGCACCTACTACGACATCGCCAACGGGTTCCTCAACGGCCTGCTCGGCGGCAACGGGTTCGACGTCTTCACGCTCGTCATCTTCGGCATCGCCGTGGTCGGGTTCGGCGTCAGCCAGTGGCGCACCCGCCAGGGCAAGATCGCCTACCAGCAGACGGTCGAGTCGATGCCGCTGTTCGTGGTCAAGCTCGTGGCGGTGGCGGCCGTGGTGATGTGGTTCGGCTACCAGCTGTCGATCTCGCGCGGCCTGCCGATCGTGCTCATCATCCTCGCGGTGCTGATCATCGCCTACACGCTCGTCACGCAGAAGTCGGTCTTCGGCCGGCACGTCTACGCCGTGGGCGGCAACCGGCACGCGGCCGAGCTGTCCGGCGTCAAGGTCCGGAAGGTCAACTTCTGGATCTTCGTGAACATGGGTGTCCTGGCCTCGGTGGCCGGCGTGGTCTACTCCTCGCGCATGAACGGCGCCCAGCCGGGCGCGGGCAACATGTTCGAGCTCGACGCGATCGCCGCGTGCTTCATCGGTGGCGCGTCGACCACCGGCGGCGTCGGCCGGGTGGGCGGCGCCATGATCGGTGGCCTGATCATGGCCGTCATGTCCAACGGCATGCAGCTGATGGGCGTGCCGCAGTCGATGCAGCAGGTCGTCAAGGGCCTGGTGCTGCTGCTCGCGGTCGCGTTCGACATCTACAACAAGCGTCGCGCCTCGGTGCTGCGCTGACCTGGGGGTCCGGCCGGGGCCGGACCATCCCGCCTCGACGCGCGGGGCGGCGGACGACCGC
>NZ_JBHTVT010000031.1:0-37899 GCF_042792795.1 Isoptericola sp. NPDC056605 | reverse complement strand
CGCGCCACCTCTCGGGTGGCGCGGGGCCTCGTCGTGATCGCGGGGACGCGGGAGGTCAGGCCTCCTTGGTCTCCTCGGCCTTCTCGTCAGCCTTGTCCTCGGCGGGGGCCTCGGCCGGAGCCTCGGTGGCCTCCTCGGTCGCCTCGACGGCGGCCTCGTCCTTGGCGGGCTTCTCGTCCTCGGTCTTGGCGGCCTTCGTCGACGCCTTCTCAGTGGCCTTCGTGGCCTCCTTGACGACGGCCTGCTTCGGGCTCACCGGCTCGGTGACGAGCTCGATGACCGCCATGGGCGCGTTGTCGCCCTTGCGGTTGCCGATCTTGGTGATGCGCGTGTAGCCACCGTTGCGCTCGGCCATGGCCGGGGCGATCTCGGTGAACAGCGTGTGCACCACGGACTTGTCGCGGACGACGGTCAGCACCCGGCGACGGGCGTGCAGGTCGCCGCGCTTCGCGAAGGTGATGAGGCGCTCGGCCAGGGGGCGCAGGCGCTTGGCCTTCGTCTCCGTGGTCGTGATGCGGCCGTGCTCGAAGAGCGACGTCGACAGGTTCGCGAGGATCAGGCGCTCGTGAGCCGGGCTGCCACCGAGCCGCGGACCCTTGGTGGGGGTAGGCATTTCTGGTTCTCCTTGAGGGTGGTTCCGCACCGCGCGGCCCGGTCAGGTCGAGCGGGCTGCTGCGGGCGCGGAGACGTCAGTACGACTGCTCGTCCGAGTACGTGGCCTCGTCGTCCCCACCGCTGAAGTACGCGGAGCTGGACGGGTCGAAGTCGAGGGGCGAGTCCTTCAGCGAGAGGCCCAGCTCGGCGAGCTTCTCCTTGACCTCGTTGATGGACTTCGCACCGAAGTTGCGGATGTCGAGCAGGTCGGCCTCGCTGCGAGCCACGAGCTCACCCACCTGGTGGATGCCCTCGCGCTTGAGGCAGTTGTACGAGCGGATCGTGAGGTTGAGCTCCTCGATCGGCAGCGCCAGGTCCGCGGCCAGCGCGGAGTCCGTCGGCGACGGGCCGATCTCGATGCCCTCGGCCTCGACGTTCAGCTCGCGGGCGAGACCGAACAGCTCGACGAGCGTCTTGCCGGCCGAGGCGAGCGCGTCGCGCGGGGCGATCGCGGCCTTCGTCTCGACGTCGACGATCAGCTTGTCGAAGTCCGTGCGCTGCTCGACACGCGTGGCCTCGACCTTGTAGGTGACCTTGAGGACCGGCGAGTAGATCGAGTCGACGGGGATCCGACCGATCTCGGCCTCGTCGTTCTTGTTCTGCGCCGCGGACACGTAGCCACGACCGCGCTCGACGGTGAGCTCGATCTCGAGCTTGCCCTTGTCGTTGAGCGTGGCGACGTGCAGGTCCGGGTTGTGCACCTCGACGCCCGCCGGCGGCACGATGTCCGCGGCGGTGACCACGCCCGCACCCGTCTTGCGCAGGTACATCACGACGGGCTCGTCGTTCTCCGAGGAGACGACGAGGTTCTTGATGTTGAGGATGATCTCGGTGACGTCCTCCTTCACACCCGGCACGGTGGAGAACTCGTGGAGCACTCCGTCGATGCGGATGGAGGTGACGGCCGCGCCCGGGATGGACGACAGGAGGGTCCGGCGCAGGGAGTTGCCGAGCGTGTAGCCGAAGCCAGGCTCGAGCGGCTCGATGGAGAAGCGCGAACGGTACTCCGAGATGACCTCTTCGGTCAGGGAGGGGCGCTGTGCGATCAGCACGGTCAGGTCCTTTCAGTGTGCGTCCGCCATATGACGCATCACGGATCCGCGAGTACTCGCGGCCCCGGGCGGGACTCGGTCCACCCGCCCGGGCAGGCTGCGGCGTCGTGCGGGCCCGGGGCCGATCCCTCGGCCCCGGGGTCCCGACGACGTCGGGAGGGTCAGACGCGGCGGCGCTTCGGGGGACGGCAGCCGTTGTGCGCCTGGGGCGTCACGTCCTGGATCGAGCCGACCTCGAGGCCGGTCGCCTGCAGGGAGCGGATCGCGGTCTCACGACCGGAACCCGGGCCCTTGACGAAGACGTCGACCTTCTTGACACCGTGCTCCTGGGCGCGGCGGGCGGCCGACTCGGCGGCGAGCTGCGCGGCGTACGGCGTGGACTTGCGGGAGCCCTTGAAGCCGACGTGGCCGGCGGACGCCCACGAGATCACGGCGCCCGACGGGTCGGTGATCGAGACGATCGTGTTGTTGAAGGTGCTCTTGATGTGAGCCTGGCCGAGCGGGACGTTCTTCTTGTCCTTGCGACGCGGCTTGCGCGCGGCCGTGGCACGAGTCTTGGGAGGCATGTGTTCTCTGATCTCCTGGTCTGATCGGACCGGGGCGGTTCAGCTCGGGGAGCCGACCACGCCACGGACTGCTCTCAGCGGGCCTTCTTCTTGCCCGCGACGGTGCGCTTCGGGCCCTTGCGGGTGCGCGCGTTGGTCTTGGTGCGCTGACCGCGCACCGGGAGGCCGCGGCGGTGACGCAGGCCCTGGTAGGTGCCGATCTCGACCTTGCGGCGGATGTCGGCAGCGACCTCGCGGCGCAGGTCGCCCTCGAGCTGGAAGTTGCCCTCCAGGAAGTCGCGGAGAGCGACGAGCTGGTCGTCGCCGAGGTCCTTGACCCGCAGGTCCGGGCTGATCCCGGTCGCGGCCAGCGTCTGCTGGGCGCGGGTACGGCCGACGCCGTAGATGTACGTGAGCGCAACCTCGAGCCGCTTGTCGCGGGGGAGGTCGACGCCGATCAGACGTGCCATGTGCCTTCCGGCTCCTGTACTTCTTCCAGAGGTCTGCCGCACCGCCTCCCGCGATGACCGCGGGCCCCGGCCCCTGGACCGGAGGTTCCCCTCGCCCGTCCCCCCGGGAGCTTGCGCTCCGGCAGGACGGGTCGAGGTTCGTGGTGGTGCGCTGTGTCCGACGGCGAGCGAGTGCCGTCAGGCGGTGGCTGCGATCAGCCCTGGCGCTGCTTGTGGCGCAGGTTCTCGCAGATCACCATGACGCGACCGTGCCGGCGGATCACCTTGCACTTGTCGCAGATCTTCTTGACGCTCGGCTTGACCTTCATCAGTGTTCCTCCGCCGCCGTACGCACGCCGGCGGGTGCCGGCGCCACGACGGCGCTCGATGGGGTGGTGGTTACTTGTAGCGGTAGACGATCCGACCGCGGGACAGGTCGTACGGGCTGAGCTCGACCACGACACGGTCCTCCGGGAGGATCCGGATGTAGTGCTGACGCATCTTGCCCGAGATGTGCGCGAGGACCTTGTGGCCGTTCGCCAGCTCCACACGGAACATCGCGTTCGGCAGGGCCTCGACCACGCTGCCCTCGATCTCGATGACGCCGTCCTTCTTTGCCATGTCCTCCGCTAACTCTCGTCTGTCCCCGGGCGCCCGTCAGCAACGTGACGGAGGTCCGGATGTCGTGCGTGCCGCCTGCTCACCCTCGTCCCGACCGGCCGACGTGACGTCGAGCCGGTGCTGGTCTGCAGCGCCACCATCTCGCGCGTGCATCTCGAGGAACTGCCGAACGGACTACACCCGACAGACCATCGTACTCCATCGCACCAGCAGCTGCGAACGTGAGCAGACGGTCGTCGGTCACACGTCGAGGGGCACGGGCACGACCTCGAACGGGGCGAGACCGGCGCGTCCGCCGTCGGCGGCCGTCAGCACGCTGATGCCGTCCTCGAGGAGGGCCACGGAGTGCTCCCAGTGGGCGGCGCGCGAACCGTCCTGCGTCACGACCGTCCAGTCGTCGGCGAGGACCCGGGTCGCCCCGCTCCCCCGCGTGACCATCGGCTCGACGGCGAGGCACATGCCCGGCCGCAGCCGGGGGCCGCGGTCCGAGGTGCGGAAGTTCACGACGTCGGGCGGCTGGTGCATCGCCGTGCCGATGCCGTGGCCCACGTAGTCCTCGACGATCCCGTACTCGACGCCCGAGACGCCCCCGGCCAGCTCGACGGCGGCCTCGACCGCGGTCCCGACGTCGCCCAGCCGCTTGCCGCCGGCCAGTGCGGCGATCCCCGCCCACATGGCCGTCCGCGTCGCACGGACGAGGTCGAGGTCCGCCGCGTCGACACCGTCGACCGCCGCCGTCTCCTCGACGTCGAGCGCGCCGTCCGGCCCCAGCACGAGGCTGATCGCCGAGTCGCCGTGCCAGCCGTCCACGATCGCGCCGCAGTCGACCGACACGACGTCGCCGACCTCGAGCACGCGACCACCGGGGATGCCGTGGATGACCTCCTCCGAGACGGAGACGCAGATCGTCGCGGGGTACCCCTCGTAGCCGAGGAACGACGGCGTCGCCCCCGCGTCCGCGATGACCCGCGCCGCGACCGCGTCGAGGTCAGCCGTCGTCAGGCCCGGGCGGGCCGCGGCACGCACCGCGTCGAGCGCCGACGCGACGACCAGGCCGGCACGCCGCATGACGCGCACCTGGTCGGGCGTCTTGAGCTCGATGCGCTCGCGCGAACCGAAGATCATGGCGTCAGGGACCTCAGCCGAGCTCGGCGGCCAGCGCCTGGACGATGCGCTCGGTGACCTCGGAGACGTCGCCGATGCCGTCCACCTTCGCAAGGATGCCCCGCTCGGAGTAGGCGGCGGTCAGGGGCGCGGTCTGCTCGTCGTAGATGTCGAGCCGGCGCGCGATCGCCTCCGGGGTGTCGTCCTCGCGGCCCTCGATCTCGGCGCGCTTGGCGATCCGCGACAGGAGCTCCTCGCGGGCGGCGGTGAGCTCGATGACGCCGTCCAGCTCCCAGCCGAGATCGGCCAGGATGCCGTCCAGCGCCTCGACCTGGTGCGCGTTGCGCGGGTAGCCGTCGAGCAGGAAGCCGGACTTCACGTCGTCCTCGCCGAGGCGCGAGCGCACCATCTGGTCGGTGACCTCGTCCGGGACGAGCTCACCCTTGGCGCTGTACTCCTGCGCGAGCTTCCCGAGCTCCGTGCCGCCCTTGATGTTGGCGCGGAAGATGTCGCCCGTCGAGATGGCGGGGATGCTGAAGAGCTCGGCGAGGCGCGCGGCCTGCGTGCCCTTGCCCGCACCCTGCGGCCCCATGATCACCAGGCGCGTCACCCGCGCCTCGGCGCTGGGGGCGCCGTGGAGCTCGCGGCGGGTGGTCGGCGTGGCAGCAGTGCTGCCGCCTTCGGTCGTCTCGGTCAACGGAGGAACCCTTCGTAATGACGCTGCTGGAGCTGGGAGTCGATCTGCTTCACGGTCTCGAGCCCGACGCCCACGATGATGAGGATCGACGTGCCGCCGAACGGGATGTTCGTGGTGACTCCCAGCACCACGAGCACGATCGTGGGGATGAGGGCCACGATGGCCAGGTAGATCGAGCCCGCGGACGTGATGCGGGTGATCACGTAGTCGAGGTACTCGGCCGTGGGCCTTCCCGCGCGGATGCCGGGGATGAAGCCGCCGTACTTCTTCATGTTGTCCGCGACCTCGTCCGGGTTGAACGTGATCGACGTGTAGAAGAACGCGAAGAAGATGACCATCAGCACGTACAGCACGATGTACAGCGGGTCGGACTGCTGGACCAGGTTCTCCGAGATCCACAGCACCCAGCCCGCGGTCGGCTCGCCGAACTGGGCGATCAGCCCGGGGATGGCCAGGATCGACGCCGCGAAGATGACCGGGATGACGCCGGCCATGTTGATCTTGATCGGGATGTAGGTGCTGGTCCCGCCGTACATGCGGCGGCCCACCATGCGCTTCGCGTACTGCACCGGGATGCGGCGCTGGGACTGCTCGACGAAGACGACCAGCCCGACGACGAGCACGATGACCAGGATCATCACGATGAAGTTCAGGGGGCCGTTCGAACCGCCGGCGATCGACCAGAGGGCCGACGGGAAGCTCGCCGCGATCGACGTGAAGATCAGCAGGGACATGCCGTTGCCGACGCCGCGCTCGGTGATCATCTCGCCGAGCCACATGACCAGGCCGGTACCGGCCGTCATGGTGACGACCATCAGCGTGGCGGTCATGAAGCTGTCGTCCGTGATCACGTCGACGGGGCAGCCCTGGAAGAGCATCCCCGTGCGCGCGGTCGTGATGATCGTCGTCGACTGCAGGATCGCCAGGGCGATCGTCAGGTAGCGCGTGTACTGCGTCAGCTTCGCCTGCCCCGACTGGCCCTCCTTGTGCAGGGCCTCGAACCGAGGGATGACGACGCGCAGCAGCTGCACGATGATGCTCGCGGTGATGTACGGCATGATGCCGAGCGCGAAGATCGACAGCTGCAGCAGCGCGCCACCGCTGAAGACGTTCACGAGGCCGAGCAGCGAGGTGCTGCCCTCGAGGGCCGCGACGCACTGCTGGACGTTGCCGTAGTCGACGCCGGGTGTGGGCACGAGCGACCCCACCCGGAAGAGCGCCATGATCGCGATCGTGAACAGCAGCTTGCGCCGCAGGTCCGGTGTCCGGAAAGCCCGGCCGAATGCGCTGAGCACCTATCCTCCTGGCCCGCCGCGGCGGGTTGTCGTGTCGCCGGGGATCGGCGAGGTGTGGCGCGAGCTCCCGGCACCGCGGCCCGTGGGCCACGCCGCCGTCACGCCGACTCGGTCAAGGTCCGACCGGGGAGAACCCGGCCTCGCCGTCACCCGGATCAGGTGCGTGGCGCGGACCGTGACGGATTCTACGTGGCCGGGACCAGTGATCCAGACCACACGCCGTCGCGGAGAGCTGGCCCGCGCCAGCACGCCGGGAGCACACAGGGCCGGCAGCGCGTGTGCGCCGCCGGCCCTGATGCGGATGTCAGTCCTCGGAGACCGTGCCGCCGGCCGCCAGGATCTTGTCCTTGGCGGAGCCGGAGACGCGGTCGACCGTGACGTCCAGCTTGACGGTGATCTCGCCGTTGCCGAGCACCTTCACCGGCTGGCCCTTGCGGACCGCGCCCTTGGCGACGAGGCCCTCGACGGTGACGGAGCCACCCTCGGGGTACAGCGCGGCGAGCTTGTCCAGGTTGACGACCTGGTACTCGACGCGGAACGGGTTCTTGAACCCGCGCAGCTTCGGGAGGCGCATGTGCAGAGGCATCTGCCCACCCTCGAAGCCGGCGGGAACCTGGTAGCGAGCCTTCGTGCCCTTGGTACCGCGACCCGCCGTCTTGCCCTTCGACGCCTCGCCACGACCCACACGGGTCTTGGCGGTCTTGGCGCCGGGGGCCGGACGCAGGTGGTGGACCTTGAGCGGCTGCGACTTCTCGGTGTTGTCGGCCATGATCACTCGACCTCCTCGACGGTGACGAGGTGCGCCACCGTGGTGACCATGCCACGGATCTCCGGACGGTCCTCCTTCACGGCGGTGTCGCCGATCCGCTTGAGGCCGAGGGTCCGCAGCGTGTCACGCTGGTTCTGCTTGCCGCCGATGGCGGACTTGACCTGGGTGACCTTCAGTCGAGGCATCACGCACCCACCTTCTCGCCGGCCTTCTCCGCCTTGGCGGCAAGTCCGGCAGCCTGCGCACGCAGGAGCGCGGCCGGAGCCACGTCCTCGAGCGGCAGGCCACGGCGGGCGGCCACGGCCGCCGGCTCCTCGAGGCCCTTGAGGGCCGCGACGGTCGCGTGCACGATGTTGATCGAGTTGGACGAGCCGAGCGACTTGCTCAGCACGTCGTGGATGCCGGCGCACTCCAGCACGGCGCGCACCGGACCACCGGCGATCACACCGGTACCCGGCGAGGCCGGACGCAGGAACACGACGCCGGCGGCCTCCTCACCCTGGATGGGGTGAGGGATGGTGCCCTGGATGCGCGGGACGCGGAAGAAGTTCTTCTTCGCCTCCTCGACACCCTTGGCGATCGCCGCGGGCACCTCCTTGGCCTTGCCGTAGCCGACACCGACGGTGCCGTCGCCGTCGCCCACCACGACCAGCGCGGTGAAGCTGAAGCGACGACCGCCCTTGACGACCTTCGAGACGCGGTTGATCGTCACCACGCGCTCGACGAAGGCGTTCTTGTCGGCCTGGTCGCGGCCACCGCCACGGCGGTCGTCACGACGACCGCCACCGCCGCCGCGGCGGCCGTCGGTCTTGTTGGACTCGTTGGCGCCCTGGGGGGCGCCGGTGCGCTGCCCTGCAGCCATCAGAGGATCCTCATCTTCCGTGCGAACTCGCGGACGTCGGCCATCACAGCTCCAGCCCCGCTTCCCGGGCGCCGTCGGCGACCGCAGCCACCCGACCGTGGTACTTGTTGCCACCGCGGTCGAAGACCACGGTCTCGACGCCGGCGGCCTTGGCACGCGCGGCGACGAGCTCGCCGACCTTGCGGGCCTTGGCCGTCTTGTCGCCGTCGAGGGCGCGCAGGTCGGCCTCGAGGGTCGAGGCGGAAGCGACGGTCTTGCCGACCGTGTCGTCCACGACCTGCGCCACCATGTGGCGCGACGAACGGGTCACGACGAGGCGCGGACGCGCCGCGGTGCCCTTGATCTTCTTGCGCAGGCGCAGGTGACGGCGCTGACGAGCGACGGCCTTGCCCTTGCCCAGAACCTTGAGAGCCATCACTTACCAGCCTTTCCGACCTTGCGGCGGACGACCTCGCCGGCGTATCGCACGCCCTTGCCCTTGTAGGGCTCGGGCTTGCGGATCTTGCGGATGTTCGCTGCGACCTCGCCGACCTGCTGCTTGTCGATGCCCGCGACCGAGAACTTGGTCGGGCTCTCCACCGCGAAGGTGATTCCCTCGGGCGCCGTGACGACGACCGGGTGCGAGAAGCCGAGAGCGAACTCCAGGCTCTGGCCCTTGGCCGCGACGCGGTACCCGGTACCGACGATCTCGAGCTTCTTCTCGTAGCCCTGGGTCACACCGGTGACGATGTTGGCCAGGAGGGTGCGGGTGAGGCCGTGCAGCGCACGGGACTCACGCTCGTCGTCCGGGCGCGACACCACGAGGGTGGCGTCGTCCTGGGCGACCGTGATGGGGGCGGGCACCGCGTGCTCCAGGGTCCCCTTGGGGCCCTTGACGGTCACGAGCGCACCGCTGATGGTGACGTCCACACCGGCCGGGACCGGAACGGGAAGCTTGCCGATTCGAGACATGGCGATTTCTCCTTTCCGGATTACCAGACGTAGGCGAGGACTTCGCCGCCGACGCCCTTGGCCTGGGCCTGACGGTCCGTCAGCAGGCCGGAGGACGTGGACAGGATGGCCACGCCGAGGCCGCCGAGGACCTGGGGCAGGTTGGTGGACTTCGCGTAGACGCGGAGGCCGGGCTTCGAGACGCGGCGGATGCCGGTGAGGGCACGCTCGCGGCTCGGGCCGTACTTGAGGGACAGGGTGAGGGACTTGCCGACCTTCGCGTCCTCGACGCTCCAGCCGGTGATGTACCCCTGCGCCTGCAGGATCTCCGCGATGTTCGACTTCAGCTTCGAGTGCGGCATGGTGACCGTCTCGTGGTGCGCCGAGTTCGCGTTACGCAGACGCGTGAGCATGTCTGCGATGGGGTCTGTCATGGTCATTGGGCTCCAGCCCTTCCTCGCCGGGGTATCCGGGTAGTGCTTGCGCACCGCCCGGACCTGCGGCGTAGTGGTTTTACCAGCTGCTCTTGTTGACGCCGGGGAGCTCGCCGCGGTGGGCCATCTCCCGCAGGCAGATCCGGCACAGGCCGAACTTGCGGTAGACCGAGTGCGGACGGCCGCACCGCTGGCACCGGGTGTAGGCGCGGACCGCGAACTTCGGCTTGGCGGCCGCCTTGTTGATCAGGGCCTTCTTCGCCATGTCAGTTCTGCTCCTTGAAGGGGAAGCCGAGACGGCGCAGCAGGGAGCGGCCCTCGTCATCGGTCGTCGCCGTGGTCACGACCGTGATGTCCATGCCGCGGACGCGGTCGATCTTGTCCTGGTCGATCTCGTGGAACATCGACTGCTCCGTGAGACCGAAGGTGTAGTTGCCGTGCCCGTCGAACTGCTTCGGGCTCAGACCGCGGAAGTCGCGGATACGGGGCAGCGCGATCGACAGCAGCCGGTCGAGGAACTCCCACATCCGGTCGCCGCGCAGCGTGACGTGCGCGCCGATCGGCATGCCCTCGCGCAGCTTGAACTGCGCGATCGACTTCTTGGCCCGGGTCACCTGGGGCTTCTGCCCCGTGATCGCCGTGAGGTCGCGGATCGCGCCCTCGATGAGCTTGGAGTCCTTCGCGGCGTCACCGACACCCATGTTGACGACGATCTTCGTCAGACCGGCGACCTGCTGGATGTTCTGGTGGCCGAACTCCTCGAGCAGCGCCGCGATGATGTCCTCGCGGTACTTCTGCTTGAGGCGCGGGGTGGCCGGGGCCTCGAGAGTGGTCTCGGTCATCAGATGTCCTTCCCGGAACGCTTGGCGACGCGCACGCGGACGGTGCGGGTACGGCCATCGCGCTCGACCTGCTCGGTACGGAACCCGACGCGCGTGCCCTTCTTGGACTCCGGGTCGACGATCATCACGTTCGAGACGTGGATCGACGCCTCGACGGTCTCGATGCCGCCCGTGCGGGTGCCCCGAGCCGTCTGGCCGGCCTTGACGTGCTTGGTGACGCGCTGCACGCCCTCGACCACGATGCGGTCGGTGTCCTTGAGGACCTCGAGCACACGGCCCGTCTTGCCCTTGTCGCGACCGGCGATGACGATCACCTGGTCGCCCTTCTTGATCTTCGCCATGGTCAGAGCACCTCCGGCGCCAGCGAGATGATCTTCATGAACCGCTTGTCGCGCAGCTCGCGCCCGACCGGGCCGAAGATGCGGGTGCCACGGGGCTCACCGTCGTTCTTGAGGATCACGGCGGCGTTCTCGTCGAACTTGATGTAGGAACCGTCGGGACGACGGCGCTCCTTGGCGGTCCGGACGATGACGGCCTTGACCACATCGCCCTTCTTCACGTTGCCGCCGGGGATCGCGTCCTTGACGGTGGCGACGATCGTGTCGCCGATACCGGCGTAGCGACGGCCGGATCCACCGAGAACACGGATGCAGAGAATCTCCTTGGCACCCGTGTTGTCGGCGACCCGCAGTCGCGACTCCTGCTGGATCATCGATTGATCTCCTGTCGTCGAGCCGGTTCTCGTCCCAGGCTGTCCCGGGCGAGCCTTGCCGAACGGATAGTTGCTGTGGTGGCCGGGGCGGGCCGCATACGTGTGTCACGTCCCGCCCCGGCCGAAGGTCACCAGACCTTCTGGATCACTTGGCCTTCTCGAGGATCTCCGTCAGGCGCCACCGCTTGGTCGCGGACAGCGGACGGGTCTCCATGATCTCGACCAGGTCGCCGATACCGGCGGAGTTCTGCTCGTCGTGCGCCTTCACCTTGGTGGTGGTGCGCAGGACCTTGCCGTACAGGGGGTGCTTCTTGCGGTCCTCGACCTCGACGACGATGGTCTTCTCCATCTTGTCGCTGACGACGTAGCCACGACGGACCTTGCGCGTGCTGCGCTCGGTCGTCTCAGCGGCCACCGCGTTGGTGTTCTCGCTCATCGATGCCTCACTCACTCACGCTCGGGGCCGTGCGGATACCGAGCTCGCGCTCGTGCAGGACCGTGTAGATCCGCGCGATGTCGCGCTTGACGGCCTTGATCCGACCGTGGGACTCCAGCTGGCCGGTGGCCGACTGGAAACGGAGGTTGAAGAGCTCCTCCTTGGCCTTCTTCAGCTCGGCGACCAGCTTCTCGTCGTCGAACCCGTCGAGGTCAGCGGGGGTCATGCCCTTGGTTCCGACTGCCATCAGTTCGCACCACCCTCGCGCACCACGAAACGGCACTTCATCGGGAGCTTGTGGATCGCGCGGCGCATGGCCTCACGGGCCAGCTCCTCGTCGACGCCGGCCAGCTCAAAGACGATCCGGCCGGGCTTGACGTTGGCGACCCACCACTCGGGCGAGCCCTTGCCGGAACCCATGCGGGTCTCGGCGGGCTTCTTGGTCAGGGGACGGTCCGGGTAGATGTTGATCCAGACCTTGCCGCCACGCTTGATGTGGCGGGTCATCGCGATACGAGCAGCCTCGATCTGACGGTTGGTGACGTAGGCGGGCTCGAGAGCCTGGATGCCGAAGTCGCCGAACGCGATCGTGGTGCCACCCTTGGCCGCGCCGGAGCGCTTCGGGTGGTGCTGCTTGCGGTGCTTGAGCCTGCGGGGGATCAGCATGACTCAGGCCTCCGTTCCGGACTCGGGGGCCGCAGCCGCCTCGGCCGGCGCCTGGGCCGCGTCGGACGCGGGGGCGCTCTCTGCGGCCGGCTGGGCCTGACGCTCGGGGCGACGACCGCCACCGCGGCGCTCCCCGCGCTCCGGACGACCACCACGACCCCCACGGGGGGCGGCGGTCGCCTGCTGCGCGGCGAACTCCTTCTCGGTCATGTCGCCCTTGTAGATCCACACCTTCACGCCGATACGGCCGAAGGTGGTGCGGGCCTCGAAGAAGCCGTAGTCGATGTACGCGCGCAGCGTGTGCAGCGGCACACGACCCTCGCGGTAGAACTCCGACCGGCTCATCTCGGCGCCGCCGAGACGGCCCGAGACCTGGACCCGGATGCCCTTGGCGCCGGCGCGCTGCGCGGACTGGATGCCCTTGCGCATGGCGCGGCGGAACGAGACGCGGCTCGCGAGCTGCTCGGCGATGCCCTGCGCGACCAGCTGCGCGTCGATCTCCGCGTTCTTGACCTCGAGGATGTTGAGCTGGACCTGCTTGCCCGTGAGCTTCTCGAGCTCGCCGCGGATGCGGTCGGCCTCAGCACCTCGGCGGCCGATGACGATGCCCGGACGCGCCGTGTGGATGTCCACGCGGACGCGGTCGCGGGTGCGCTCGACCTCGACCTTGGAGATGCCGGCCCGCTCGAGACCGGTGCTCATGAGCTTGCGGATCGCCACGTCCTCGCGGACGTAGTCGCGGTACCGCTGACCAGGCTTGGTGCTGTCGGCGAACCAGCGCGACCGGTGGTCGGTGGTGATGCCGAGGCGGTACCCGTGCGGGTGAACCTTCTGCCCCACTATCGGGCCCCTTCCTTCTGCTCACGCGGTGCGACGACCACGGTGATGTGGCTGGTGCGCTTGAGGATCTGGCTCGCACGCCCCTGCGCCCGCGGACGGAACCGCTTGAGCGTCGGCCCCTCGTCGACGAACGCCGCCGAGACGAAGAGCTCCGTCTCGTCGAAGCGCTCGCTGGCGCGGTCGGCCTTCACCCGGGCGTTCGCGACGGCGCTCTCCACAACCTTGCGGATCGGCTCGCTCGCCGCCTGCGGCGCGAACTTCAGCACCGCGACGGCCTCGGCGGCCTGCTTGCCACGGATGAGGTCCACGACGCGCCGGGCCTTCTGGGGCGTGACACGGACGAACCGCGCCTGCGCCTTGGCTTCCATTGCTGTCCTGCTTCCTTTTCTCAGACCGTCGGGGCCTGTCGCCTGGCTGACCCGGGGGTCAGCGGCGACGGCCCTTCTTGTCGTCCTTCACGTGGCCGCGGAAGGTTCGCGTGGGAGCGAACTCGCCGAGCTTGTGGCCGACCATCGCCTCGGTGACGAAGACCGGGGTGTGCTTCCGGCCGTCGTGCACGGCGAAGGTGTGACCGAGGAAGTCGGGCGTGATGACCGACCGACGGGACCAGGTCTTGATGACGTTCTTGGTCCCCTTCTCGTTCTGAGCGTCCACCTTCTTCTGCAGGTGGTCGTCGACGAAGGGGCCCTTCTTCAGGCTACGAGGCATCTGTCAGGCTCCTTTTCAGCGCTTCTTGCCGGTGCGGCGACGGCGGACGATCAGCTTGTCGCTCGGCTTGTTCGGGCGGCGGGTCCGGCCCTCGGGCTGGCCCCACGGGCTGACCGGGTGGCGACCACCGGAGGTCTTGCCCTCACCACCACCGTGCGGGTGGTCGACCGGGTTCATGACCACGCCACGGACGGTCGGGCGGACGCCCTTCCACCGCATGCGGCCGGCCTTGCCCCAGTTGATGTTCGACTGCTCGGCGTTGCCCACCTCGCCGACCGTGGCGCGGCAGCGCAGGTCGACGTTGCGGATCTCGCCGGACGGCATGCGCAGCTGCGCGTACGGGCCGTCCTTCGCGACGAGCTGCACGGAGGCACCCGCGGAGCGGGCGATCTTCGCGCCGCCACCGGGGCGGAGCTCGACGGCGTGGATGACCGTACCGGTCGGGATGTTGCGCAGCGGCAGGTTGTTGCCGGGCTTGATGTCGGCGCCGGCACCGGCCTCGACGACGTCGCCCTGCGACAGCTTGTTCGGCGCGATGATGTAGCGCTTCGTGCCGTCCGCGTAGTGCAGGAGCGCGATCCGAGCCGTGCGGTTCGGGTCGTACTCGATGTGCGCGACCTTGGCGGGCACGCCGTCCTTGTCGTGACGACGGAAGTCGATCACGCGGTAGGCACGCTTGTGGCCACCGCCCTTGTGACGGGTCGTGATGCGACCGGAGTTGTTGCGCCCACCCGTCTTGGACAGCGGACGGACCAGAGACTTCTCCGGCTCGGAGCGCGTGATCTCGACGAAGTCGGCGACGCTGGAGCCGCGGCGTCCGGGCGTCGTCGGCTTGTACTTACGGATTCCCATGGGTTAGTCCTCGATCTGCTCTCTGCGCCTCAGGAAGCCGGACCGCCGAAGATGTCGATCGTGCCCTCACGGAGGGTCACGATCGCGCGCTTCGTGTCCTTGCGCTTGCCCAGGCCGAAGCGCGTGCGACGCGCCTTGCCCTTGCGGTTGATCGTGTTGACCGAGTCGACCTTGACGCCGAAGACCTGCTCGACCGCGATCTTGATCTCGGTCTTGTTGGCCCGCGGGTCCACGACGAAGGTGTACTTGCCCTCGTCGAGGAGGTTGTAGGACTTCTCGGAGACGACCGGCGCGATCAGGATGTCGCGCGGGTCCTTCGTCACGGCGGTCACTTGGTGGCCTCCTCGGTCTCGGCCGCCTCGGACTCCGTGGCGACGGCCTTCACGCTCTTGCCCGTGGCCGGGCCGGCGAGGAACGCGGCGAGCGCGCCCTCGGTGAAGACGACGTCGTCGGAGACGAGCACGTCGTAGGTGTTGAGCTGGTCCGCGGTCAGCAGGTGGACCTGCTCGACGTTGCGGAGCGACAGGATCGTCAGCTCGTCCGAGCGCTCGGTGACCACGAGGACGTGGGTGCGCTCGGTGAGCGCGGCGAGCGTCTTGACCGCGGTCTTGGTCGACGGCGCACCGTCGAGACCGAAGCCGGAGACCACGTGGACACGGCCGGCGCGAGCCCGGTCGGACAGGGCACCGCGGAGAGCGGCGGCCTTCATCTTCTTCGGGGTCCGCTGGTCGTACTTGCGCGGCTGCGGGCCGTGGACGGTGCCACCGCCGGCGAACTGCGGGGCGCGGGTCGAACCCTGACGGGCGCGGCCGGTGCCCTTCTGCTTGTACGGCTTGCGGCCACCGCCGCGGACCTCGCCGCGGGTCTTGGTGGCGTGCGTGCCCTGGCGGGCGGCGGCGCGCTGCGCCACGACCACCTGGTGGATCAGCGGGACGTTGGTTGCGACGTCGAACACCTCGGCGGGAAGGTCGGCGGTGCCGGCCTTCTTGCCCTGGGCGTCGAGCACGTCGACGGTCTGGTTGGCCATGGGGTCACGCACCCTTCGCAGCGGTACGCACGACGACGACGCCACCCTTGGGGCCGGGAACTGCGCCCTTGACGAGCAGCAGACCCTTCTCGGCGTCGACCGCGTGGACGGTCAGGTTCTGGACGGTCATGCGCTCGTGGCCCATGCGACCGGCCATCCGCAGACCCTTGAACACGCGCGACGGCGTCGAGGCGCCACCGATCGAGCCGGCCTTGCGGTGGTTGCGGTGGGCACCGTGGGAGGCGCCGACGCCGGAGAAGCCGTGACGCTTCATGACACCGGCGGTGCCCTTGCCCTTGGTGGTGCCGACGACGTCGACCACGGTGCCGGCCTCGAAGGCGGCGGCGGTGATCTCCTGGCCGAGCGTGTACTCGGCGGCGTCCTCGGTGCGGACCTCGGCGACGTGACGACGCGGCGTGACGCCGGCCTTCTCGAAGTGGCCCTTGAGCGGCTTGGTGACCTTGCGCGGGTCGATCTGGCCGGCGGCGAGCTGCACGGCGGCGTAGCCGTCGGCGTCCGCGGCGCGAACCTGCGTCACGACGTTGGTCGGGACGGCCACGACGGTGACGGGGACGAGGCGACCCGCGTCGTCCCACAGCTGCGTCATGCCGAGCTTGGTGCCGAGCACCGCGGTCACGTTCTTCTGCTGGTTGGTCATATCTATCCCAGCCTCAGAGCTTGATCTCGATGTTCACGTCGGCAGGCAGGTCGATCCGCATGAGCGAGTCGACGGCCTTCGGCGTGGGATCGATGATGTCGATGAGCCGCTTGTGCGTGCGCATCTCGAAGTGCTCGCGGCTGTCCTTGTACTTGTGAGGCGACCGGATGACGGTGAAGACGTTCTTCTCCGTCGGCAGCGGCACCGGACCCACGACCGTCGCACCAGCGCGCGTCACCGTGTCGACGATCTTGCGCGCCGAGCTGTCGATGACCTCGTGGTCGTAGGACTTGAGCCGGATGCGGATCTTCTGTCCCGCCATGGCGTCGTCTGACTCTCTCTCTCGAACCGCTACTGTCCGACCCCCGCGCTCGGGCGTGTCGCGCTAGGCGACGCACCCGGGCACACACCGAACCGGCGTGGGGCCGTTGATTGTGGTCCGCGAGGCGGACCACGACGTTTGTCTGGCCTGTCGAGACGTGTGTCCCGCGGGGCGCTCATGCGCGTCGACAGCCGGCAACCCCGCGACCCCTCCCTGAGGGAGGGGGACCGCTCCAGGCGGGTGGACCGCTCCGGGAGACCGGACCGGTGCACGCACCGTGGTGCTACACACTGTTCGACACGAGAAAGAACGCGCCCGTGACAGGCAACCTGAACATCTTGCCACAGGGAACCCCGTGATTCCAAGCCGGAACGAGGTTCTCCCGCTGTGACGCCGGACGCACCGGAGGCCCGGGCCCCGTACAGGGCCCGGGCCTCCTGCGCTCAGGTGATCAGCTGAGGGTCAGCAGGTCACTTGATGATCTTGGTGACACGGCCGGAACCGACCGTGCGGCCACCCTCACGGATGGCGAAGCCGAGGCCCTCCTCCATGGCGATCGGCTGGATCAGCGCGACCGTCATCTCGGTGTTGTCGCCCGGCATGACCATCTCGGTGCCCTCGGGCAGCGTGATGACACCGGTGACGTCCGTGGTGCGGAAGTAGAACTGCGGACGGTAGTTCGAGTAGAACGGGTTGTGACGGCCACCCTCGTCCTTGCCCAGGATGTAGACCTGAGCCTCGAAGTCGGTGTGCGGGGTGATCGAACCCGGCTTCACGACGACCTGGCCGCGCTCGACGTCCTCGCGCTTGATGCCGCGCAGGAGCAGACCGGTGTTGTCGCCGGCCTGGGCCTGGTCCATCTGCTTGTGGAACGTCTCGATACCGGTGACCGTGGTCTTCTGCGGCTGGCGGATACCGACGATCTCGACCTCGGAGTTGACGTCGAGCGTGCCACGCTCCACCTTGCCGGTCACGACGGTGCCGCGGCCGGTGATGGTGAAGACGTCCTCGATCGGCATGAGGAAGGGCTTGTCGAGCTCGCGGACCGGGTCGGGGACGTTCTCGTCCACGGCCTCCATGAGCTCCAGGACCTTCTTGGTCCACTCGGGGTCACCCTCGAGGGCCTTGAGGCCGGAGACGCGCACGACCGGAGCGTTGTCGCCGTCGAACTCCTGCGACGACAGCAGCTCGCGGACCTCCATCTCGACGAGCTCGAGGATCTCCTCGTCGTCGACCATGTCGGCCTTGTTCAGCGCGACCAGCAGGTAGGGCACGCCCACCTGGCGGGCCAGCAGCACGTGCTCGCGCGTCTGGGCCATCGGACCGTCGGTCGCCGCGACCACCAGGATCGCGCCGTCCATCTGGGCGGCACCGGTGATCATGTTCTTGATGTAGTCGGCGTGACCCGGAGCATCGACGTGCGCGTAGTGACGCTTGGGCGTCTCGTACTCGATGTGCGCGATGTTGATCGTGATACCGCGCTGCTTCTCCTCCGGCGCGGCGTCGATCTCGTCGAAGTTGCGCTGCGTGTTCGCCGGCAGGTCGGGGTACGTGTCCGCAAGCGTCTTCGAGATCGCGGCGGTCAGCGTCGTCTTGCCGTGGTCGACGTGCCCGATCGTGCCGATGTTGACGTGCGGCTTGGTCCGCTCGAACTTGGCCTTAGCCACTGGGGTCCTCCTGGGACTTGGGTAGATGTTCCCGAACGTTGCGAGACTCGGCGAGAGAGCCTACATCCCGCGGGGCGACGGGGGTTTCCTACAGGTTGATGGTTGTGCTAGGTCGTCGACCTGTGGGGACTCACTCGCCCCGGGTCTTCTTGATGATCTCGTCAGCAACGTTGCGAGGAACCTCGGCGTAGCTGTCGAACTGCATCGAGTACACCGCGCGGCCCTGCGTCTTGGAACGCAGGTCACCGATGTACCCGAACATCTCGCTCAACGGTACCTGGGCACGCACGACCTTGACACCGGTCGCGTCCTCCATGGACTGGATCATCCCACGACGCGAGTTGATGTCGCCGATCACGTCACCCATGTACTCCTCGGGCGTCCGGACCTCGACGGCCATGACGGGCTCGAGGATGACCGGGTCGGCCCGCTTGATGCCCTCCTTGAAGACCATCGAACCGGCGATCTTGAACGCCATCTCCGAGGAGTCGACGTCGTGGTACGCGCCGTCGAGCAGCGTGGCCTTGACCCCCACCACGGGGAACCCGGCCAGCACACCCTGCTGCATCGCCGACTGGATACCGGCGTCCACGGACGGGATGTACTCACGCGGGATGCGGCCACCGGTGACGGCGTTGGCGAACTCGTAGAGCTCGCCCTCGGTCGTCTCGAGCGGCTCGAAGGTCACCTGGACCTTGGCGAACTGGCCCGAGCCACCGGTCTGCTTCTTGTGCGTGTAGTCGATCTTCTCCGCGGTGCGGCGGATCGTCTCGCGGTACGCGACCTGCGGCTTGCCGACGTTCGCCTCGACCTTGAACTCGCGACGCATGCGGTCGACGAGGATGTCGAGGTGGAGCTCGCCCATGCCGCCGATGACGGTCTGGCCGGTCTCCTCGTCCAGCTTGACGCGGAAGGTCGGGTCCTCCTGGGCGAGCTTCTGGATCGCCGTGGAGAGCTTCTCCTGGTCGGCCTTCGTCTTCGGCTCGATGGCCACGTCGATGACCGGCTCCGGGAAGGTCATCGACTCGAGGATGACCGGGTTCGCCGGGTCGCAGAGCGTGTCACCGGTGGTGACGTCCTTGAGCCCGATGAAGGCGTAGATGTGCCCGGCGTGCGCCTCCTCGACCGGGTTCTCCTTGTTGGAGTGCATCTGGAAGAGCTTCCCGATGCGCTCCTTCTTGCCCTTGGTCGAGTTCTGGACCTGAGCGCCCTGCGCGACCTTGCCCGAGTAGACGCGGACGTAGGTGAGCTTGCCGAAGAACGGGTGCGTGGCGACCTTGAACGCGAGGGCCGAGAACGGCTCCGTCTCGTCCGGACGACGCTCGATGATCTTCTCCGCGTCCTTGACGTCGTGGCCCTGGACGGCCGGGACGTCGAGCGGGGTCGGCAGGTAGTCGATGACGGCGTCGAGCATGGGCTGCACGCCCTTGTTCTTGAACGCCGAGCCGCACAGGACCGGGAAGGCCTCGGACCGGATGACGAGCTTGCGGATGCCGGACTTGATCTCGGCGACCGTGAGCTCCTCGCCACCGAGGAACTTCTCGAGCAGCTCGTCGTCGGCCTCGGCGACGGCCTCGACGAGCTCGGCCCGGTACTGCTCGGCCTTCTCGACGAGGTCGGCCGGGATCTCCTCGACCGCGTACTCCTCACCCATCTTGGTGTCACCGCGCCAGGTGAGCGCCTTCATCTCGAGCAGGTCGACGACGCCCTCGAAGTCGTTCTCGGCGCCGATCGGCAGCTGGATGACCAGCGGCTTCGCCTTGAGGCGGTTGACGATCGTGTCGACCGTGAAGTAGAAGTCGGCGCCCAGCTTGTCCATCTTGTTGACGAAGCAGATGCGCGGCACGTCGTACTTGTCGGCCTGACGCCACACGGTCTCCGACTGGGGCTCCACGCCCTCCTTGCCGTCGAACACCGCGACGGCACCGTCGAGCACGCGCAGCGAGCGCTCGACCTCGACGGTGAAGTCCACGTGACCCGGGGTGTCGATGATGTTGATCTGGTTGTTCTTCCAGTAGCAGGTCGTCGCGGCGGACGTGATCGTGATGCCGCGCTCCTGCTCCTGCTCCATCCAGTCCATCGTCGACGCACCGTCGTGCGTCTCACCGATCTTGTAGTTCACACCGGTGTAGAACAGGATGCGCTCGGTGGTGGTGGTCTTGCCGGCATCGATGTGGGCCATGATGCCGATGTTGCGGACCTTGTTCAGGTCGGTCAGCACGTCGAGTGCCACGGTGTCTTACCCCTTGTCGGTGGAAGGTCGGAAGCCGGGCCGGAGGGCCGGCTGCCGGCCGGTTCCGGATCCTCGGACGGCCCCGGGGGTCACCCGGGGCCGTCCGTGCGCATCACCAGCGGTAGTGCGCGAAGGCCTTGTTCGAGTCGGCCATCTTGTGCATGTCCTCGCGGCGCTTCACCGCGGCACCGAGGCCGTTGGAGGCGTCGAGGATCTCGTTCATGAGGCGCTCGGTCATCGTCTTCTCGCGACGGGCGCGCGAGAAGTCCGTGAGCCAGCGCAGCGCGAGCGTCGTGGAACGCACGGGGCGCACCTCGACCGGCACCTGGTAGGTGGCGCCACCGACGCGGCGGGAGCGGACCTCGAGGGCCGGGCGGACGTTCTCCAGCGCGCGCTTGAGCACGACGACCGGGTCCTGGTCCGTCTTGGCACGGACGCCCTCGAGGGCGCCGTAGACGATCGCCTCGGCGGTGGACTTCTTGCCGTCGAGCAGGACCTTGTTGATCAGCTGCGTGACGACGGGCGACCCGTAGACGGGGTCGACGATGAGCGGCCGCTTGGGGGCCGGACCCTTGCGAGGCATCAGGCCTTCTCCTTCTTCGCGCCGTACTTGCTGCGGGCCTGCTTGCGGTTCTTCACGCCCTGCGTGTCGAGCGCGCCGCGCACGATCTTGTAGCGGACACCGGGAAGGTCCTTCACACGGCCGCCGCGCACGAGCACGATCGAGTGCTCCTGCAGGTTGTGGCCGACGCCGGGGATGTACGCCGTGACCTCGGTACCGGAGGACAGCTTGACGCGCGCGACCTTGCGGAGCGCGGAGTTCGGCTTCTTGGGGGTGGTGGTGTACACGCGCGTGCACACGCCGCGCCGCTGGGGGGAGGCCTTGAGGGCGGGCGTCTTCGACGCCACGGCCTTCGTGCTCCGGCCCTTGCGGACGAGCTGCTGGATCGTAGGCACTACGTCTCCGTCGTCTTCTCGAGCTCTCGAGGGCCGGCCGGCCCCCGACGGTGGTCTGTCTGGCTGGTGCGCGCCGATCGCATGCGGCACCCGCGGCCCTCACGGACCGCAACGCCACTTACCACCGGCTCGATGGCCCGGGTCAGCTCCCCCGTCCTGACGGACAGTCCGAGCGATCTTCCCGGGGTACCTGTGCGCTCAGGTCGGCGGCGCCTCCGGCAGCCGGCCCGAGCGGTGAGGCTCTGGGCTGACAGCGGGATGCGCGCGCGACGGCACGGGCACGGCTTCCAAGATTACCCGCGGAAGCAAGCGGGGTCAAAGGAACGGGAGGGGCGCACGCTGTGACGTGCGCCCCTCCCGGACTACCTCGTGGTGAGGATCAGCGGATCAGCGGAAGTCTCCGAAGTCCAGGTCCTCCAGCGGGATCGCCTCGCCCGAGCCCATGCCGAGCGTCGGGAAGTCGATCTCGTCGTAGCCGAAGCTCGGGTAGAGCTCGGCCTTGGCCTGCTCGGTCGGCTCGACCTCGATGTTCCGGTAGCGGGGCAGGCCCGTGCCGGCGGGGATGAGCTTACCGAGGATGACGTTCTCCTTGAGGCCCAGCAGCGGGTCACGACGACCGCTCATCGACGCCTCGGTGAGCACCCGGGTCGTCTCCTGGAAGGAGGCGGCCGAGAGCCACGAGTCGGTGGCGAGCGAGGCCTTCGTGATGCCCATGAGCTCCGGACGGCCGGAGGCCGGCTGGCCACCCTCCGCCACGGCACGACGGTTCGCGTCCTCGAAGCGGGTCCGCTCCGCGAGCTCGCCCGGCAGCAGGTGCGAGTCACCCGAGTCGAGCACGGTCACGCGACGCAGCATCTGCCGCACGATGACCTCGATGTGCTTGTCGTGGATGTCCACGCCCTGCGAGCGGTAGGTCTCCTGGACCTCGTCCACCAGGTGCTTCTGCGTGGCACGCGGGCCGAGGATGCGCAGCACCTTCTTCGGGTCGACGGCGCCCTGGACCAGCTGGGTGCCGACCTGGACCTGCTCGCCGTCGGCGATCAGGAGGCGGGCACGCTTGGTCACCGGGTAGCGGATCTCCTCGCCGCCGTCGGCCGGCGTGAGGACCAGGTGGCGCGTGCGCTCCGTGTCCTCGATCGCCACGGTGCCGGTGTACTCCGCGATCGGGGCCTCACCCTTGGGGGTGCGGGCCTCGAACAGCTCGGTGACACGGGGCAGACCCTGCGTGATGTCCTCCGCGGAGGCGACACCACCGGTGTGGAAGGTACGCATCGTCAGCTGCGTGCCCGGCTCACCGATCGACTGCGCGGCGATGATGCCGACGGCCTCGCCGATGTCCACCAGCTTGCCGGTGGCCAGGGAGCGGCCGTAGCACTTGGCGCAGGTGCCGACGCGCGACTCGCAGGTCAGCACGGAGCGGACCTTGACGTTCTCGATGCCGGCGGCGATCACCTGGTCGATGATCACGTCGCCCGCGTCCGAGCCCGCCTCGGCCACGACGTTGCCGTCCGCGTCCACGACGTCCGTCGCGAACGTGCGCGAGTAGATGCTCGTCTCGACGCGCGGGTGCGGCACCAGCACGTCGCCGATGCGCTCGGCGACGGGCAGCGTGAGGCCGCGCTCGGTGCCGCAGTCCTCCTCGCGGATGATGACGTCCTGCGACACGTCGACCAGACGACGGGTGAGGTAGCCGGAGTCCGCGGTACGCAGCGCCGTGTCGGCCAGACCCTTGCGGGCACCGTGCGAGGCGATGAAGTACTCGAGGACGGACAGGCCCTCGCGGTAGTTGGACTTGATCGGGCGGGGGATGATCTCGCCCTTCGGGTTCGCCACGAGGCCGCGCATACCGGCGATCTGACGCACCTGCATCCAGTTACCACGGGCGCCCGAGGACACCATGCGGTACAGCGTGTTCCGCGAGTTGCTCTCGAGGTTCTCGCGCATGACCGACGCGATCTTGTCGGTGGCCTGGGTCCAGATCTCGATGAGCTCCTGACGGCGCTCGTCGTCGGTGATCAGACCCTTGTCGAACTGGTCCTGGACCTTGAGGGCACGCTGCTCGTGCTCGTCCAGGATGTCGTTCTTGACCTCCGGCATCGCGACGTCGGAGATCGCGATCGTGACGCCCGAGCGCGTGGCCCACCGGTAGCCGGCGTCCTTCAGCGCGTCGAGCGACGTGGCGACGTCGACCTTCGGGTAGCGCTCCGCCAGGTCGTTGACGATCGTCGAGAGCTCCTTCTTGCCGACGACGCCGTTCTGGAACGGGTAGTCGATCGGGAGCGCCTCGTTGAAGATCGTGCGGCCCAGGGTGGTCTCGAACAGCAGCGGCTGCCCGGGCTCCCAACCCTCCGGCGCCTCGAAGCCCTTGGTCGGGGGCACGAGGTCCGACATCCGCATCTTGATCGTGGCGTTGAGGTCCAGCGCACCACGGTCGAGCGCCATGATCGCCTCGGCCTGCGAGGAGAACACGCGCCCCTCCCCCGTCGCGCCGGGGCGGTCCGAGGTGAGGTGGTGCAGACCGATGATCATGTCCTGCGAGGGCATGGTCACCGGACGGCCGTCCGACGGCTTGAGGATGTTGTTGCTCGAGAGCATGAGGATGCGGGCCTCGGCCTGCGCCTCCGCGCTCAGGGGCAGGTGGACCGCCATCTGGTCGCCGTCGAAGTCCGCGTTGAACGCGGCGCACACGAGCGGGTGCAGGTGGATGGCCTTGCCCTCGACGAGCTGCGGCTCGAACGCCTGGATGCCGAGGCGGTGCAGGGTGGGGGCACGGTTCAGCAGCACCGGGTGCTCCTGGATGACCTCCTCCAGCACGTCCCAGACCTCGCCGCGGGTGCGCTCCACCATGCGCTTGGCGCTCTTGATGTTCTGCGCGTGGTTGAGCTCGACGAGCCGCTTCATGACGAACGGCTTGAACAGCTCGAGCGCCATCTGCTTGGGCAGGCCGCACTGGTGCAGCTTGAGCTGCGGGCCGACCACGATGACCGAACGGCCCGAGTAGTCGACGCGCTTGCCGAGCAGGTTCTGGCGGAACCGGCCCTGCTTGCCCTTGAGCATGTCGGAGATCGACTTCAGCGGGCGGTTGCCCGGGCCCGTGACCGGGCGGCCGCGGCGACCGTTGTCGAACAGCGAGTCCACGGCCTCCTGGAGCATCCGCTTCTCGTTGTTGACGATGATCTCCGGCGCACCCAGGTCGAGCAGGCGCTTAAGCCGGTTGTTGCGGTTGATCACGCGCCGGTACAGGTCGTTGAGGTCCGACGTCGCGAACCGGCCGCCGTCGAGCTGCACCATCGGGCGCAGGTCCGGCGGGATGACCGGGACGGCGTCGAGCACCATCGCCGTGGGCGAGTTGGTCGTCGTGAGGAACGCGTTGACGACCTTCAGGCGCTTGAGCGCGCGCGTCTTGCGCTGACCCTTGCCGGTGCGGATGGTCTCCCGCAGCGACTGGGCCTCGGCGTCCAGGTCGAAGCTCTCGAGGCGCTTCTGGATCGCCGCGGCGCCCATCGAGCCCTCGAAGTACGTGCCGTACCGGTCGACGAGCTGGCGGTACAGCATCTCGTCGCCCTCGAGGTCCGCGACCTTGAGGTTCTTGAACCGGTCCCAGACCTGCTCGAGGCGGTCCAGCTCCTGGTCGGCACGCTTGCGCAGCTGCGCCATCTCGCGCTCGGCGGAGTCGCGCACCTTGCGGCGCGCGTCGGCCTTGGCGCCCTCGGCCTCCAGCTCGGCCAGGTCGGCCTCGAGCTTGGCGGCGCGGGTGTTGATGTCGTTGTCGCGGCGGTCCGAGATCTCCTTCTTCTCCAGGTCGATCTCGTTCTGGAGGTTCGGGAGGTCCTCGTGGCGGGCCTCGTCGTCGACCCACGTGACCATGTAGGCCGCGAAGTAGATGACCTTCTCCAGGTCCTTCGGGGCCAGGTCCAGCAGGTAGCCGAGGCGCGACGGCACACCCTTGAAGAACCAGATGTGCGTGACCGGGGCGGCGAGCTCGATGTGGCCCATGCGCTCACGGCGCACCTTCGAGCGCGTCACCTCGACGCCGCAGCGCTCGCAGATGATGCCCTTGAAGCGCACGCGCTTGTACTTGCCGCAGTAGCACTCCCAGTCCCGGGTGGGGCCGAAGATCTTCTCGCAGAAGAGCCCGTCCTTCTCCGGCTTCAGGGTGCGGTAGTTGATGGTCTCGGGCTTCTTGACCTCTCCGTGCGACCAGGCACGGATGTCGTCGGCCGTGGCCAGGCCGATACGCAGCTCGTCGAAGACGTTGACGTCGAGCAAGATGTCCTACTTCCTCAAAGCTTTCGAATGTCCGTGGAGTTCAGCTGGTCGCTGGATCAGATCTCGTCGACCGTGGCGGCCGAGTTGGGGCGGCGCGACAGATCGATGCCCAGCTCCTCCGCGGCGCGGTACACCTCGTCGTCGGACTCCTTCATCTCGATGGAGGTCCCGTCGCTCGAGAGCACCTCGACGTTCAGGCACAGCGACTGCATCTCCTTGAGGAGCACCTTGAAGGACTCCGGGATGCCCGAGTCGGGGATGTTCTCGCCCTTGACGATCGCCTCGTAGACCTTCACGCGGCCCGGGACGTCGTCGGACTTGATGGTGAGCAGCTCCTGGAGCGTGTAGGCCGCGCCGTACGCCTCGAGGGCCCACACCTCCATCTCGCCGAAGCGCTGGCCGCCGAACTGCGCCTTACCACCCAGCGGCTGCTGCGTGATCATCGAGTACGGGCCGGTCGAGCGCGCGTGGATCTTGTCGTCGACCAGGTGGTGGAGCTTGAGGATGTACATGTAGCCCACCGACACCGGGTCCGGGAACGGCTCGCCGGAGCGGCCGTCGAACAGCCGGGCCTTGCCGTCGGTCGCGACCATGCGGTCGCCGTCGCGGTTCGGCAGCGTCGTGGAGAGCAGGCCGCGCAGGCCCGACTCCTCGAGGCCGTCGAACACCGGCGTCGCCACCGGGGTCCCCGGCTCCGACTTCGACGCGACCTCGGGCAGGGTCTCCTTCCAGGAGAGGTCCTTGCCCTCGGCCAGCTCGATGTCCCAGCCGCGGCTCGCGACCCACCCGAGGTGCGTCTCGAGGACCTGGCCGACGTTCATGCGGCCGGGCACGCCCAGCGGGTTGAGGATGACGTCGACCGGCGTGCCGTCGGGGAGGAACGGCATGTCCTCCTGCGGCAGGATCTTCGAGATGACGCCCTTGTTGCCGTGACGGCCGGCGAGCTTGTCGCCGACGGTGATCTTGCGGCGCTGGGCGATGTAGACGCGGACCAGCTGGTTCACGCCGGCGGGCAGCTCGTCGCCGTCCTCGCGGTTGAACTCGCGGACGCCGATGACCGTGCCCTGCTCGCCGTGGGGCACCTTGAGGGACGTGTCGCGCACCTCGCGGGCCTTCTCGCCGAAGATGGCGCGCAGCAGGCGCTCCTCCGGGGTCAGCTCGGTCTCGCCCTTCGGGGTGACCTTGCCGACCAGGACGTCGCCCGCGCCGACCTCGGCACCGATGCGGATGATGCCGCGCTCGTCGAGGTCCGCCAGGACGTCCTCGGAGACGTTCGGGATGTCCCGCGTGATCTCCTCGGGCCCGAGCTTGGTGTCGCGGGCGTCGACCTCGTGCTCCTCGATGTGGATCGAGGACAGGACGTCGTCCTCCACGAGGCGCTGCGACAGGATGATCGCGTCCTCGTAGTTGTGGCCCTCCCACGACATGAACGCGACGAGCAGGTTGCGGCCGAGCGCGAGGTCGCCCTCGTCGGTCGCCGGGCCGTCGGCCAGCACGGAGCCGACCTCGACCCGCTGGCCCTCGTCCACGAGCACGCGCTGGTTGTAGCTGGTGCCCTGGTTCGAGCGGCGGAACTTCGCCGCACGGTACGAGCCCGTGGTGCCGTCGTCGTTCGCGACGAGAACCAGGTCCGCGGACACCTCGGTGACCACGCCGGGCTTGGTCGCCACGATGACGTCGCCGGCGTCGACCGCCGCACGACGCTCCATGCCGGTGCCGACCAGCGGCGCCTCGGAGCGCACCAGCGGCACGGCCTGGCGCTGCATGTTCGCGCCCATGAGCGCGCGGTTCGCGTCGTCGTGCTCGAGGAACGGGATGAGCGCCGTCGCGACGGACACCATCTGGCGCGGCGAGACGTCCATGTAGTCGACCTCGGCCGGCGGCAGGTCGTCGGTCTCGCCGCCCTTGGTGCGCACCAGGACGCGGTCGTTGAGGAACGTGCCGTCCACGGCGAGCTCGGTGTTCGCCTGGGCGATGATGTGCCGGTCCTCGTCGTCGGCGGTCAGGTAGACGATCTCGTCCGTCACCTTGCCGTCGGTGACCTTGCGGTACGGCGTCTCGATGAAGCCGAACGGGTTGATGCGACCGAACGACGCGAGCGAGCCGATGAGGCCGATGTTCGGGCCCTCGGGGGTCTCGATCGGGCACATGCGGCCGTAGTGCGACGGGTGGACGTCACGGACCTCCATGCCGGCGCGGTCGCGGGACAGACCACCCGGGCCGAGGGCGTTCAGACGACGCTTGTGCGTCAGGCCCGCGAGCGGGTTGTTCTGGTCCATGAACTGCGACAGCTGCGAGGTGCCGAAGAACTCGCGGATCGACGCCACCACGGGGCGGATGTTGATCAGCGTCTGCGGCGTGATCGCCTCGACGTCCTGCGTCGTCATGCGCTCACGGACCACGCGCTCCATGCGGGACAGGCCCGTGCGCACCTGGTTCTGGATGAGCTCGCCGACGGCGCGGATGCGACGGTTGCCGAAGTGGTCGATGTCGTCGGTCTCGACGCGGACCTCGGTCGGCTGGCCGTCGCGGGTGCCGGGGATGGTCACCAGGTCGGCGTGCAGCGCGGCCAGGTACTTGATCGTCGCGACGACGTCGGTCACGGACAGCGTCGAGTCCGCCAGCGGCGCGTCGACACCCAGCTTCTTGCTGATCTTGTAGCGACCGACCTTCGCGAGGTCGTAGCGCTTCGGGTTGAAGTAGAAGTTCTCGAGCAGCGCGCGCCCGGCCTCGACCGTGGGCGGCTCGCCCGGACGGATCTTGCGGTACAGGTCGACGAGGGCCTCGTCCTGCGTGTGGACGTGGTCCTTCTCGAGGGTGTCGAGCACGGACGGGAAGTCCGCGAACTCCTCGCGGATCTCCGCCTCGGTGAGGCCGAGGGCCTTCAGCAGGACGGTGACAGGCTGCTTGCGCTTGCGGTCGACGCGCACGCCGACGGCGTCGCGCTTGTCGATCTCGAACTCGAGCCAGGCGCCGCGAGACGGGATGACCTTCGCCGAGAAGACGTCCTTGTCGCTCGTCTTGTCGGGGGTGCGCTCGAAGTAGACGCCCGGGGAACGGACCAGCTGCGAGACGACGACGCGCTCGGTGCCGTTGATGATGAACGTGCCGCGCGCGGTCATGAGCGGGAAGTCACCCATGAAGACCGTCTGGCTCTTGATCTCACCGGTCGTGTAGTTCACGAACTCGGCCGTCACGAACAGCGGGGCGGCGAAGGTGAAGTCCTTCTCCTTGCACTCGTCCGCGGTGTACTTCGGCGGCTCGAAGCGGTGGTTCGAGAAGGAGAGGGACATCGACTGGCCGAAGTCCTCGATCGGCGAGATCTCCTCGAAGATCTCCTCGAGGCCCGACGTCGCGGGGACGTCGGAGCGGCCGGCGGCGGTGGCCGCCTCGACCCGGGCCTGCCAGGCAGGGCTGCCGAGGAGCCAGTCGAAGCTCTCGGTCTGCAGCCCGAGGAGGTCGGGGACCTCGAGCGGCTCGTAGATCTTGGCGAAGGAGACGCGGCGGGAAGCGGTGCGGTTCGCGATAGCGTCGGCGGACGGAACAGAAGGGGTGCGCGAGGCAGCCAAGAGGGGTCCTTCCCTGCAGTTCGATGGCACGCTGTACGCTCAGCGAGGCTGCAGGCGCCGGACCGCGGCGGGAGGAACCGGCCCAGGGGTCACGAAGACGTGATCACGGGGGCGGTGGCTTCGTCAGCGGGGAGGCGTCGGGGCACAAGCGAGCGCAAAGCGCTAGCGTAGCCAGAACTTCATCGTTTGTCCAACTCGCGCGGGCACACGAGCGGACGCCCTCGGTTCTGGGTCTTTGAGGACGTTGTCTCGGTGGCCGCCATATGCCGCCCAAGAAACGGTTGTCGGACCAGCCTAACCCGTGATAAGCGGCCCCGGCCAGGCATCGGCGCGCGACGTCGGTCACGACACCACACCTCCACAACCGGTCCGCTCCCCCGCGACCCCCCGCGACCCCCCGCGACGTCGTGCGGACGCAACGAGGCCCGCACCCCGAAGGGATGCGGGCCTCGCGGAAGCGATGCGCGGCTAGGCCGCGGCGATCACTTGACGGTGACGGTGGCGCCGGCGCCCTCGAGGGCAGCCTTGGCCTTGTCGGCCGTCTCCTTGTTCGCGGCCTCCAGGACCGGCTTCGGGGCGCCGTCGACCAGGTCCTTGGCCTCCTTCAGGCCGAGGGACGTGAGCGCGCGCACCTCCTTGATGACCTGGATCTTCTTGTCGCCGGCGGCCTCGAGGATGACGTCGAACTCGGTCTTCTCCTCGGCGGCCTCGGCGCCACCGGCACCGCCGGCGGCGGGGGCGGCAACCGCGACGGCGGCGGGAGCAGCGGCGGTGACCTCGAACTTGTCCTCGAAGGCCTTCACGAACTCGTTGAGCTCGATGAGCGTGAGCTCCTCGAAGGCGGCCAGGAGCTCGTCGGTGCTGAGCTTCGCCATGATGGCGTTCCTTTCGGTTGGTGCGTCCTGGGGCCGGGGGCCCCGCAGAAGCAAGGGAGGGGGTAGTGCTTGCCGCACCGCCGTCAGGCGGCAGCGGCCTCCGATTCCTGCTTCTGACGCAGGGCATCGATGACGCGAGCGGCCTGGGCCGGCTTCGCGCTGAAGGCGTAGGCAGCCTGGAAGAGCTTGGCCTTCATCGCGCCGGCCGTCTTGGCCAGCAGGACCTCGCGGGACTCGAGGTCCGCGAGCTTGGTGACCTCTGCAGCGGTCAGCGGCTTCCCGTCAAGGACACCGCCCTTGATGACCAGTGCAGGGTTCGCCTTGGCGAAGTCACGCAGACCCTTGGCGGCCTCGACCGGGTCGCCGGTCACGAACGCGATCGCGGACGGACCCTTGAGGTCGGCCTCGAACGCGTCGATCCCGGCCTCCTTGGCCGCGATGGACGTCAGCGTGTTCTTCACCACGGCGTAGGTTGCGTTGCCGCTGAGCGACCGACGCAGCTCCTTGAGCTGCGCGACGGTGAGCCCGCGGTACTCGGTCAGCACGGCCGCGTTCGCGTCGCGGAACTTGTCCGCGACCTCCGCGACAGCGGCTGCCTTGTCCGGCCTCGCCATGGCAATCCTTCCGGTGGTGGTGCCACCGGTACCTGCGAAAGAAAAGAGCCCCGGCGCAGGTGCGCACGGGGCTCGGAGCTCACAGCCAGGCTGTGTGGTCGTCGTCGTGTCACCTACGCAGGCCCCCGCACTCTCACGGGACTTCGGTCTTCGGCTTCCCGGGCGGAACGATTCTCATCAGTTCCAGGCAGCGTCGGACGACCGGCGGTCTTGGGTTACCCGAGAACTGTACACGACGGCAGGCCGTGCGCGGCACGCATCCCGTGTGGTACCCACCACTCGCCATGTCATCCTCGCTGACACGTCACAGCACCAGCGGACCGAAGCACACCAGCGGCACCGGCTCGGGCTCGTCCGCCACGGCGCGGGCGAGCGCCGCGCCCGGCCGCAGGCCGTCGCGCAGCCCCTGGTGCAGCACGGGCATCACGCGCACCGCGCCGTCGTCCCGCAACGGGGCGACGGCGGCGATCACGGCGCGCGCGCCCATGCGCAGCAGCACGCTCGTCAGCCCGAGCGGTTCGCCGCCGTGCCGGATGCTCGCCGAACCGACGTCGCACGCCGACAGGACGAGCACCGACCTGGACAGATCCCGCCCGTCCAGCTCGTGGGCGAACAGCGGGCCGTCCGCCAGCTGCAGGCTCGAGAACATGGGGTTCTCGGGTTCATGCGTCCCGTGTGCGGCGACGTGGACGACCGGCGCACCCTCGACCGCCTCGGCCACGGCGGCGCACACGGCGTCCGCGCCGGTGAGCAGCCGCGCGCCGCTCCCCCAGACCGCCGCCACCTGCTCCGCCTCAGCAACCCCGTGCACGAGCCCGGACCCGGCGACCGAGAGACCCGGTCCGGGGGACCAGTCCGCCTCGCCCCGTGCGATCCACGAGTTCACCACCGTCGACAGCCCTCGCCGCGAGGGCAGCGCTGCCCACGGCAGCGAGACCAGCCGGTCGCGCGCCGCGACGTAGACGTCCCGCCCTGCGACGTCGAGCGTGCCGAGGAGGAGGGCGTCGAGCCGCCGCAGAGCCGCCTGCACCGACGCGCGGACCACCTCTCGCAACGGCGTGGGCAGCAACGGGTTCGCCAGCGCCTGCTGATCGGCCCGCACTCGTCTCGCCAGCTCGAGGACAGGGGGCACCGGGCCGAGATCGACCAGGCGCGCTCCACTCCCGTCGAGCCGGATGGCGCGCAGGCGGCCGCCGCTCATCGTCAGGTTTAGGACCACCCGGTCCGACCCGGCCGCGCGCAGCTCCGCCCGCAGCCCGCGCGCGGTGGCCGGGGAGGGCACGCCCCGGTCGCCGCCCGAGTGCCAGGTCCGTTCCCGCGCCCGGTCCTGGAGCCGTCGCGCGTCGCGATGCATCTCGACGCCGCGCATCAGCTCGGCATCCGTCGTGGCCTCGTCCGAACGGAGCAGGCGCGCACGCTCCATCAGCCGACGTGCCGACACGATCAGCTCGGCGGCTTGCTGGTCGTCCGGTGGGCGGACCCGTCCCGACCCCGCGAAGGTCGCACGCCCGCGCTCCAAGGCGTCGAAGAACGCGTCCGGCGACACGGACATCAGCGCCGCGTCGATGTCGACCCCCTGCAGCCGGATGCCGTGCACCGCGGCGGCCGTCACCGCCTCGACCGCCCCGAGCTGTTGACGCTGCACCGCGAGGAGCCGATAGCCCCGTCTGACGGCCGCCAGACCTGCACGCCGAGACCCCGTGCCGAAGCCGCACAGCGCGGCGACGACCTCACCGCGCACGCGCGCGCCGAGGGCCAGGCTGGATCGCGGTGGCAGGGCGCGGAGGCGTTTCTGCGACTCGGTGAACCTGCCCGCGCGAGCCCATGCCTCCGCGGCGAGCAGCCGGGCGTCGATGAGCACCCGGTCCGCGCCGGGCTGGTCCTCGACACGCGCGCAGAGCTCGTCGGCCGCCTGCGCGAGGGGCCGCAGCAGCTCGCGCCGCTCGTCCGCGACGACGAGCCCGAACCGTGAGTCCAAGGCGACGACCTCCGCCCGGAGCGCCATGACCCCGTGGCCCGCCCGCCGGGCACGGTTACGGACCCGCTCGGCGAGCTCCTCAGCCTCCGAGAACCTCGCGAGGCCCGCCAGGCACCGAGCCTGCTCGAGCTCGGCGTCCAACAGGTCGCGTGCGCCACCCGTGGCGGCGAGGATCCCGGCCGCCGTCCGGAGCGCGACCTCCGCATCCGTCAGCAATCCGGCCTCATAGAGCACCGCCGCCTTGTCCATCAGGCCGACGCCGGCATGCTCGGGCGGTGCCGCCTCCGCGGCGGCGTCCATCGCTCGCAGGGCCGCCGGGAGGTCGCCGGCGAGGAACTGCGCGTACCCGAGGTTGTGCTCCGCCATCGGGACCACCTGCTCGTCCCGCAGCGCGCGAGCGATCTCCAAGCACCGTCGAAGGTCGACGACGGCATCGTCGATCGCACCGACCTCGAGCAGGAGGGAGCTCCTGTTGAGGAGGACCGGGAGCATCTCTGCCTCGTCGACAAGGCCGTCCAGCGCGGCGTCGAGCTCGATCCGCGCGCCGTCGTGGTCCCCCGACCGCAGCAGCTGCAGGCCGAGGTTGGCGTGGACGAGGGCCACCATCTCCGCGCTGCCGGCGCGGAGCGCCATCGCCGCCGCCGCGGCCAGCTTCGCCAGGACCACCTCGCGGTCTGCACCGAGCTCGCCCTCGCAGGCTGCGATACCCACGAGGACCCGGGCGCGGACCGCGGCGACCTCCGCCGCCGTCGACTCCCCCTCGAGCCGGTCGAGCCGGACGAGGGCGGCCTCGTAGCGGCCGAGTGTGCTCGAGAACTGGCGATGAGCGCGCGCGTGCGACCGGATCTCGTCGACCTCGGCGCGGACCGTCGCCAGCGCGTCGCTCATGCCTCACCCCCTGTGGATCACCCCGGGGTGGACGTGCCGTCGAGCGACAGGCCTCCCGTCGCCCCGGAGATGGCTCGCCAGATCGCCGCCACCCGCGCCTCATCGCCGTGATCGGCCCGGTCGACCGACTCCGTGAGCGTAGCGTCAGCCGCGCGGGCACGCCGACTCCGGTCCGCGAGCAGCTCACGGGCGATCTCACCCGCGAGGACCGGCGCGGCGAACGACGTCCCGCTCCAGGTCGCGAATCCTCCCTGGAATCCCTCCGGGTCGATCGTCGACCGCACTGCGTCGGCGTACCGCTCCCGCGTGCGCAGAGAAGGCGTGCTCGGACCGTCGAGAGTTCGCGGCACGGTGCTCACCACCGCGGCGCCGGGGCGGACGCACGTCACCCAGGGCCCGTCGTTGGAGAACAACGCCGTCGAGCCGTCGGGGTTGGCGGCCCCCACCGCCAGGATGGGGGGCCGCTCCGTGCTCGTGTCCCGCGGGCTGGTGATGCGTGGAGGAGTGGCGCGTCGGTCCACCTCGGGCGCGAAGGCAGCCGGGAACTCAGGACGTGTCTCGCCGTCGTTGCCCGCCGCCACGACGACCGCGACGCCGGAGTCGCGCAGCCGCGCGAGCACGTCGGACAGAGGGTGGTCCCACTGCAGGTCCTCGGGCTGCTCGTGGTAGTAGCCCATCGGGAGCACCACCACGTCCACCGCGACGTAGCCCTCCTCCCCCGCGAGCCCTCGGCGGTGGAACCGCAGGAGTCGCCGGAGCGACTCGATCACCTCGGACTCGATGGCGGCGCCGGCACCCCCGACCACCCGCACCGGCAGGAGCCGCGCGTCCGGGCAGGTCTGGTGCACGATCCCTGCGATGAACGTCCCGTGTCCCGCGACGGGGTCGAGGGGGCCCGTCAGCGGAGCGGTGCTCGCGCCACCGATCTCGGCGTCCTCCTCCGGCAGCTGCGGCACCGGGTACGTCCCGATGGGCCCGTCGGGCAGGCTCGCTCCGCGGATCACCACGCCGTTGCCGTCGTCCGGGTCCTTCCCCAGCCCGTAGGAGCCGAACCACGGATGCGTCCCGATCCCGGTGTCGACGATCGCGACCACCGGGCGGACCGCCCCGTCCGGGGTCCGCGACTCGTCGCCGTCGTCCCGGGCTCGGCGCGCCGGCGGCGCCCCGAGCCAGGCCACCGGCGACCTCCCCCCGCTGCCGGGCACGCCGTACTCCGCCATCCCGTGGGTGGTGAACGGATGAGTCGTGAACGGCTGCGCCGCCATGGGGTGGGTCGTGAAGGGGTGCGTCGTGAAGGGGTGCGTCGTGAAGGGGTGCGTCGTGAAGGGGTGCGTCGTGAAGGGATGGGTCGTGAAGGGGTGCGTCGTGAACGGGAGCGCGGTCAGGACGTGATCGAGACTGAGAGACCACGGGGTCGACTCGTCGCGGGCGTCGGCCTCGAGCACCTCCCAGGCGTCGGGCTGCACGTCGGGTCGGTCCGCGATCAGACGAAGCACGAAACCCAGGTCCTCGTCCACCAGATCGAGCGGTGCGGCGTCCGCGGAGGGCTCGGTCCCATGCCGGTACCTGACCTCGACCCCGACGTGACAGCCCTGACGCCGCGCCGCGCGCTCGAAGCCTGCAGCCGCGTCCTCGTCCTCGCTCGGCTCCAGGGAGAGCACCGACGGCAGCGCCTCGGCGCCACCTGGTGCCCGCAGGCGGCCACGGATCGAGTCAGGAAGGCCTCCACGGACCAGGAGACGATCGGCCACGTACCAGGTCGACCCGACCTGGCGCTGCCCGGGACTCCGTCGCGCGGTGCTGGGGTCCAGGAACCGGATCGTCGGCTCGGGCCGGCTCGGCGTCGGTCCTACGGGGCTCTCGGTCACGTGTCCTCCTCGTCACGGGCGCGCCGGATCGGCGCACGATCAGGGTGGGCGCGAGTCGCGCCCGGCGTCTCAGAGCTCGATGACCGGCGTGGCGACGGTGACGTCCCCGCCGTCGGGCAGGCGCACGAGCAGGCTGGTGGGGCCGCGGTCGACGGCGGTGAAGGCGAAGCGGCCGTCGTCGTCCGCCGTGGTGGTGCGCTCGCCGCCGGGCTGGCGCAGCTCGACGACCAGCGTCGCGGCGGGTGCGACCCAGCCGTCGAGGCGCACGTGGGTGCCGTCGTCGTCGATGGACAGCGCGATCATCACGGTGAGTCGCTCGTGCGTGAACGTGATCGTGCGCGCCTCGAGCGGCGGGGCGTCGCCGCGCACGGACCCGACGGGGGCCTCGATCTGCTGCAGCTCCATGACCTCGGCCTCGAGCCGGGCGAGCGTCATCGCGAACAGCGATCGCTCGACCAGGCCCTCGGGCACCGGGTCGACCGCCTCGACCGCGCGGCCGAGCCGCCCCAGGACCGCGACGTCGTGCGCGTCCAGGGTCTCGTCCTCGCCGGGCACGGGCTCGCCCCACGCGTTCTCGTGCTTCTGGCTCATGTCCACGAGGCCTCCCCTTGCTCGGTGAGGACGGCGCGCAGCTTCGCCAGGCACCGTCCCCGTGTGGCGCCGATGCTTCCCACCGGCATGCCGATCGACGCCGAGATCGCCTTGTAGTCCGGGCGGTCGGCGAGCGAGACGAGGCGCAGCAGCTCCTGGCAGCGCTCCGGGAGCCGGCGCAGCGACGACCAGAGGATCCGGTCGCGCTCGTCGGTCAGCACCTCGGCCTCCGGGCCCGGGCGGGCGTCCGGCAGCGCCGCGGCGCCCTCGGTCACGTCGTCCGGCAGCTCGGTGCGGCGGCGCAGGTCCGCACGCCCCTTGCGCACCGTCTCCCAGGCGGCCCGGCGGGCCGTCACGAGGAGCCACTTCAGCACGGCCTTCGGCTCGGCGATCGTGTCCGCGTGCCGCACGAGCGCAGCCCACGTGGACTGCACCACGTCGTCGGCGACGTCCCGGTCGACGCCCTGGGCACGCACCGTGTGCCACAGCAACGGCGTCGCCTCCCGGACCAGGTCTGTCAGGGCGTCCGTGCGCCCCTCCCGAAACTCCAGGATCGCCCGCGCGGCCCGGTCGCCCAGGCTCTCGTCGGCGTCGGGCGCCCCACCGAGTGGTTCCTCAGCGGCTCGTGTCATGGCTGTTCGCACCTCGGGAGGGCTCGTCGAGAAGCCGGGGCGGCCGCGCCCCGGAGCCTCCGAGCCTACGGCGCGGCCCGACGACGCGGCAGGAGGAAGTTGCATCGACATGCAAGGACCTCCTCCGGCAGCGCTCGTGCGGTGCTGCGTACTCGTCATCGCCCGGAAAGAGGACGACCCGCGCCGCGTGATACACGCGGCCCCATCCATCCTGCGGACCGCTCCGAACCACCTCCGAGCGCGGGACCACCCCACGCCCGAGAGAAGAAGGAGCAGCCACCATGGGCTCGTCCGCGAACCGCCTCCTCGCCGCAGTCTTCGGCGCCGTCTACCTGCTGGTCGGCCTCGCCGGGTTCGTCGTCACGTCAGGCGTCGGCTTCGCCGCCACGGAGGGCGAGAAGCTGCTGTTCTTCGAGGTGAACCCGCTGCACAACATCATCCACGTCGCGATCGGCGCCGCCCTGCTCCTGGCGTCCCGCTCGGTCGCTGCGGCCAAGGGCGTCAACGTGACCGTCGGCGCCGTCTACCTGCTGGTCGGGGTCCTCGGCCTCTTCCTCGTCGGGACGGGCGCGAACATCATCGCGCTGAACGGCGCCGACAACGTGCTGCACCTGGCCAGCGCGCTCCTGCTGCTCGGCGTCGGGCTGGGGGCGGACCGCCGCGCCGAGGCGGGCGTCGCCACGGCATGACCGCGATCGCCGCGCCGGGCCGCATCCTCGTCGCGTTCACCCTGCTCGGCGCGGGCCTCGTGAACCTGGGCGCGGCGCGGAGCACGCTCCCCCGTCCGCAGGGGCTGCTCGCGCTGGTGGCCGGGGTGGCGGAGCTGGTGGTCGCCCTGCTGGTCCTGCGCGGCGTCGTACCCCGCGGGACGCGGCAGGCCGCCGCGGGGTGGGGGGTCGGGGTCCTCGCGGTCGTCAGCGTCGTCGGTCTCTCCCTCGCCGTGGCGCCGGGCGGCCACTTCGGCGCGGCCGCGGTGGCGGCCGCGACCCTGCAGCTCGCCGGCGCCGCGACGATCGGCGCGACGACCCGGCCGCGCGACGCCGCCCCCGAGCCGGCGGCGGACGGCGCTCGCCGGCCGCACCGCGGTGGTCCGGCCATGACCCTGGCCGGCCTGTTCGCCGGCGCGCTGCTGGTCGCGACGGCCACGACGGCCGGCCTCACCGACACCGACGCGGGTGCGGTCGCCGTCCCGCACGGCGATCACCACCTGCCGGACCTCCCCGGCCTTCCGGAGCACCACCACGGGTCGTGACGGCGGTCCTGGGACGCCGACGGCCCGGCAC